>NZ_LMMI01000001.1:0-405000 GCF_001422775.1 Methylobacterium sp. Leaf87 | reverse complement strand
GACCGGATGGCCGCAGCGGGCGCGGATCTGGGCCCGGCTCCTGCGGGTCCACCAATACGCCAAGAACACCCTGGTGTTCGTTCCTGCACTCATGGCCCATCGCTTCGACGGGCCGGCTTTCCTCGCCGCGCTCCTCGCCTTCGTGGCGTTCTCCCTCTGCGCGTCCAGCGTCTACCTCGTCAACGATCTCATCGACCTCGAGGCCGACCGGGCGCATCCGACGAAGCGCCACCGCGCCCTGGCCGACGGCCGGGTGCCCCTGCGGGCGGCCATGGGCGCGGTGCCGCTCTTGCTCGCCGCGGCCCTCGGGGTGAGCCTCGCCGTCTCGACGGCGTTCGCCGGGGTGATCCTCGGCTACTTCGCCCTCACCCTCGCGTATTCCCTCGTCCTCAAGCGTAAGATGCTCATCGACGTGGTGACGCTGGCCGGGCTCTACACCGTTCGGGTGGTGGGCGGCGCCGTCGCCGTCGGCGCCGTGGTGTCCGATTGGCTGCTCGCCTTCGCGCTGTTCATGTTCATGTCCCTGGCGCTGATCAAGCGCTACACCGAACTGACGGCGCGCCTCGACCGCGGGCTGCCGAGCCCGGCCAACCGCGATTACGAACTCTCCGACCTGCCCATCGTCGCCGCCCTGGCGGCGGCTTCCGGCTACAATGCCGTGGTGGTGCTGGCGCTCTACCTGTCTTCGGACGCGGTGACTCAGCTGTATTCGCGGCCCAAACTGCTGTGGTGCGTCGGACCGGTGATCCTGTACTGGATCTCGCGCGCGCTGCTCCTCGCCCATCGCCGGATGATGCACGACGATCCCATCGTCTTCGCCCTGCGCGACCGCGTCAGCCTGATCGCGGCGGCGACCGTGGGCGCCCTGGTGCTCGCCGCCATATGAGCGCCGCCGCCGCCGTCGCCCCCGCGCCCTTCGTCCTCGGTCTGCGCTATCTCGGCTTCGCGGTGCTGGCCACGGCGGCCAACCTGCTGGCGCAGGAAGCCACCGTCCGGATCGCCCCGGCGGCGCCGCTCCTGGCCTCCCTCGTCATGGGCACGGGCGTCGGGTTCGTGGCCAAGTACCTCCTCGACAAGCATCTTGTGTTCTTCGACGCCTCGCGGACCCATACGGAAGAGGCCCGCAAGGTCGCGCTCTACGGCCTGTTCAGCGTGGCGACCACCCTGGTGTTCTGGGCCTTCGAGTTCGGATTCTTCGCGATCTGGGGCACCGCGCAGGCCAAGTATGCGGGCGCCCTCGTCGGACTCGGCCTCGGCTACACGGTGAAGTACGGCCTCGACCGTCGCTTCGTGTTCGGGCCGCGCGCCCCATGAGCACGCAGGAGCTGGCGGGCTGGGGCCGCACCCCGCGCCGGGCGACGCGGCTCCTCGCCGTGCGGGCACCGGGCGACGTGGCGCCGATCCACCGGGCCGAGACCGGGTTCATCGCCCGCGGCAACGGACGGGCCTACGGCGACGCCGCGCTCGGCTGCACCACCACCCTGGCGCTCCGCGGGCTCGACCGGATGATCGCCTTCGATCCGGAGACCCGGCACCTCGCCGTCGAGGCCGGGGTGCTGCTCGCCGACATCGTCGACGCCTTCCTGCCGCGCGGATTCTTCCCCGCCGTGGTGCCGGGCACGCGCTTCGTCACCGTGGGGGGCGCCATCGCGGCCGACGTCCACGGCAAGAACCACCACGGCGCCGGGGGTTTCGGCGCCCACCTGCGCGACCTCACCCTGGCCCTGCCGGACGGGACGGCTCGCACCTGCGAGCCGGGCTCGGACCTGTTCGCCGCCACCATAGGCGGCATGGGGCTGACGGGCACGATCCTGCGCGCGACCCTCATCCTGCGCCGGATCGAGACCGGCTGGATCCGCCAGAGGACCATCGCGGCGCCCGACCTCGACGCCGCCCTGGCGGCCCTGGAAGCCGCCGACCGCTCGACCTACGCCGTCGCCTGGATCGACGGCCTCGCGCGTGGGTCGGCACAGGGACGGGCCCTGATCTATCGCGGCGAGCATGCCACCCTGGCCGACTTCGCGGACTTGGCCCCCGATGCACCGCACCTGCCGCCGGCGCGGCGCGGCGCCCTGACGGTGCCGTTCGATCTGCCGGCTCTGACGCTCAACCGCTGGAGCGTCGGGGCCTTCAACGCCCTCTACTACGCACGCGGCCGTGCCGGCGCTGGGCCGGACCGCCTGGTCGGCTGGGCGCCGTACTTCTTCCCCCTCGACGGGATACGCGACTGGAACCGCATCTACGGTGCGGGCGGCTTCCTGCAGCACCAATGCGTGATCCCGAAGGCGCGCAGCCGGGACGCCCTCGCGGCGATCCTCGACCAGGTCTCCCACGCGGCGCCCTCGTTCCTCGCCGTGCTGAAGCTCCTCGGACCCGGGGGCGGGCTGATGTCGTTCCCGCTCCCCGGCTACACCCTCGCCCTCGATTTCCCGGCCAATCCCGCCAACCGCGCCCTCCTTGACAGCCTCGATGCCATCGTGCGGGCGGCGGGCGGGCGGCTCTACCTCGCCAAGGACGCCCGCCAGAGCCGCGACACCTTCGAGGCGGGCTATGGCGCGGCCGCGACGCGGTTTCGCGCCCTGCGGCGGGAGATCGATGCCGAGGGCCGGATCGCCTCCGCCCTGTCGCGGCGCCTCGGCCTGTGAGCGGGGTTCCGCCGGGCCGCCGTACTTCCCCGTCCAGCCCGTCCGAGGCCGCATGACCCAAAGCTCTCCCGCCAACAAAGCCATGCTCCTCGTCGGCGCCACCTCCGACATCGGCCATGCCACGGCCCTGGCCTATGCCGGGGCCGGATGGGACGTGATCCTGGCCGCCCGCGATGCGGCGGGCGCCGCCCGCAACGCCGCCGACCTCACGGCGCGCACGGGCCGCCCGGTTCCCGTCGTCGCCCTCGACATCACCGACACGGCGGCCTTCCCGGCCTTCGTCCGCGATCTGCCGCGCCTACCCGACACGGTGGTGAGCGTGGTCGGGCTGCTCGGCGATCAGGCGCGGGCGCAGTCCGATCTGGCGGACGCCGCCCTTGTGATGCGGTCGAACTTCGAGGGGCCGGCCCTGCTGCTCGGCCTGTTCGCCGAACACTTCGCCGCGCGGGGCTCCGGCACCCTGGTGGGCGTCTCCTCGGTGGCGGGCGAGCGCGGGCGGGCGTCGAACTACGTCTACGGCGCGGCCAAGGCCGGGTTCACCGCCTTCCTGTCGGGCCTGCGCAACCGCCTCGCCGCGCGCGGCGTCCACGTGCTCACGGTCAAGCCCGGTTTCGTCCGCACCCGGATGACGGCGGGGATGCCGCTGCCGAAGCCGTTGACCGCAGAGGCCGCCGAGGTCGCCGCCGCCCTGTTTCGCGGCGCCGAGGTGACCCGGCGCGACGTGGTCTATGTCCGCCCGGTCTGGGCCCTGGTGATGATGGTGATCCGCGCCATCCCCGAGCCGGTGTTCAAACGCCTGAAGCTGTGACGCGCCGGCGCCGACGCCGCGTCCCGGTGGGGCGGCGTCGGGAGCGGGCGCCTGCACCCGCCACGGGTACGCACAAGCCCGGCGGGTGTGGTATGCCGCCCCTCGGACGGGACGTGGATCCCGTGGTACGGCCCCGCCTCCGGGGGCGCTGCGGAACGAGACGCGCGTGCGTGACATCCTGACCGCGCTGGCGGGACTCATCGTCCTCCTCCTCGTCGCGGCCCTCGCGATCCCGCCCTTCGTGGCCTGGGAGGGGCAGCGCAGCCTCATCGACGGCCTGGTGTCCCGGTCGCTCGGCTTGCCGGCCCGCAGCGCCGGCCGCCTCGAGGTCCGGCTCCTGCCCTCGCCGCGCCTGCGCTTCGATCGCCTGCGCCTCGGGCAGGCACCGAACCGGCCCGCCCTCGACCTCCATTTCGTGAAGGCCGAGGTGGCGCTCACCCCGCTGATCACCGGCGCCGTGCGGTTCACCGAGACCCGGATCGGGCGGGCCGAGATCCGCCTGCCCGTCACCGAGGGCGAGGCGATCCTGGTGCCGGCCGATCTCACGGGCGGGCTCGGTGACCGCGACCTCGCCATCGAGGACCTCCAGGTCCGCCAGCTCCTCATCACCACCCAGGTGCCGGCGACGGGCCGCACCGACCAGATCTACGCGGAAGGCGTGCGGGTCTCCGCCCCGCGCCTCACCGGGCCGTGGCGGGCGGAGGGCACCAGCCGGGGCGTGCCGTTCCGGGTCGCCACGGGCGAGCCGACGCCGGAGGGCGTCCTTCCGGTCAAGCTCTCGGCGGGTGGCGACACCCAGCCCTATGCGGAGATCGACGCGAAGTTGTCCCTCGCGGAGGCCGGCGCGGAGGCCGCGGGGCCGGGCGAGCGCGCCGTGATCCCGCAGGCCGAGGGCACGGCCCGCCTCGTCATCGGTCCGCCGGCCCAGGCGGCGGGCGCCTACCTGCCGGTGTCGCTCGCCGGTGCGTTCACGGCGCGGGGCACCACCGCGCGGTTCAAGGCCCTCGACCTCGACATCGATCCGGGTGGCCGCGCCCTGCGCCTGTCGGGCTCCGGCCGCGTCGATGCCCGCAACGGCCGCGCCGCCCTCTCGCTCGGGGCCCGCCGCCTCGACCTCGACGCGTTCCTGCTCTCGGCCGCGGGCCAGGCCCTCATCGCGCGGGGCCCGCCGAAGGCCGGGATCAGCCTGCCGGTGAGCGTCGATGTCGAACTCGCCGTCGACAGCCTGTCGCTCGGCCTCGACGACTGGTCGAACCTCGCCCTGGCCGGCACCTTCGAGCGCTCGGGCGGCCTCCTCCTGAAGCGGTTCGCCGTCACCGCCCCGGGGGCCGCCGCCCTGACCGCGTCGGGCGAGATCGACGCCGATCCGGGGCTCCGCTTCACCGGGCGCCTCGGTCTCGACGCGCCGGCCTCGGAGGCCTTCGGGCGCTATCTCGGCAAGCTCGGCGTGGAGGGTCCGGGCGTCGCCCTCATGGACGGCCGCCCCATCGTCGCCTCCGCCGACCTCTCGGCCGCGCCGCTCTCCGTGTCTCTGCGCAATCTGCGCCTCGACCTCGGCACCGCGCGCATCACCGGCAACGCGCGCTACCGCGCCGCCGAGCCCGGCGCCCGCGGGCGCGTCGATGCGCAGCTTGCCGCGCAAGGCGTCGACATCGCCGCCCTGCCGTCGTTCAGCGGGGCCCTGGCCGACCTCCAGGGCCACGATTTCGGCCTCGTGCTCCAGGCCCGCGACGTGCGCTACGGCCCGGCGGGCGTGGCCTCGGGCAACGGCACCATCGCGGCGAGCATCCAATCGGACGGGGCCAGTCTCGCCATCGACAGCCTCGACGTGACGGATCTCGCCGGTGCCAACGCCAGCCTGTCCGGCCGGATCGACGCCGACGGGGCCGGGCGCATCGCCGGCCGCGTCTCGGCCCCCGTGGCCGCGCCGCTGATGGCCCTCCTCGACCGGGTGTGGATCGCGGAAAGCCGGCTCGTCCCCCCGGCGTTTCGCGACCGCGCCCTCGATCTCGACCTGACCCTGCAGCGCGACGCGGGCGCCCCCGACACCCTGCGTACCACCGCCAAGGGACAGGCGGCGGGCGGCAGCCTCGACCTCGACCTCGTGAGCCGCGCCGGCCGCATCGCGAGCCTCGACCTCACCCTGGCGGCCCCGTCCGCCGCCACCTGGTTCGGCCGTGCCGACCTTCCGGCGCTGGCCCGGCCCGCCCGTCTCCATCTCGCCGGCACCCGCGCCGCCGGACCCGAGGGCGAGGCCGCCGGGCTCGTCCTCTCGGTGACGGGAACGGTGGCCGACCTCACCCTCGCCACCACCCGGCCGATCCTACTCGGACCCGAGGCCGGGGCCGGGTACGGCGCTGCGCGAAGCGGCGAGATCCGCCTCGGCAGCCCCGACATCGCCCCCTTCGTGCCCCTCGTCTCCGGTACCGCGCCCCTTCCCATCGGCCTGCCGGCCGACCTCACCGTCGCCCTGTCGCGGGCCGGCGACGAGGCCCGCCTGGGCGTGACCGGGCGGCTCGCCGGAACCGCCGTCTCGGCCGAGATCGGGATCGCGCCGGAGGGCCAGATCTCCGGGCGCGCCAAGCTCGGGCGCCTGTCCCTGCCGGCGCTCGCCGCCGCCCTGGTGATCCCCACGGAGGTGAAGGCCGGTGCCGACGCGGCGTTCGTGCGCTTTGCCGCCCCGCCGCCCGTCCGCCCCCGCATCGACCTCGCCCTCGCGGTGGACAGCCTCGACCTCGGACGCGGCCACGTCGCCACCGGCACCACCCTCACGGCGCGCTGGGAGGACGGCACCCTCGGCCTCACCGACCTCGCCGGCACCCTGGCGGGCGGGCGGCTCACGGGCGCCGTCACCCTGTCGCGCCAGGGCGGCGCGGCCGCCGTGGCGGGGGAGGGGACCCTGAGCGAGGCGGGGCTCGCCGGCCTCGTCGGCACCGGTCCGGTCTCCGGGCGCCTCGGCGCGACCCTGCGGTTCGGCACTTCGGGCGAGACCCTCGCGGCCCTGGCCAACAACCTCGGGGGCAGCGGCGCCCTCACCCTCGCGGACCTGACCCTGCCGGGCGCCGACCCCATGGGCCTGACCCGTGCCCTCGACCGGGCGCTCGCCGAGGACGACCCCTTGCGCGAAGGCCGTCTCCAGGCCCTCGTCACGGAGGAACTCGGAAAGGCGCCGCTCATCGCCCCCGGCCCCGTCACCACGCCCGTCACCCTGGTGGGCGGAACCCTGCGGGGCGGCCCCCTGACCCTCGATCTCGGGCCCGCGCGCTGGAACGGCACCCTCGGCCTCGACCTGCGGACTGGCCGCCTCGACGCGCGCGGCACCCTCACGGCGGCGTCGGCGCCGAAAGCCTGGACCGCAGGACCGCCGGCGATCCAGCTCGGCTTTTCCGGGCCGGTGGCGAACCCGGAACGCCAGGTCGATGCGGGTCCTTCGACCAACGGTCTCGCCACCCTCGTGCTGCAACGCGAGCTCGAAAGCATCGAAGCGATGGAGGCCGACCAGACCGAGCGCCAGCGCCGCCGCGCCCGCGTCGAGATGGACCGGGCCCGTGCCGCCGCCGAGAAGGCCTATGCGGACAAGCTGACCGCCGAGAAGGCGCTGGCCGAGAAGCTCGCGGCGGAGGAAGCCGCCCGTCAGGCCCGCCTCAAGGCCGCCGCGGAGCGTGCCGCCGAGGCCGCGCGTCAGGCCCGCGCCCGCGAGGCCGAGGAAGCGGCCCGGCGCCAGGAAATCGAGGCGGCCCGGCGCCAGGAGCCAGCGGTTGAGCCGGCGCCCGCCCCGCAGCCCTGAAGCCGCGCGCGCCGGACGCACGGGATCGCGTCGGGCGACCTCGACACCCCGCCCGGGTTGTGGCTTCGTACGGTCTCGGCGCGGGGGAAACGGCCATGGCCTACCGGTGCGATCTCGGCGGCGAGCGCCACACCTTCGCCGACCTGAAGCAGGTGCTCGCCGCCGCCTCGCCCCTGCGCTCGGGCGACGAGCTGGCCGGGTTGGCGGCCACCAGCGATGCCCAGCGCATCGCCGCTCGGCGCGTGCTCGCCGACCTGCCGCTGCGCGTGTTCCTCGCCGAGGCCCTGGTGCCCTACGAGGCGGACGAGGTCACCCGGCTCATCCTCGACACCCACGACGCGGCGGCCTTCGCCGCGATCGCGCACCTCACCGTGGGGGGCTTTCGCGACTGGCTCCTGTCCCATGCGGCCACGCCCGAGATCCTCGCCGCCCTGGCGCCGGGCCTGACGCCCGAGATGGTGGCGGCGGTCTCGAAGCTCATGCGGGCGCAGGACCTCATCGTGGTGGCGCGCAAGTGCCGGGTGGTGACGGCGTTCCGCACCACCCTCGGCCTGCCCGGCCGCCTCGGCACCCGGCTCCAGCCGAACCACCCCTCCGACGACCCGCGCGGCATCGCGGCCTCCGTCCTCGACGGCCTGCTGTTCGGCGTCGGCGACGCCTGCATCGGCATCAACCCGGCCACAGACAGCGTCGAGAACGCCCGCGACTTGATGGTGATGCTGGACGAGCTGCGCCAGCACTACGACATCCCCGCCCAGACCTGCGTGCTCACCCACGTCACCAATGCCCTGCCGATCCTGGAGCGCGGCGCGCCCGTCGATCTCGTGTTCCAGTCCGTAGCGGGCACGGAAGCCGCCAACCGGGGCTTCGGGGTCGATCTCGCGGTGCTGACCGAGGCCCACGACGCGGCGCGCGGCCTCAAGCGCGGCACGGTTGGCGACCACGTGATGTATTTCGAGACCGGCCAGGGCGCGGCGCTCTCGGCCGACGCCCATCACGGCGTCGATCAGCAGACCGTGGAGGCCCGCGCCTACGCGGTGGCGCGTGCCTTCCGGCCCCTCCTCGTCAACACCGTGGTGGGGTTCATCGGCCCGGAATACCTCTACGACGGCAAGCAGATCGCCCGCGCCGGCCTCGAAGACCATTTCTGCGGCAAGCTGCTCGGCCTGCCGATGGGCTGCGACGTCTGCTACACCAACCACGCCGAGGCCGACCAGGACGACATGGACGGGCTGATGACCCTGCTGACGGTGGCGGGCTGCAGCTTCCTCATCGCCGTGCCGGGCTCCGACGACATCATGCTCAACTACCAGAGCCTGTCGTTCCACGACGTGCTAACCCTGCGCGCTACCCTGGGCGTCCGGGCGGCCCCCGAATTCGAGGCGTGGCTGGACCGCATGGGCCTGACCACGCCGGAGGGCGGCATCCGCGAACTCGAACCCCGGCATCCGAGCCTCGCCCGGCTCATGGACCGCGCGAGCCGGGTCGCGTGAGCGACGACGCGCCCGTCCCCGCCGGCGATCGCTGGGCGACCCTGCGGGCGGCGACCTCGGCCCGCATCGGGCTGGGGCGCCGGGGCGACGCGATGCCGTTGGACGCGGTCCTCGATTTCCAGCTCGCCCACGCGAAGGCCCGCGACGCCGTCCACGCCGCCCTCGACACCGAGGCCCTGGCGGCGGCGTTGCAGCCCCATTCCGTCTTGCAGGTCCGCAGCGCCGCGCCCGACCGGGCGACCTACCTGCGCCGGCCCGACCTCGGCCGGATCCTCGACCCCGACACGCCCCTCCGAGGCGGGGCGGGCCCGGTCGATCTCGTCTTCGTGGTGGGCGACGGCCTGTCGGCGATCGCGGTGCAGGCCCAGGCCGCGCCCCTGGTCCAGGCCTGCCTCGCCCGCCTCGACGGGGTGTCGGTGGGGCCCATCGTGGTGGCGTGCCAAGCCCGCGTCGCCCTCGGCGATCCCATCGGGCAGGCGCTCGGCGCGCGCCTCTGCGCCGTCCTCATCGGCGAGCGTCCGGGCCTCAGCGTCGCCGACAGCCTCGGGATCTATCTCACCCACGCGCCACGGCCGGGCCGCCGCGATTCCGAGCGCAACTGCATCTCCAACATCCACGGCCGGGGCGGCCTGTCCCCGGAGCGGGCGGCCGACACCCTGGTCTGGCTCGTCCGCGAAGCCCTGCGGCGCGGGGTGACGGGCGTTGCTCTGAAGGAGAGCGCCGCCCTCGCAACCGGACCGAGCAAGGCCCCCGCGATTTCACCTGTGGCGAACGGCGACCCCCCGGCCTCGGAACCGACGGAGGGCTGAAAACTTGAGACGGGGTAGCGTCCTTCGAAGGACGGACGCCGCAACAGATCACCTGAGGGGGTGGTTTGCTCAACCTATGGTCTACGCTCCATGATCCTCTCCCGTACCGCTCCGTTCGCACTCCTGGCCGCGCTGGCCCTGCCCGCGACCCTGGCCTCCCCCGCCACGGCACAGCCCGCCGCCGGCCTCGACCGCCCCTTGCTGGTCCACGGCAACTATTGCGGCCCCGGCAACAACGCGCCGCTGCCGCCCATCGACGCCCTCGACGCTGCCTGCGCCCGCCACGACGCCTGCACGCCCTCCGGCGGTCTGCCGTCCCGGGCCTGCAACGTCCGCCTGGAGCGTGAGGCATCCGCCGTCGCCCGCGACCCGCGCCAGACCGACGAGCTCCGCGCCATGGCGGGTCTCGTCTCGGCTAGCATCACCCTGATCCCGTCGGACGATCTCATCCGGCCCGCGGCCCATCGCTCGGTCGTGACGCTGCCGGCGGCCCCGACCATCGAGCGTCCGTCCGACGCAGAGGACTGAGCGGGGGACCGGACCACGCCCCTGCTCCCCCTTTGCGGGACAGGGGCCGAGTTCCGCGACCTCCCGCCGAACCGAGCCTAGACGGCGTCGATCAGGCCGGCCTCGTCCTGGGCCTGGAGCACGTCGGGGCGCGGCATCGAAATGATGTTGTAGCCGGAATCGACGAAGTGGACCTCGCCGGTGACGCCGCCGGAGAGGTCCGACAACAGGTAGACGGCCGAGCCGCCGACCTCCTCCTGGGTCACCGTGCGGCGGAGCGGGGCGTGGGCCTTCTGGTGGTTGAACATCAGCCGGGCATCGGCGATGCCGGCGCCGGCGAGCGTCCGCATCGGGCCGGCCGAGAGGGCGTTGACCCGGATCCCGTCGGGCCCGAGATCGCCCGCGAGGTAGCGCACCGAGGCTTCCAGGGCGGCCTTGGCCACACCCATCACGTTGTAGTTCGGCATGACCCGGGTCGAGCCGCCATAGGTCAAGGTCAGGAGCGACCCGCCGCGCGGCATGCGCTTGGCCGCGCGCTGGGCGATCTCCGTGAAGGAGAAGCACGAGATCGTCAGGGTCCGCGAAAAATTCTCGCGGGTGGTGACGTCGACGTAGCGGCCCTTGAGCTGGTTCTTGTCGGAGAAGCCGATGGCGTGGACGACGAAATCGATGCCCTCGGGAAACCGCTTGTCCAGGGCCTCGAACACGGCGTCGACGGAGGCGATGTCCTCGACGTCACACGGGATCACGGTGTCCGAGCCGAGGGAGGCTGCCAAGGGAGCCACCCGGCGGCCCAGGGCCTCGCCCTGATAGGTGAACGCCAGTTCGGCGCCATGCTTGTGCAAGGCGGAGGCGATCCCCCAGGCGATGGAGTGATTGTTGGCGACCCCCATGATGAGGCCGCGCTTCCCCGTCATCAAACCCGTCATGCGTTTCCCCGTGGGCGTGGCCCGTTCCGGCCGTCGCTCTGATCCCTGTCACGGGAGCTTAGAGCGTTTCGCGGTCCGGTGGACCCGACGAACGTGGGGAAAACGCGGCCACCCAACGACAAAGAGCCGATTCCGTCGTCACGGAAGCGGCTCTCACGGAAAAATATGAGGCTTGGTCGTCGTGCGCCGAGCGAACGCGGCTAGAAATACCCGTTGGTGTCGGCGCGCGCCCAATCGATCAGGGCCTGCTTGGCGTAGACGGCCGCCAGACCGGTGACGGCCAATCCACCGACGGTGCCCAGGGTGAACCACAGCATGCGTTTCGTCCTTGCGTGTTGCAGGGAAAACGCAGTCGGACTCCTGAAGTTCCAGGAGTCCGGTTTCGAAGTGTCAGGCGTCGACGTTCTTCAGCACCAGGGTGGCGTTGGTGCCGCCGAAGCCGAAGGAGTTCGACAGGACGTGGCCGAGCTTGGCCCCGTCCCGGCGCTGGCGCAGGATCGGCATGTCGGCGAAGGCCGGGTCGATCTCGTCGATATGCGCGCTCTCGCAGATGAAGTCGTTGTTCATCATCAGGAGCGAGTAGATCGCCTCCTGCACGCCCGTGGCACCCATGGAGTGGCCGGTCAGCGATTTCGTCGCCGAGATCGGCGGGCAGGCCTCGCCTTTCCCGAAGACTTCGCGGATCGCCTCGATCTCCTTGGCGTCTCCCACCGGCGTCGCCGTGGCGTGCGGGTTGATGTAGTCGATGGGGGCGCCCTTCAGGCCGCCAATGGCCTGCTGCATGCAACGCACCGCACCTTCGCCCGACGGCGCGACCATGTCGTGCCCGTCCGAGGTGGCGCCGTAGCCGGCGATCTCGCCGTAGATCGTCGCGCCGCGTGCCTTGGCGTGCTCGTATTCCTCCAGCACCAGCACGCCGGCCCCGCCCGCGATGACGAAGCCGTCGCGGTTGACGTCGTAGGCGCGCGAGGCCCGGGACGGGGTGTCGTTGTACTTCGACGACATGGCGCCCATGGCGTCGAACAGCACCGACAGGGTCCAGTCGAGGTCCTCGCAACCGCCCGCGAAGATGATGTCCTGGCGGCCGCCCTGGATGATCTCGGCGGCGTTGCCGATGCAATGGTTCGAGGTCGCGCAGGCCGAGGCGATGGAATAGTTCACGCCCTTGATCTTGAACCACGTCGCCAGGGTCGCCGAGGCGGTGGAGGACATGGCCTTGGGCACCGCGAACGGGCCGACGCGCTTCGGGCCCTTGTCGAGGGCGATGGCGGCGGATTCGACGATCACCTTCGTCGACGGGCCGCCCGAACCCATGATGATGCCGGTGCGGTCGTTGGAGATGTCGCCCGGCTCGAGGCCGGACTGGCGGATGGCCTGATCCATGGCGACGTGGTTCCAGGCGGTGCCGCCACCGTGGAAGCGCATGGCGCGGCGGTCGACCACGCCTTCGGGGTCGAGGCTCGGCCGACCCTCGACCTGGCTGCGGAAGCCGTGCTCGGCATAGGACGCCGAGTGCCCGATGCCGGACTTGGCCTCGCGCAGGGAGGCCAAGACCTCGTCGGTGTTGTTGCCGATGGACGAGACGATGCCCATCCCGGTGATCACGACACGCCGCATGGACCGCTTCTACTCCGCCGGTGCTTCGGTCGGCACCCTGTTGATGGTCAGTTAAGACGGGGCCGCCCCGATCTCAACGGGAAGGCGTCACGCGGCGACCGAGCCCTGCGCCTGAAACAGGGCGACGCGCAGGTCCTTGGCCTCGTAGATCCGGGTGCCGTCGGCTTCGAGCCAGCCGTCGGCGATGCCGAGCACGAGCTTGCCGAGGCGCACCCGCTTGATGTCGATGCCGTAGACCACCTTGGTGACCGTGGGGAGCACCTGATCGGTGAACTTCACCTCGCCGACGCCGAGCGCACGGCCGCGTCCGGGGGCGCCGAGCCAGCCGAGGTGAAAGCCGACGAGCTGCCACAGGGCGTCGAGGCCGAGGCAGCCCGGCATCACCGGATCGTTCTTGAAGTGGCAGCCGAAGAACCAGAGGTCCGGCCGGATGTCGAATTCCGCCAGGACGTGGCCCTTGCCGTGGGCGCCGCCCTCGGAGCCGATGGAGACGATGCGGTCGAACATCAGCATCGGCGGCAGGGGCAGCTGGGCGTTGCCGGCTCCGAACAGCTCGCCGCGCCCGCAGGCCAGCAAGTCCTCGTAGGAGTACTGCGTCGCCCGGGCGGGGGCCGGGGTGCCGGTGGGGGCGGTGGGATCGGAGACGGAAGACATGATGAGGGGATCGGTCCTCGAGGATGGGGTGTCCGCCGGGCGCGACGCGCAGCCTCGCGAGGCCGGACCGGGCAGGAAGGCGGCGCTTCGTTAACACAGCGTCACAGCGCCTCAAAGGTGCGTGCGTCCCCCATGCGGATTTCGCCGGCCCGGGGCGATCCCGCGTGCAGCCGGGCTCGGGTCAGGGCGGCTCCGGGCTGCCCCGTGCCCGTCATGCGTCCACAGCTTGGCCGGCGCGGAGCGAACGCTGCGGCTTCGGGTTGCGGCCCTGACGCGGGTTCCGTATAAACGACTCTGCGAAGACCGAAGTTTGGGTGAAATGTCAGCCACCGCGATTCCCAACATGCTGCCGCTGCAGGCCATGCTGAACGCACGGACCTCCAATCCGTCGGGCGATGTCGCCGGACGGCGCGGCTGCCCGCTCTCCGACCTGCGCGATCGCCTGCGCCGGGCCGGCCTGCGACCGACCCGCCAGCGCCTGTCGCTCGGCTGGCTCCTGTTCGGGCGCGGCGACCGCCACCTCACGGCGGAAATGCTGTACGACGAGGCGATGCGCGCCAAGGTGCCGGTGTCGCTGGCGACCGTCTACAACACCCTGCACCAGTTCACCGAAGCCGGCCTCCTGCGCCAGCTCGCCCTCGACGGGTCGAAGGCTTACTTCGACACCAACCCGAGCGAGCACCACCATTTCTTCCTCGAGGACGAGGGTCAGGTTCTCGACATGCCCGATTGCGGCATCACCGTCGATTCGCTCCCCGACGCCCCCGAGGGCATGGAGATCGCCGGCGTCGAGGTGATCGTGCGCCTGCGCCGCCGCGGTCCGGTCGCCCGCAAGGCCTGATCGGTTTCAGGCATCTTTCCCGTTCACGAAAAAGGCCCGGTTCGCCGGGCCTTTTTCGTTGGCTGTCCGTAGGTCGCGGCTGGGCCTACTCCACCTTCTCGTAGGGGTAGACCCCCCACAGCCGTTCCTGGCGGACGTAGCCGTCGACGTCGCCGCCCTTCTGGGGCAGGGCGACGACGACGCGGCACCACGCGCCGGTGCAGCTCTTCACGCTGCCGATGACGCCGGCCTGGAGGCGGGCCTGCTCGCCGGACGCATCGTCGGCGCGGGCGTAGAGGGGCGTCTCGGGCCTGGTCTCGCCTTTCGCGCCCGCTTTGGCCGCCGTGACGATGGAGGTGCGCCGCCCCGACAGCAGCGAATGCAACACCCAGCCCTCCGTGCCCTCGGAGTCGCGGATGCGGCGCCAGGTCTCGAATTCGGCGACGATCTCCACGGGCAGGCCGGCGCGCTGGAACACCCACAGGGTGCGGTGATCCTTCGACGGGCCTTCCCGCAGGTTCACCCGGTCGGTCTTGAGACTGGCGTAGCGCGGCAGGGGCAGGCCGGTCTTCGAACCGACGCCGGCGCCCGGCGTGGGCGGTGGCGGCGGTGCCGCGTTGGCGCTTCCGGCCGCGAGTGCGAACCCGAGGAGCAGGGCCGGGGCGAAAGCACGGGCAGGCGTGTTGGAAAGCGTTCTGAAAAGGGTCTCGGCAGGCGCCATCGTCCATGTCCTCGAACCGCGCGGACGGGGCCGGGCCGACGCCCCCGGCCGCCGTGGCGCGCATTGTGTTCCGTCGCCTCTCTGGTAGAGAGGCCGTCGGGGCTGGAGAGCGGGTTGCCGCCCATTCCAACCCCCGTCGCGTCTATCCGTCCGGATCGATACGTGGTTCTGGCCGATGCGTGGTTAACGCGCGGTAAGCCGCCACGCCGGTGCCGGGCCGGAACATGGGCGAGCCGACCCGACCGGACCCGAGCAGGGCGCGCCGGGGATCGCTCGCATCGAGGAGGGTGCATGCAGTCGCTCAAGCGCAAGCCGCTGGTCGTGATCACCCGGCGTCTCCCGGAGGTGGTGGAGACGCGCATGCGCGAACTCTTCGAGATCCGTCCGAACACCGACGACAAACCCCTGAGCCACGAGGCCCTCGCGGCCGCCCTGCGCGAGGCCGACGTCCTCGTGCCGACGGTGACCGACGAGATCGATTCGGGGCTCCTCGCCCAGGCCGGCCCGAACCTGCGCCTCATCGCGAATTTCGGCAACGGCGTCGATCACATCGACGTGGCCGCCGCTCTGGAACGCGGCATCACCGTCACCAACACCCCCGGGGTGCTGACGGAAGACACCGCCGACATGACCATGGCGCTGATCCTGGCGGTGGCCCGGCGGGTCACCGAGGGCGCGCGCATCATTCCCGACGACGCCTGGGATTCGGGCTGGTCGCCGACGTGGATGCTGGGCCGGCGCATCACCGGCAAGCGCCTCGGCATCGTCGGCATGGGCCGCATCGGTCAGGCGCTGGCGCGCCGCGCCAAGGCGTTCGGCCTGCAGATCCACTATCACAACCGCCGCCGGGTGCCGGGCACCATCGAGCGCGACCTCGACGCGACCTACTGGGAATCCCTCGACCAGATGCTGGCGCGCGTCGACATCGTGTCGGTGAACTGCCCGCACACGCCGGCGACCTACCACCTCCTGTCGGCCCGCCGCCTCAAGCTGCTCAAGCCCGAGGCCATCGTGGTCAACACCGCCCGCGGCGAGGTGATCGACGAATCGGCCCTGGCCCGCCTCATCGAGGCCGGCGACGTCTCGGGGGCCGGCCTCGACGTGTTCGAGCAGGAGCCCGCCGTCAGCCCCCGCCTCGTCAAGCTCGCGCGCGCCGGCAAGGTGGTGCTGCTGCCGCACATGGGTTCGGCCACCCACGAGAGCCGCACCGACATGGGCGAGAAGGTGATCATCAACATCAAGATCTTCATGGACGGCCACCGCCCGCCGGACCGCATCCTGCCCAGCATGCTCTGAGGCCCCCGGGGCCGGACCTGCCGTTCGGCGCCTCTCTTGCAAGGGCCTCTCTTGCAAGGGCATCTGCAGGGGCTTTCCCGTGTTCGACGGGGACAACCGCCGAACCCGCAGGGCGAATCGGAACGGGGCGGGGGACGGCACGTTGACCGGCGTCTGGCGCGTGGTGGGGCCAGTGTGAAACGGTAGATCGGGACGAACATGGCCGCGGACACCCCGTTGAGCGAGGCAGGGCCGGGCCACGCGGTGGCGGGCGACCCTTTCGGACGCTTCGCGGATTTCGTGCCTCTGATGATGTGGCGCACGGACACGCGGGGCCACGCCGTCCACCACAACGAATCCTGGCTCGCCTTCACCGGCCGTGACGCGGCCGAGGAGCGGGGCCGGGGCTGGCGCCGCGGCCTCCATCCGGACGACGAGGCCGCCCACGCGTCGGTGTTCGAGACGGCGCTCGCCGCCCGGGACCCGTTCACGGTGGAGTTTCGCCTGCGCCGCCACGACGGCGCCTATCGCTGGCTCCTCGACACCGGCCGCCCGCTCCACCGCGACGGCGCGTTCGAGGGCTACATCGGCACGAGCTTCGACATCACCGAGCGCAAGGAGGCGCGGGAGCATTCCGAGCGCGCCCTCGTGGAGAAGGAGGCGCTCCTCGCGGAGGTCTACCACCGCGTGCGCAACAATCTGCAGGTGATGGTGAGCCTCATCGGCCTCTACGGACGGGCGGCGCCGCCCCCCTGCCGCGGCAGCTTCGAGGCCCTGGGCCAGCGGGTGCGGGCCATCGCCCTGGTGCAGCAGCACCTGCACGAGGCGCCCCACATCGCCTCCATTGACCTGCGCGACTATCTCCACCGCCTCGCCTCCGGCCTCGGCCAGCTGCGGCGCGCCGGGCGCATCGGCGTCACCATCGGCGGAACCGGCACCAGCCTCGTCGAGCCGCGCACGGCGAACGCCCTCGGGATGATCGTCGCCGAGGTGGTGTCGGAGTGCCTCGACACCACGTCCGAATCCGTCGCCTGCGCCATCAGCCTCGTCATCGACGCGCCGGTGGGCGGACCCGTGCGGTTGACCATCGTCTCCGGCAGCAACGCCGAGGGGGCCCCCTCGGGCAAGGTCGAGGTGCCGAACCTCGGGCCCCGCCTCATCGCCGCCTACGCCGCCCAGGCCGAGATCGCCGCGCGCGGCCTCGGCACCCGGGACGACCCGCTCCATCTCCAGCTGCCCGAGGTGCTGGTATCGCCGGTGGAGTAGGCGGACTTTTCCGTCGACGCCGGTGCTCGAACGCGAAAAGGCCGGGGCGCACCGCCCCGGCCTTTCGTCGTCGTCCGGACCGCCGGCCCGAAGGCCGGCGGGGTTTGGCTTAGCGGAGGAGCTGCAGGATGCCCTGCTGCGCCGTGTTGGCGAGGCCAAGTGCCGAGATTGCAAGCGAGTTGCGGGTCGACAGGGCCTGAGAGTTGGCGGCTTCCTCGTTGAGGTCCGCGTTCGTCAGGTTGGCCGAACCGGTGTCGAGGACGCTGATCAGGTTCTTCGAGAAGTCTTGGCGGTTCTGGACTACCGAGAGGTTCGAGGCGTAGGTCGAGGCCTGCGACTTGAGGCTGTCACCGGCCGAACGGATCGAGCTGAACACCTCGTTGATGGAGGCGTTGTCCTTGAAGCTGTCGCTGGTCACGGCCTTGAGGCCGAGGGTGTCGGAGCTCGTTGCCTTGCCCTGAACGGTAATCGACGAGCTTTGCGCCTCGTTGAACGAGACCTTGAGCTGGTCGCCCTTCAGCAGGTTGACGCCGTTGAAGCCCGAGTCGTTCGAGAGCTGATCGATCTGGGTCAGGAGGTTGTTGTAGTCGGTGACGAGCTTGTTGCGGGCGGTGAGGCCGTCGCCGCCGATGGTGGCCTTCGACGACGTAGACAGGAAGGTGTTGCCGGTTCCGGTCGACGTGCCACTGACGCTCAGATCCTGCGAACCGGAATCGTTGGTCGTGGAGATCGAGATCTTGCCGGCCGCGTCGATGGTGGCCTGAGCGTTCGCGGTGCCGAGCTTCTCGTTGAGCTGGTCGAGGGTCGAGATTTGCCCGGCGCCGGTGCCGAAAGACAACGAAGCCGTCTTGGCGGTCGTGCCCGTGCCGACGGTGACCGTCAGCGTATCGTTGTTCAGGGCCGAGGGGGTGCCGTTGCCCTTGCCCGAAGCAAACTGCGTGGTCGTGGTGTAGCCGAGGTTGGCAACAAGAGCCGTTCCGGTCGAGCCATTTCCCAGGTTCACCGAAGTTTTGGCGTCTTTGGCCTCAAAAGTAAACTGGCGACTTGTGTCGGAGAAGCTAGCTTTCACTTCACCGTTCGTTGCGACGACAACCTTCGCAGAAAGAGTCGCCAAAGTATCGGACTTCGAGACGGTAACGTTCGAACCATTTACCGAGAAGGTGTCGCCATCGGCGAAGCCGAGGGCCGCAACCTTGGTCGCTTGAATAGGCTTAAACGAGTTGGCTATAGTGGTGGCGGGGTTCGCGCCAAAAAGAGTAGCCGCATCAGTGCCACCGATGCTAACAGCGGCGCCATCTGTCGAACCGGTGACCACAAGGTTATTACCAGCGTTTGGCGCTACAGATGCAGTGGATCCCGCCGCCGTCAACTGTGACGAAATCTCAGTTGCCAAGGCCGCGACGGTATAGGTGCCGGTGTCCTTTATGCTAATGTCGACACCATCGATCTGGAACTTGCCGGTACCGAGCGCGGTCGTGATGGCGCCGGCGGTCGCAAGGGCGACGGTGCCGGTCTTCACGCCTGCCGTCGCGGTTCCAGTTCCTAGCGCTCCACCGGCAGCCTGGGTCGGGCCGGTCGAGAGCAGGTTCGAATCCACGGCGCCCGTGAGCGTGGTGGAGGTAAGCGACGCCTTGGCAGTGAACGCAGCCGTGGCCGACAGGGCCTGCTGAGCGGTGGACTTCAGCTGATCGGTCAGCTTGGTCAGGCTGGTGATGCCCTTGTTGGCGGCCTGGATGGTCTGGATGCCGTTGCCGATACCGTCGAGGAGGCTCGACAGGCCGGACGAACGCGAGTTCAGCGACTGGGCGGTAAAGAAGTTGACCGGCGAATCAAGGGCCGAATTGACCTTCTTGCCCGTCGAGAGGCGGTTCTGGGTGGTCGAGAGAAGGTCCGCGGTGCCCTGCAGCGAGAGCAGGTTCTGGCGGGTCGCGGCCGAAAGGGTGATGCCTGAGGACATTGGTTTCGATCCATTCTGATCGGTGCGTCTCCGTTTTTGGAGACAGCGCCACAGAACCACGCCCCCCTTGCGATCCTGTTAAATGTTGTGATGAACACGGCGTGACGCGGGTCGGTCGAATGCCATAGAGCTGGACGAATCCGTCGATCCATCAAAGGTTTAGCCGGATCGGCTTCTCGGCGTCTTCAGGCTTTGTTAACCATGATCGCCGAGGAAGGAGGCAAGACCCTGCCGCTCGTGAGACGCCATGCCCCTCAAGATCGAGCTCAAGCCGTTCGAGCGCCTGCTGATCGGCGGCACGGCGATCCGCAACGGATCGCGGCGCGCCTCCTTCGTCATCGAGACGGTGACGAACTTTTTGCGCGAGAGCGACATCATCCTGGAGAGCGAGGCCGACACGGCCTGCAAGCGCCTCTACGTCACCCTGACGGTGCTGTACCTCGCCGAGCCGACGCCGGAGGCCGAGGACATCTTCGTCCAGCAGGCCAACGCCCTGCTGGACGCGGTGCCCACCACCGCGCCCTATCTCCACGACATCCAGAACTTCATCGCCGCGCGCGAATTCTACCGCGCGCTCAAGCGCTGCAAGGACCTCATCCAGTACGAGCAGTCGCTCAGCGACCGCCTCGCCCCGCCGCCCGCGACCGGCGGGACGACGTGACGGGCATCCGCCCCGGCGGACGCGTCAGATCCCGCTGAACCAGTTGTAGCCCTGGTCCTCCCAGTACCCGCCCGGATACTCGTTGGTGACGAACACGCTCGCGATGTATTTCGGGCTCTTGAACCCGAGCTTGGTCGGCACGCGCACCCGCAACGGGTAGCCGTATTCGGGGCTCAGTTCCTTGCCGGCGAAATCGAGCGCCAGGACGGTCTGGGGGTGGAGCGCGCTCGGCATGTCGAGGCTGCCGTAATAGCGGTCGGCGCATTTGAAGCCGACATACTTCGCCGTCAGATCTGCGCCGATCCGCTCCAGGAACGCCCGCAGGGGCACGCCGCTCCATTGGCCGATCTGGCTCCAGCCCTCGATGCAGACGTGGCGGGTGATCTGGCTCTCCTGCGGCAGGGCACGGAGCTTTTCCAGGGTCCAGGGGGTCTTGTCGGCGACGAGGCCGGTCACCTCGAGCTTCCAGTCGGCGCCCTCGACCTCGGGGATGTTGTCCGGCGGGTAGTAGGCGTTGAACCGGAACGGGGTATCGATCATCGCGGCCGGGTAGGTCGGCGCGAGCTTGGTCGGGTCGAACAGCCAGCCCTGGACCCGGTCGTTGAACTTCGACATGGCCCACAGCACCCGGTCGGCGGCGTTGCCGTGGGAGCCCGTGGAGAGGTCGCAGCCCGTGAGCAGCGTGAGGGCGCCGAGCGACAGGCCGGAGCGCAGGAGTGCCCGGCGCTCCAGCTTCACCAGCTCGGGCTGCAGGTCGGCGCGCAGGGCCTTGAGGCGGGCGGCGGTTTCGGGGTCGCGGGTCATGCTTGCGTCTCCGAAGGGGTCACGCGGGCGCGGCCGGTGATCATCGCCCGGAGGGTGCTGGGCACCACCAGCACCAGGGCGAGGTGCAGGACGATGAAGCCGACGAGGCCCGCCATGGCCCCGAAATGCACCCGGCGCGCCCATTCGTAGCCACCGAACAGGGCGGCCAGCCCCTGGAACTGCACCGGCTTCCACAGGGCGAGGCCCGAGGCGAGGAGGAGGGCGCCGAGCAGGAACGCCACCACGTAGGCGAGGCGCTGCACGGCGTTGTACTGCCCGAGCCGGTGGGCGAGGCGGAAGGTCAGCGCGGCTTTCGCGTCGCGCCACACGGCGCCGGGGCTCAAGGGCAGGAACGTCCGAGCGACGTGCCGGCTCGCCAGCCCGTAGGCGAGGTAGACGAGGCCGTTCAGGGCGAACAGCCACATGGCGGCGAAGTGCCAGGCGATGGCCCCGCCGAGCCAGCCCCCCAGGGTCGCCCATTTCGGGAAGGTGAAGGGGAAGAGCGGCGACGCGTTGTAGATGGCCCAGCCGCTGAACAGCATGCAGAACACCGCCACCGCGTTGATCCAGTGGGTGAGGCGCACCACGAGGGGGTGGATCACCACGACGCGGGCGGGGGGCTCGGGGACCAGGGTCATCGGGGGCTCGGTCGACAGGACAGGCCGCGCTCGGTGACGCGGAGCGCAGGTCCCTACCCCGCAAAGGGGGGAGGGTTCGACGTTGGTGCCTCACATGGACGGCACGGTGCCGTTGCGGCCGACGATGAGGATCGGGGCCGAGAGGGTGCCGTCGGCGCCCTTCTTGGTGAAGGCGACGAGCTTGGAGCCGGGCACCAGGATGCTCTTCTCGCCGGGGTCGACCAAGGTCACGGGCACGTCGTCGGGCACCGTCACCTTCTTCTCGCCGCCTTGGTACTTGACCAGGAGGGTGCGCCCCTCGGTGCCCGAGAGGGTGCCCACCGCGCCGTTGGTCATGGTGGAGTTCGAGCCGAGATCCCACGGGTAGTGGCCGTCGGCGGTGCCGCGCAGGGAGGAGGCGAACACCGTCACCTGCAGGGCTTTCTGCGTGCCGTCGGGCTGCGGGATCGCGGCGGTGCCGATGTAGCTCTCCGACTTGATGTCGGCGAGCTGGCCCGTGGTGGCGGCGAGGATCTTGGTGTCGTTCGCGAAGGTCACGGTGATCGAGTCGCCCGTGCGCGGCTTGATGGTGAGGGTCGATCCGTCGACCTTCTCCAGGGTGCCGCGGTAGCGCACGATGTCGTCGGCGCGCGCGGTGGTGGCGGCCATCGTCAGGGTCAGGGCGAGGCCGGTCAGCAGGCTCTTCATCATGGCGTGTCTCTCCTGTTGTGGTTCTTCTTCACATCCGGGCGCGCCACCGGCGCGCCCGCCTTCGATCCGACCTCACGTCGATCCGACCTCACATGGGCGGACTCACATGGGCGGAACGGTGCCGTTCTGGCCCACCACCATGCGATCGGCGACCGCCGTGCCGGAGGCATCGGCGCGGGTGAAGGCGACGACGCGGGCGCCCGGCTTGATCAGGCCGGCATCGGCGGGGGCCAGGGCCACCACGGGCACGTCGTCCGGCACGGTGATAACCTTCTGTCCGCCCGCATACGTCACCGTGATGGTGCGGTTGGTCGTCCCCGTCACGGCGCCGACGGCGCCGTTGGTCATGGTGTTCTCCTTCTCGAGATCCCACGGGTAGTGGCCGTCGCCGGTGCCGCGCATGCTGGGCGCGAACACCGCGACCTCGAGGGCCTTCAGGGTGCCGTCGGCCTGGGGCGTCGCGGCGGTGCCGACATAGCTGTCGGGCAGGATATCGGCGATCTTGGCCGCACTCGCACCCGCGACCCGGACGCCGTCGCCGAGGCGGACCAGAATGGCGTCGCCGACGCGCGGCTTGATGGTGATGGCATTGTCCGTCACCGACGCGATGGTGCCGCGGATGCGCACCACCGGCGCTTCCGCCCGGGCCGGAAGGCTCAGGGCGAGGCCCGTCGTGGCGAGGAGTACGGCGGTACGGACGGTTCTGATCATGTGGAGCCTTTCCCATCGACCGGTGGCCGATTCCGGCCGCGACCCTGCCCCGCCTCCGGATCGTGCGCAAGTCAATTGCGCGCGATATGGATACGCTTGGCCGGCGCGGGCTCCGGCCCCGTCAATGCGCCATCAGCATCGGGATGCCCGCATGGGTCAGCAGGTGGCTCGTGGGGCCGCCGAAGATCATCTGACGCAGGCGGCTCTGGGTGTAGGCGCCCTTGATGAGGAGGTCGCAGCCGAAGGTTTCGGCTTCCGCGAGGAACACCTCGCCGGGCGTGCGCCGCCCGGCCGAATGGGCGCGGTGATCGGCGTCGATGCCCTCGCAGGCGAGCGCACGGGCGAGCTCCTCGGCGGTCGGCCCCGGCACGGTGCCGCCCTCGACGCTGATCACCCGGATGCGCTGCGCCTGGCGCAGGAACGGCATGGCGAAGGCCACGGCGCGCGCCGTCTCGGTGGAGCCGTTCCAGGCGATGAGGATGGCGTCGCCGAGGGTCGCGGGGGCGATGGGGGGCGCGAGGAGGATCGGCCGCCCGCTCTCGAACAGGGCGGTCTCGAAGGTGGTCATGCGCGGCGCGCCGTCGTCGGTGCCGGGGCGCCCGACCACGGTGGCGGTGAACAGCCGCGCGTACTGGCCGAGGAACGCGTCGCCCGCCGGCACGTCCGGGCGCCAGCGGTAGCGCGGGCCCGCCGCGCCGATGCCGGCCGGGGTGCAGGGCCCGTCGGCCATGAGCGGCACGCCGGCCTGCTGCATGAAGGTGACGAAGCGCCCGCCCGCGGCCTCGGCCTCGGCCTTGTCGGCCTCCTCGTCGCGCAGCCAGGTCATGCCGCCGACCATGTCGACGGGGACGTATTCGGCGAGCGCCGGGCGCAGGGACACGCCCTCGACGAGGCTGCCGAAGCGACGGGCGGCGAGGATCGCCGTCTCGAACACCGAGGGCAGGCTGTCGTGCAGGGCGACGGGAACCAGGAGCGTCTTCATGGCGGCGGGGCCTTCGCAGCGGGGTCTTCGATGGCGCGAGACACCGGAGGCTAATGCGATTTGGGCGTGCGGCAAACTCCGCCCGGCGGGCCGTCACACGGTTTTTGAACGGTTCCGGCACCGGCCCCGGGGTCGAGCCGGTGCCGGACGGCCCGGGTCATGGGCCTCTCCACGAAGCGGGCGACCACCAGGGACGCGGCCACCGACAGGGCGAGCATGAGGCCGAGCGCCCCCCACGGGCCGACGAGTGCCGCGAGACCCAGCCGCGTGATCGCCTCGCGGGTGGCGCGCAGGACGAAGGGATGGATCAGGTAGAGGGCGTAGGACGCATCCCCCAGGGCGACGAGCGCCGGACCGAGCCGCGTCCCGCGCCCCGGCGGCGGCTCGCGCCCGAGGGCGGCGGCGGCCACCAGCAGGAGCGCCGGCCCGCCATAGGCGAGGGGCCGCAGGGCCTCGCCGGGCTCGCCCGCGACGGCGAGGCCGGCGAGGCCGGTGGCGGCGAGCGCCAGCCGGGCGGCATCGGGCAAACGCAGGCCGTGCGCGCGGGCGAGGCCGAGGCCGGCGCCGAGGGCGAATTCGAGGACGATGGGGCTGCCCCAGAACGCGAGCGGCGTCGGCGGTTCGGGCACTAGGCGGCCGAGGGCGACGAGGCCGGCGAGGGCGAGGGCGAGCCACAGCACCGCCCGGCCCCGGCCCCAGCCGAGGCCGACGGCGAAGACCGCGTAGAAGAACATCTCGCAGTTCAGGGTCCAGCCGAGGCCGTACAGGGGCTGGGGAATGCCGTCCGGGCGCAGGGCCGGCCAGAACAGGAACGAGGCGGCGACGTAGCCGGGCGCGGGGGGATCCGCGCCGTTGAGGAGCGCCGGCACGGTGAGGACGAGGGCGAGGTAGAGGGCCGTCACCAGCCAGTACAGCGGCACCAGTCGGGCGATCCGGTGGGCGAGAAAGCGCGCTCGTCCCCCCGGGCGCCCGTAGAGGGGGGCGCTCGCGTGGACGATGATGAAGCCCGAGATCACGAAGAACACGTCGACGCCCGCCGACCACGCCAGCCCGGTGCTGGGGCCGAAGGGAAGCCCGGCGCGCAGGGCCAGGGCCGCCGCCTCGACCTGCCCGTGATGGACCACAACGAGGAGGGCCGCGAAGGCGCGCAGGCCCTGGATCGCGCCAAGCTTCACGCGGGTCTATTCCAAGGATCGCACCCGATACGATCGTCATGCCGCGAAGATAGCCTGGAACGGATCAGGTCTTCCCCCGTTGTCCCGCCGAAGGCGACAGTCACGGACCTGTGCGGGCACAAGTGCCTCTGGGTCCGTTCTTGTATGTCGCTGCAGCCATATTGAGGATGATCATGATCAACAAGTCGATTGCCCTGGGTGTCCTGGTGACGGCCCTCGCGACCCCCGCCTTCGCACAGGACATGGGCGATTTCCGCCTCGCCGCGATGCAGTCCAACGCCTTCGAGGTGCAGTCGAGCCAGATCGCCCTGTCGAAGAGCCGCAATCCGCAGGTCGTCCGCTTCGCCAAGGAGGCCGTGCGCGATCACCGCGCCGCCAACGTCGCCCTGGCGGGCGGTGAAGCCAACGTGATGGCTCGCAACGACGGCCTCGGCGGTCTCGTGACCGCCCCGCTCGCCATCGCGGGCGGCGCCGTCGGCGCGGCCACGGGTGCGGCGACGGGTGTCGTCGGCGGAACCCTCGCGGGTGGTCCGGTGGGCGGCCTCGAGGGCCTCGGCGCGGGCGCCCGTCGCGGTGCCGCGACCGGCGCGATGGTGGGCGATGTCGACACCACCGCCGGCACCACCCTGGTCCAGCCGAACCCGCAGCAGCAGGCGATGCTCGCCGAGCTGTCGCAGACCCCGGCCGGCCCGCGCTTCGACCGCCTCTACGGCTCGATGCAGGTGAAGTCGCACGAAATGGCCCTCGGGATGTACCAGTCCTACGCCTCCAACGGCCCGAACCCGGCCCTGCGCGCCCACGCCCAGCAGGCCCTGCCGGTGCTGGAGCACCATTACCAGGAGGCCCGCCGTCTGCCCGGCGCGCGCTGAGCCGCACGGTCGCATGGTCCCCCGGGCGGAACGCCCGGGGCATACACGAAAAAGGGATGCCGCGCGAAAGCCCGGCATCCCTTTTTCGTGGCTGATGGACGGCCTTTCCCGAGGACAGCGCTTTTCCTGTTCGGCGCGGCGACGGTGGTCACCCGGTTCGGCGCAGTTGCGCGATCCCCCCGAGCGGGATGCATTCATGAGAATAGGGTGACTCGGCGGCCCTTCGAATGCGAAGGCCCCGCGGGCCACCCTTCCACATCGTGCATCCCCGATTGCGTCGGGTGAGGCGTGCGTCCTACGCCTCCTGGCAGTTGATCAGCGCGGTCTGGCTAATGGATTTGCCGGCCATGTCGACGGCGGGCCGGAAGTCGCCGGTCTCGGGATCGCGCACGAGGAGTTCGCCGCGCTCGATGCCGAAGTGGGCGCCGTGCAGTGTCAGCGTGCCGGCCTCGACGCGTTCGCGGACGAACGGGAAGGTCATGAGGTTCTTCAAGCTCTCGCCGACCATCGCGTATTCGAGGCGGGTGAGGTAGTCCGGCCCGTTCTGGTCCTCGACGTTCTCGGCGGCCGACTTCACGAGGGACACCCATTTGCCGATGAAGTCGCCGTCCGACAGGGGGTTCGACGGGCTGGCGAAGGCCTTGATGCCGCCGCAGGTGGCGTGACCCATCACGACGATGTGCTTCACTTCCAGGCCCTGCACGGCGAACTCGATGGCCGCCGACGTGCCGTGGAACTCGCCGCCCTGCTCCTCGCAGGGGGGCACGAGGTTGGCGACGTTGCGGATCACGAACAGTTCACCCGGACCCGCGTCGAAGATCACTTCGGGCGAGACGCGGCTGTCGCAGCAACCGATGAGGAGGACTTCGGGGGATTGCGACTTGGCGAGGCCGGAATAGCGCTTGGCCTCGTCGGGAAGGCGGCGTTCGACGAAGGACTGGTAGCCTTCCTTGAGCTTCTCGGGGAACGTACCGGTACGGGGGGTGGTCATCTCGGATCGGCCTTTCATCGGGTGCCGT
The DNA here is from genome assembly GCF_001422775.1 of Methylobacterium sp. Leaf87. Lineage (NCBI taxonomy): Bacteria > Pseudomonadati > Pseudomonadota > Alphaproteobacteria > Hyphomicrobiales > Methylobacteriaceae > Methylobacterium > Methylobacterium sp. Leaf87. The sequence continues at coordinate 378,163 of NZ_LMMI01000001.1, read as the reverse complement.
GCCAGTTCAGGGCCACGGGCGTTGCGGGAAGGGTGCCACCCAGGACGGCGCGCGCGACGCGTGCCAGCCCGGCGGGTTCGATGCGCTCGGACGTCGCGTCGAGTTCGTCGAGGGTCCACCAGCGCGTGCCGAGGACGGGGTTGTCCTCCGTCTCGGCGAGGCGCCGGGTGTCGATGAGGTCGTCGGGCAGCCGCACCACGAAGTAGCGCTCGCGGGCATCGCGCGACGTCCGGAACAGGTGGAAGGGCCCGTCGCAGCCTGCGACCTGCGGACCGATGGGCGCATCGGCAACGCCGATCTCCTCTTCGAGTTCACGCCGGCAGGCCTCGACATGGGATTCGCCCGGCTCCAGGCCGCCCCCCGGCATGAACCAGAAGGTGCGGTCGTCGGGCTTCGCCGGATCGATGGGCCGGACGGACTCGTAGGCGATGAGGAGCAGGCGCCCGGCCGGATCGAACACGAGGGCGCGGGCGACCTCGCGAACCGGCGGGTGCACGGTGTCGGGTGCGCTGGGCGCGGAGCTCGGTGCTGTCATCGGGTCATTCCGAAGTATTGTGCGGCATCCCAGCATCGAGAAAAATATTTTAATCCGTCGGACAAGGATATTTTCTTCGATCGCGTCGGCTTTCACCTGTCAGGACCGTCATTTAGCGTGAAATGGCCGGCACGCTAGTGTTTTACGACACGTCGCCGGGCGCCCAGATCACGATGGGGAGATCGAACCCGTCGCGCCCCGGCGGATCGGGCATCGGTACGGCGCGGCCACACGCGAGGTCGCGGGCCACCACCAGGGCCGCGAGGGCGTCGAGGTGGTCGTCGGCGCCGATGCCGGCGGGGCGCGCCGCGACCAGGGCCTCGGGCAGCCCGGCGCCGAGAAGCAGCGCCCGACGCGCGGCCTGCCCGTCCGGCGTCTTCTTCGAAGCCGCAAGGGCCCGGTCCCGGTTGAGGCGCCGGAACGCGACCTCGGGATGGACCTCGTGCAGGCGGTCGCACAGATCGGGCCGCGCTCGGAGCAGGCCATCGACCTCCCGCACACTCCGAAAGATGTTCCAGCCCTGGATCGAGGGTGCGAAGGGCGGGTCGCTGCCCGCCCGCGACAGGGCCTTGGCGGTCTCGTAATCGGGCGCATGGACGGCCGCGCGCGGCGGCATCGGAAACACGCTCGCCCGCCCCTGGCCCAGATAGGCCCGCGCCGCCCGATCGGCGACGCGCCCGCCATCCGTGATCCGGTCGGGCAGGCCGATGGGGATGTCGATGCCGACGAAGGCCGGCGCCTCGGGGGCGTCGACGAGGTCGGCCACGGTTGCGAACCGGGCGGCGCGATGGCGCCCGTCGGCAAGGTTGAGCAGCACCCCGGCCCAGGCGCCGCGACACCCGTCGAGGCCGGCGATCCAGGGGGAGGGCGCAGGCGGCGTGCGAGTCTCCGACGCGTCGGGCTCGGTCGGGCTGCAAGGCATCTCGGTGGTGATCGAACGCGAACGAGAGGAGTGCATGTCGCCGATCCGCCTTCCCCTCGACCGTGTCATTCAAAGGCTTTTGGCCGGTCCCCGAAGACGGACATCGCGACGCCATTGACTTGGCGTCATGCCGGTCCATTCCAGAAATGCACGCGTGAAATGCGAGCCGTCCGTATAGCCGAGTTCACAGGCTATTCGTCCAATGGGGAGCGCCGGTTCAGCAAGCAGAGTCTTGGCACGGCGGGCCATGATGCGTTGTTGAATGTCGGCATAGCGTGTCCCGGCATCGTCCAAACGACGCTGCAGGGAACGGCGGGAAAGGCCGAGGCGGCGCGCGATCCCGTCGATGGAAGGGCGCGCTTCGTCCAAGCCAAGTTCGATCAAGTGTGCGACGCAAGCCGCCAGGTCATCGCCGATCGGCTCGTCCTCGCCCGTCGCCGGAACGCCGGGATCGTGACGCTTCGGGTTCGGTGCGTCCAGCTGGTCCAAGGAAAAGATCAGACCGGCCCGAGCCCCTAGAATGACCTCCGAGCCGAACAACTCCTGGATCTGAGCTCGCCCGGTCAAGGTCGCTCCCGTCACCACGGCGTGCTCCGGCCGCCATGCTGGTCCGAGGAAATGGCGCACGGTGCCCAACAGATATCCGAGGGCGAGGATTTCGTTCGCTTGACGCCCGCTCTCGATCCGTTCGGCGACGGAATACTCGTAGAAGGCATTCGCTCCTTGCCGACGCAGCCCCGTCGAGGTCGCGGTCTGGAGGAGAAGCGGTGTGACGACCTCCACCCGCGCCAGAGCCGCCCCAAGCGTTTCGGCGGCACGAACCTGAACTCCGATGGGCCCGAGCCCCGCGATGCCGGTGCTTAAGGAGAGCCGTGCCGGCAGGGCGGGATCACCGATCTCACGAATGGCCGCATCGATCAGCTTGAGTTGGTCACGCAGCAGGATCAGGCGGTCGGGCGTGTCGAGGAGCGTAAGCGGGATCCCGGCTTTACCGAACACCCGCGCCAACGAACCGCCGGCCGCCGACACGGCCGCCGCGATCGGTCCCATCGTCCGTGCCCTGGTCAGGCCGTACCCCGGCATAAGCGCCTCCCGCGGTGAGGGTCGATGCGTTGGCACCAAATGGCAAGAGGGACTGGTGGAACCGGCGTAGTTCTGGAGATGCCAACGAGCACAGTCGTCCCGAGTGAACGGAGGTCATGGACGACGCCTGTACTTGATACCAATCAGGACACAACGGGAGGACACCATGACAACAATTGCAAGGCCAACACTTGGATTCGGCGACCGCCACGTCACATGGCGGACGATCGATGGCTTCGAACATGCGGCCTATCACATCCTGAGCGTCGACGAAAAAGCCCGGATCGTCGATCTGCTTTTCAAGTTCAAGGCAAACGAGCGACTCCTACTGCATCGTCTTGGCGCGGCCTATCGCACGCTCGTCCTGCAGGGCGAATTGAAGATCTACCGTCCAGACGGGACGCTTCAGGAGGTCCGTCCAGTCGGCAGCTATGTTGCGGGACAGGCAGGGGGCGAGCCCCATACCGAGGGCGGCGGCGACCAAGACGCGATCGTCTATTTCACGAATCGCGAGATTGACGGGCCGATCTACGAGATTCTCGCCGCGAACCTGACCGTTCAAGCGACTTTCGGAATCCCCGAGTTCAAGTCGCTCCTCGCGGCGCAAGCCGGCGCAGGCGCGTGATGGGCGAGGTTCTCGAAGCTTGCAGAAACATTCGGAGCGCGACGATGCCAAAGAAGGTTACGATAGGCTCGTGCGGGATTAGCCTCACGACGATCGGTGCGTTTGGATTTCTGATCGCGGCCGTCATCTGTTCACCTGCCCATGCGGCAGAGGCATCACCGCCCACTCTTGTCGTCCTGCCGATCAAGCTCCTCGACACCTCGGCTGAGCCGACCGATCAAGCCTCGCAGCATGCTGAGCGGCTGGTGAACTTCGCCGACCATCTCGCGGGCGACCTGACCCGGTCTAGCCTGTATCGGGCGTCGGTTCTCACTGCCGATCGCCTCCGACAGGATTGCCGATCCGAAGAAACCGCCTGTCTTTTGAAGGTCGCTCAGGCACACGGAGCTGAAACGATCTTCATCGGTGTCGTCCACAAGAGCAGCACGCTGATCATGCAGCTCTGGGCCCGTATCGTCGATGCGCGCACCGGCCGGGATATCTACTCCCGAGACCTCAACTTCCGCGGCGATACGGATGAGGCCTGGCGACGGGCCGAGACGTTCCTCATGTCCCAAATCCGAGACATGCCGGCCGAAGCCCGCTGAGAATGCAAGAATGGTCAGTCGTCGGCTGGGCAGACTCCGTGCGCCGCCTTCCCATAGGGGAAGACGGCGCACGCATCGCAAGTGTGAAGACCGGTCGGGACCGTCCGCGCATGGAAGCGGCCCCCTCCGCTCTACTCCGCCGCGTCCACGTAGAGCTTGCCGCCCTCGGCCTGGAACTCGGCGGATTTCGCCGCCATGCCGGCCTCGCGTTCGGCCTGGCTCATGGGGGTGGCCTCGCCGAGAACCTGGCCCGCCGCCTCCATGGCGAGCACCTCGGCGCGGAGATCCTGCGTGATCTTCATCGAGCAGAATTTCGGGCCGCACATGGAGCAGAAGTGCGCCACCTTGTGGGCGTCCTTCGGCATGGTCTCGTCGTGGTAGGCGCGCGCCGTGTCGGGATCGAGGGAGAGGTTGAACTGGTCCTCCCAGCGGAAGTCGAACCGGGCGCGGGAGAGGGCGTCGTCCCGCAGTTGCGCCGCCGGATGGCCCTTGGCGAGGTCGGCGGCGTGGGCGGCGATCTTGTAGGTGATCACGCCTTCCTTCACGTCGTCGCGGTTGGGCAGGCCGAGATGCTCCTTCGGCGTGACGTAGCAGAGCATGGCGCAGCCGAACCAGCCGATCATGGCCGCCCCGATGCCCGACGTGATGTGGTCGTAGCCGGGCGCGATGTCGGTGGTTAGGGGCCCGAGGGTGTAGAACGGCGCCTCGCCGCACTCCTCCAACTGCTTTTCCATGTTCACCTTGATCTTGTGCATCGGCACGTGGCCGGGGCCCTCGATCATGGTCTGGCAGCCCTTGTCCCAGGCGATTTTCGTCAACTCGCCGAGGGTCTCGAGTTCGGCGAACTGGGCCGCATCGTTGGCGTCGGCGATGGAGCCGGGGCGCAGGCCGTCGCCCAGCGAGAACGACACGTCGTAGGCCCGCATGATGTCGCAGATCTCGTCGAAGCGCTCGTAGAGGAACGATTCGCGGTGCCCGGCGAGGCACCAGCGCGCCATGATCGAGCCGCCGCGGCTGACGATGCCGGTGACGCGGCGCGCGGTGAGCGGCACGTGGGCGAGGCGCACCCCGGCGTGGATGGTGAAGTAGTCGATGCCCTGCTCGGCCTGCTCGATGAGGGTATCCTTGAACACCTCCCAGTCGAGTTTCAGCGGATCGCCGCCGACCTTCTCCAGGGCCTGGTAGATCGGCACCGTGCCGATCGGGACCGGCGAGTTGCGCACGATCCACGAGCGGATGTTGTGGATGTTGCGGCCCGTCGAGAGGTCCATCACCGTGTCGGCGCCCCAGCGGGTCGCCCAGACCAGCTTCTCGACCTCTTCCGCCGCCGAGGAGGTGACGGCCGAGTTGCCGATGTTGGCGTTGATCTTGACGAGGAAGTTGCGGCCGATGGCCATCGGCTCCACCTCGGGGTGGTTGATGTTGGCCGGGATGATGGCCCGGCCGCGCGCGATCTCTTCGCGGACGAATTCGGGGGTGATGAAGGCCGGCAGCGCCGCGCCGAAGCTGTTGCCGTCGCTGAGCGCGGCCTGCGCGCCCTCCAGCACCGTCTCGCGGGCGAGGTTCTCGCGGTGGGCGACGTAGATCATCTCTTCCGTGATGATCCCGGCCTTCGCGAACTCGTACTGCGTCACCATCTGGCCGGGGCCGGCCTTGCGGATGAGGCGCTGCGCCGGACACGGGGCCACGAGCTTGTCCTCGGGCACGAAGCCGTTGTCCTCGGGCTTGACCGCGCGCGGCGTCACCGTGGCGTAGCCGCGCTTGGCGATCCACGGATCGCGGATCAGCGGCAGGCCGGCGTTGAGGTCGATGTTGGCGTCCGTCTGCGTGTAAGGGCCCGACGGATCGTAGACCCGCACGGGGGCCTCCTTCGGGTCGCTCAGGGTCACCTCGCGGAACGGCACCCGGATGTCGTCATGCCCGGCCACCGCCGCGTAGACCTTGTGCGACCCCATGATCGGGCCGGTGGTCACCGCCTGGGGCGAGCCTTTGGGAAGACCTTGCGGAAGATCGTGGGGGAGATCCTGGGGCAAAACGGGCTTGTTCATCGGGCGTGCTCCTGGCGTGGGAGGCGACCCGGATTCGTTAGGAACAGCATTGGGTGGGGGACACCACGCAATGGCGCGGCGAAAGCATTCCCGTCCCTCCGCCGGTACGAACCGGATCAGGTTCAAGGGTCAGGGCGTCGCGCCCAATCTCAGCTCCCGGTCTCGGAGCCCCCCTCGGAATCGTTCCAGGTTCGACGCCTGCGCCCGATTTGTCAATCGCCGCAGCCGTACACGGGCGGTTCCGCCGAAAGTCCCGCCACGGTCGGTCCGCCGAGTCCTGCGACTCGGCGGCGTCGTCAAAGTCGGTTCGGCGCGGCTGTCGCGCCCATGGTCTTCAGCACTTGCTTCGGCAGAAGTCGCCGGCCTGCTGCGCCGCGATCAGGCATACCTGCTTCCCGGTCGGATTCGGGATGGCGTTGCACGCCGATTCGGCCAGGCCCTGGGCGGCATTGCAGGCCAGCGTACAGAAGATCGAATCGAGCTGCTGCGCATCGGCGGTCTGCGTCTTGTCTCCGACGATATTATGATCCTGCTTGAAGATCTGAGTGATGATCGTACGAATCTTGTCCCGCTCTTCGCCCGTCAGGCCGTTCCAGTCGGAATCATTGACTTTGATGTCCATGGGCTTGTCCTTGTGATCCCGGTCTCTGCGGCCGGTCCACCCAAGAAATATATAACTTAAGGTTTATCAATCCATCTATTATAAACCCAAGGTAGCATTTTCGTGAGCGGAGTTCCATTGGGACCCCAGGGTCAGCCCAGACCCCGTCCGGGACCGAGCCGTCGACGGATGGAACGAACGCCAAGGTCACGGTTCGAACCTTGCGTTGACGGCAGCGTTGATCCTCCAAACGCGCCTCCGTTCCGGACCGGCGCTGCAACGCGGATCATCACCATGAATCGCATTCTCCTCGCATCGGCCGCCATGGTCGGGGCTCTCATTCTCATTCCCGCCCAGGCCGACGCGCGCGGCGGGGGCGGATTTCGCGGCGGCGGTGGCCATATGGGCGGCTTCGGCGGGGGCGGCCGTGGCTTCGGCGGCGGCGGCTTCGCGGGCGGTGGTGGGTTCCGCGGCGGCATGATGGGCGGTGGGCGCGGCGGCTTCGGCGGCCAGGGCCTAGCCGGGCGCGGGTTCGGCGGCGGTCAGGGCTTCGCGGGGCGCGGCTTCGGCGGCGGCCGTGGTCTCGGCGCCACGGCGGCCGGGTTCGGCGGCGGCGCGGCGCTTGGCGGGTATCGTGGCGGCGTCGGCGGGTTCAACCGGGGTGGCTATCGCGGCGGGTTCGCCGATTACCGGGGCGGGCGCGGCTACGGCTACCGCCGCGGCTACGGCGGTCTCGGCCTCGGGGTCGGCCTAGGGCTCGCCGGAGCCGGTATCGGCTACGGCCTCGGCAGCGGCTTCTATGGCGACGATTACTACGGTGGCGGCTACGCCCCGGCCTATTACGGTGGTGGCTACGGTGCCTATGGCGGCGGCTATGCGCCGGCCGGCTACGCCGTCGAGACAGAAGTCGCCCATCAGCGGGACGACGCCTACTGCGTCCGTCGCTTCCGGTCCTACGACCGCCAGTCGGGCACCTATCTCGGCAATGACGGCCAGCGTCACGCCTGCCCGTAGGTGATGCACGATCGAACGAAGAAGCCCGCGTTTCAGGAACCCGCGTTTCAGGAGCCCTGGAGGCTTTCCGCGAAGTCGTCCGGCACCTCGCCGAACTGGGCCAAGATGGCGGCGCTCTCGAGTTCGCCGGTCTCGTCGTCGGCCACCACCCGAATGGCGGCGGTGCCGGGGAAGCGCCCCGCCATGGCCTCCGCCTTCTTGAGGGCGCCGCTCTCCGTGGGCGCCACCTCGCGGTCGCCCGGCACGAGGCGCTTGCGCTTGATCACGAAGGTCTGGACCAGGAACGTCGTCTTGAGGGCCATCACGGTCTCCACCGGGCGGGATCGCCTCCGGACAGGGACGCCGCCTTAGCACGAAACCCGCGCGCGCGCGGCACGCGGACGGTGGTGGGCCCGCCTCACCACAGGCGGATCAGGCGGTATCCGGCCACCACGTCGGCGGGGTCGACGCCCATCAAGGTGGTGAGCCGCAGGCTCGTCCGGAACAGAAGCCGGCTGAAGGCGCCGGAGAACAGGAACAGCACCGTCAGCACGAGGCCGGCATGGCGGGCACCCGCATCGCCCACGGCCTGCCATGCGGCAGGCACCCACGGCCGCGCGGCGGCGTAGCCGTCGAGGCCCGGGATCGGCACGAGGTTGAGGACGAGGGCCATCCCTTGGAACAGGGCCGAGACGGCGAGTACCGCCCGCAGGGTGTCCGAGTCCGGGCTCGCCAGATGATAGAGCAGCACGAAGCCGAGCAGCGCCGCGCCCGTCATGGCCGGTCCCGCGAGGGCGACGGCGCTCGGCCACAGGCGGCCGCGCAGGGCCGACAGGTCGATGCGGACCGCCCCGCCGGGGAAGCCGATGCCGCCGAGGATCGTGAATAGGACCGGCAGCACCAGGGTGGTGACGGGATCGGCGTAGCGGCGCGGATCGAGGGTGAGGGTGCCGGCCTCCTCGACGCTGGCATCGCCGCCCCGCCAAGCCGCGTAGGCGTGGCCGAACTCGTGCAGGCACAGGCTAAAGATCCAGCCCGACAGCACGAAGGCGAACCCGGCGCCCGATCCGGCGATCCAGCCGACGCCGATGGCGAAGCCGAGCCCGCTGACCAGGAGCACGATGAGGAGGAAATTGGCGCTGGCGCCGGGGCCGGTCCGGCCGAGGCTGTCCCGCGACGTGGTCTGCTGCATTCCGTTCCCCACGCCGCCCGCGATCCGTGACTCATCCGCCCCGCCATCGCGCGACGCAACATCGCTGGTGACACCGGGATGTCCAGTCCCCACCTTGCAGGGAGTTTCTTCCTCCGCCGCACCACCCGGCACGCCGGACTTCCATGCGACTTCTCCTGCTCAGCGTCCTCCTCGGCGGCCTCGGCCTCTGCGCCGCCATCCTGGGGGTGCTGGCGGTGTTCCAGCGCCACCTCATCTATCCGGGCGCGTTCTTCCCTCGGCCGGCGGAGGCCGAGGCGCGCCTCGCGCCCCCGGGCACCACGGCCCTCACCCTGACGACCCCGGACGGGGAGCGCCTCATCGGGTTCTGGCGTCCGCCCGCCCCCGGCTGCGGCGTGGTGCTGAGCTTCCACGGCAACGCCTCGGCCCCCGAGCCCCTGGCACAGCGCTTCACCGAGGGGCCGTGGGCGGGCTGGGGCGTGCTCGCCATCGCGTATCGGGGGTATCCGGGCTCGACCGGGCATCCGAGCGAGGACGGCCTCGTCATGGATGGTCTCGCCGCCCACGCGGCCGTGGCGGACCGGGCGCCGGGGGCGCCGATCCTGCTTCACGGCCACTCCCTCGGGGCCGCAGTGGCGGTGGCGGTGGGGGCCCGCGCGCGCCATCTCGGCCTCTACCTCGAAGCGCCGTTCGATTCGCTCCATCACCTCGTCGGCCTGCGCTATCCCTTCGTGCCGCGCCTGTTCCTGTGGGACACCTACCGCTCGGACCTGCGCATCGCGGACACCACCGGCCCGGTCTTCGTGGTGCACGGCCTGCAGGACGGGGTGATCCCGGTGAAGCTCGCCCGGCGCCTCGCGACCCTCGCAGGCCCGCGCGGGCATCTCGAAGCGATCCCCGGCAATCACGTCTCGATCCTGGGCGCGCGCGACGCGGCGGCGCGGGCCGTGTTTCAGCCGCTCATCCCCGGCGACGCGTGCCACGCGATGGCCGCCGCGACCCCTTGAGAGAACGCATATGGGACGACGCGAACGGCGCTGGCAGGCGGACGATCCCTCCACCCACGGGCCGCCCGTCCGCGCGCCGGTGATCTGCCCCCTGTGCGAGCGGCCGATCCCGCCCCGCGCCAAGTCGAGCCTGCATCACCTCACGCCGAAGCTGAAGGGCGGGGCCAAGGCCGGCACCGTGCGCCTGCACCAGATCTGCCATTCGGCGATCCACGCCCGCTACAGCGAGGCCGAGATCGCCCGGCGCCTCGCCGACACGGAGGCGCTGCGCCAGGACCCCGAGATGGTCCGCTTCCTCGCCTGGGTGCGGACGAAGCCCGATGATTTCCACGCGGCCACTCGCCTGACCCGCACCCGCAAGTCCGCCCGGCGCGAACCGTCCTGACCGGGTTTCGGGGATTCCCTTAACCCGGCCTTCGCCACGATCCGAGGCGCCCAGAGGCGTCGCCGCCGCCGGTATCCGGGCCTTTACGAATGCGGCGGGAGGATCGCACCCGATTTGCTGGGAGCGCGCGGGGCTATGGAGCAGGGGGCAGGTGCCGGGCGGCTCGCCTGGGTCGATGTCGCCAAGGGGCTGTGCATCGTCCTCGTGGTGATGATGCATTCCACCCTGGGCACCGGGGAGGCCATGACGCCGCCGGATCTGGCCGCGGCGGGACTCGTGAGCGAGGGCTTCCTCCACCACGTGGTGGCCTTCGCGAAACCGTTCCGCATCCCGGATTTCTTCCTGCTGTCGGGCCTGTTCCTCGGGCGGGTGATCGACCGGGACTGGCGCCTGTTCGCCGACCGCCGGGTGGTGCACTTCGCCTACTTCTACCTCCTGTGGGTGGTGATCCAGTCCCTCGCCAAGTACGGCGCCATCACCGAGGGGGCGGGTCCGGGCGCCTTCGCGCAGCACCTCGCCCTGGCCCTCGTGGAGCCGTACTCGACCCTGTGGTTCATCTACCTGCTGGCGGTGTTCTCCGTGGTGACGAAGCTGCTGCGACGGGTGCCGTGGCCCCTGCTCCTCGGGGCCGCCGCCGCCCTGCAGGTCGTGCCGGTGCACACGGAGAGTTACCTCCTGGAGGAGTTCTGTTCGCGCTACGTCTGGTTCGTCGTCGGCTACTTGTTCGCCGAGCGGATCTTCGGGTTCGCCGCCCGGGTGCGGGCCCATCCGCGCGCAGCCCTCGCCGGTCTCGGGCTCTGGGCCCTGGTCGAGGGCGTGCTGGTCTTCACGCCCTCGGGCGGCACCGCTCACCCGACCCTCGCGAGCCTGCCCGGCCTGAGCCTCGTCCTGGGCGGCGTCGGGGCGCTCGCCATCGTGGCCGGCGCGTCGCTCCTGACCCTGGCCGGCGGTCCGGTGACGGCGGCCCTGCGCGCTTGCGGCAGCCGCTCCATCGCCATCTATCTCGGGTTCTTCCTGCCCATGGCGCTCACCCGCACCCTCATCGTCAAGACCGGGGCGATCACCGATGTGGGCTGGGCCAGCCTCGTCGTCACCCTCGTCGCCGTGCTGGTGCCCCTCGGCCTCGAGCGCCTGGTCCGGCACACCCGGCTGTCGTTCCTCTTCCGCCGCCCGGCCGCCTTCCACATCGTGGCCGAGCGCGCACCGGTCCGGTCGGGGCTGGCGCCTCAGGCGGCGGCCTGACGGGGCATCGCGATCAGGTCGAGGAAGTTGCCGATCTCGCGGCGACGGTCGGCGTCCTGCAGGATCTGCGCGTCGAGGCGGTGGCGGGCGAGGAGGTCCGGGTGCCCGGCGCGGTCGGCGTGGAGGCGGGTGAGGTCGTCGGCGAAGGCCGCCACCGCCGCCTCGTCGGCGTACTGGCCGTCCGCGATCATCTCCGCTGCGCTCATCCGCAGCATGATGCCGAGGACGTCGAGGTCGGTCTCGGGGTGGTACTGGGTGCCCCAGAACACGCCCGGCCCGTGCGCGATGGCGATGGCCTGGATCGAGCAGGCGTTGCTGGCGAGCAGGGTGGCGTGGGCGGGCAGCCGCAGCACCGCGTCGCCATGCACCGCCGGGGCGTCGAAGCGGTCGGGCCGGCCGGCGAGCAGCGGGTGGGCGCGCCCGGCCGGGGTCGGCGCGAGGTCGCGGGCGAAGCCGTACTCGCCGCCCTTCGGGTTGGGGCCGGCCTCGCCCCCCGTCGCCACGGCGGCGACCTGCATGCCCCAGCACGAGCCGAAGGCCGGGAGGCCGGCGGCCAGGGCCGCCCGCATGAGGTCGATCTGGCGGGTCACCGCCGGGGAGCCGTCGGCGAGCTTGAGGGTCGAGCCCGTCATCACGAGACCGGAATAGGCGGAGAGTTCCGTGCCCTCGGGCAGGGCCGCATCGGCATCGGCTGGGCTGACGAGCGTACAGGTGCAGGCCGCCCCGCCGCGCGCCCGGGCGATCTCGCCGAGGATCGCCGCGTAGGATTTGGCCGAGGTCGACCCGGTGGCGTCGGTGTGCCGGGCACGGCCGTCGCGGTCGTTGCCGTCGGCGACGAGGAGGTTGAGCATCGCGGGGTCCTGGCCGGAAGGACACGGAAAACGGCGCGCAGGGCGGGCCGTTCCGGTTCGGGGACCGGGCGCGTCGCCGCACGCCCGAGCGGACCCAGGGGGCAACCGTCGCCATTCCGGCAGCGCTAAGGAACCCTTAAACCCGCCGTATTTACCGTGCGGAACCGGGGCACGCCCACGGGTGGGATTGTTCGGGACTGAAGCGGGGCGCATGGCGAAGGGACGCGGACGCGACGGGCGGGGTGAGCCGAACTTCGACGTGCCCGAGGGGCGCGCGTCGGACCCGGCCAGCCTCGACCTGCGCCTGTCGCGGGCCGATCGCGCAGGGGGCGGCGTGGCACGACGGGCAACCGAGACCAAGGGACGGCGCGCCGAGGCACCGGAGCGCGCCGCGGCGCCCGCGAAGGCGCGCCCGCGAAAAGCCCGGCGGCGCTCGCTGCTCGGCCGCTTCGTCTATGCGGGCGTGGTGCTCGGCCTGTGGGCCTGCATCGGCATCGCCGGGCTCGTGGCCTACCACGCTTCGCAGCTGCCCCCCATCGACCAGCTGGCGGTGCCCAAGCGCCCGCCCAACATCGCGATCCTGGCGAGCGACGGCTCGCTGCTCGCCAACCGGGGCGAGACCGGCGGCCGGGTGGTGGGCATCAAGGAATTGCCGCCGTACCTGCCGCGCGCGTTCGTCGCCATCGAGGACCGGCGCTTCTACGCGCATTTCGGCGTCGATCCCGTGGGCATCGCCCGGGCGATGGCCCAGAACATCACCCGCCGGGGCGTGTCGCAGGGCGGCTCGACCCTGACGCAGCAGCTCGCCAAGAACCTGTTCCTGACCCCCGAGCGCTCGGCCTCGCGAAAGATCCAGGAGGCGATCCTGGCCCTGTGGCTGGAGCACAAATACACCAAGGACGAGATCCTCGAGCTCTACCTGAACCGGGTCTATTTCGGCGCCGGCGCCTACGGCGTCGAGGCGGCGGCGCAGCGCTACTTCGGCAAGCCCGCCAAGGCCGTGACGCTGGCGGAGGCCGCGATGCTCGGCGGCCTCGTCCAGGCGCCGTCGCGACTGGCGCCGAACCGCAACCTGCCCGCCGCCCAGGCCCGCGCCGCCCAGGTGCTCGCCGCCATGGAGGATCTCGGGTTCGCCAAGTCCGCGGACGTGAAGGCGGCGCTGGCGCAACCGGCCCGGCCGGCGGGCGCGCGGGGCGGCGGTTCGGCCAATTACGTCGCCGACCTCGTCATGGACGTGCTCGACGACTTCCTGCCGAAGTTCGAATCCGACATCGTGATCGCCACCACCGTCGACACCACCCTGCAGGCGGCGGGCGAGAAGGCCCTGGTGGACGAGCTCAACCTCAAGGGCGCGAAGTTCAACGTCGGCCAGGGCGCCCTGGTCTCCCTGCGGCCGGATGGGGCGATCCGCGCCCTGGTGGGCGGGCGGGACTACGCCCAGAGCCAGTTCAACCGCGCCACCACGGCCAAGCGCCAGCCGGGCTCGGCCTTCAAGCCGTTCGTCTACCTCGCGGCTTTGGAGCACGGCCTGACCCCCGACACCGTGCGGGAGGACGCGCCGGTCAACATCAAGGGCTGGAACCCCGAGAACTATTCGCGGGACTATCGCGGGCCCGTGACCCTGCGGGACGCCCTGGCGCTCTCCCTCAACACCGTCGCCGTGCGCCTCGGCCAGGAGGTCGGCCCGAGGACCGTGGTGCAGACGGCCCAGCGCCTCGGCATCGCGTCGCCGCTCCAGGCCAACGGCTCCATCGCGCTCGGCACCTCGGAGGTGACGCCGCTGGAACTCGTGGGTGCCTACGCGACCTTCGCCAACGGCGGCACGGGCGTGATCCCGTACGTCATCGCCAGCGTGAAGGCGGCCGACGGCAAGGTTCTCTACAAGCGGAAAGACGGCGGCCTCGGCCGGGTGATCGAGCCGAACGCCGTCTCGATGATGAACGCCATGATGCACGAGACCTTCGTGACCGGCACGGCGAAGAAAGCCGAGGTGCCGGGCTGGGATCTCGCCGGCAAGACCGGCACCAGCCAGGACTTTCGCGATGCCTGGTTCGTCGGGTACTCCGCCACCCTGGTGACGGGGGTCTGGCTCGGCAACGACGACGGCGAGTCGACCAAGAAGGTCTCGGGCGGCAACCTGCCGGGCGAGGTCTGGAAGGCCTACATGACCACGGCGCTCAAGGGGCAGACGCCGGTGATGCTGCCCGGTGCCAAGAGCTGGCGCAACCGCGCCCCCGCCGAGGCCCCGGCCACCACGGGCGCCACCGGGGGACCGGGCGGCGTCCTCGGCGCCCTGCTGGGCGAGCCCCAACCCGCCCCGCGCGTCGCCGCCGCCGCCCCGCGTCGCGCCGGCCCGAGCCAGGACGACCGGAACTTCCTCGAGAAGCTGTTCGGGGTCGGGGAGTAGCGGGGGCGTCCGGCACCCTGTCGATGGGGATCACGATAGCGAAGAACCGGCGTCCCCGGGGTGCATTCCATGCGCCCTTTCTCCACCGACCTTACAGCATCGGCAGATGGCGCGGGCGGGGCCCGCGCGGGAACGCGGCGTCGAGGGCGGCGATCTCGGGGGCCGAGAGCACGAGGTCGCCGGCCGTCGCGTTGGCGACGGCGCGCTCGCGCGAGGCGGTCTTGGGGATGGCGAAGACGCCGTCGTGGCGGGTGAGGAAGGCGAGGGCCACGGCATGCGGGGTCGTGGCGTGGGCCTCGGCGATGCCGGCGAGCACCCGGCCGCCCCGGCTGCCGGGATCGGGGAAAGCCCCGCTGCCGAAGGGCGAGTAGGCCACCAGGGCGACGCCGTTGCGCCGGCACCACGGCGCGACGGCGTGTTCGATGGCGCGCTCCTGCAGGTGATACAGCACCTGGTTGCACGCGATGGCCCCGGGGCCCGCGAGGTGCAGCACCGCATCGAGGCCGTCCACGTCGAAGTTGCTCAGGCCCCAGGACAGGATCTTGCCGCTCGCCTTCAGGGTCTCGAACCCCGCGATCGTCTCCTCCAGGGGGTGGGAGCCCGGCCAGTGCAGGAGATAGCCGTCGAGGCGGTCGGTGCCGAGCCGCTGGAGAGAGCGCTCGCAGGCCGCGATGGTGCCGGCGCGCGAGGCGTTCGACGGCAGCACCTTGGAGACGAGGAACACGGTCTCGCGCCGGCCCGCGATGGCTTCGGCGACGAGGGGCTCGACGTCGCCGTACATCTCGGCGGTGTCGATATGGGTCATGCCGGCATCGAGCCCGGCGCGAAGGGCGGCCAGTGCCCGGGCGCGGTCGTCGTCGTCGAGGCGCCAGGTGCCCTGGCCGATCACCGCCACGTCGCGGCCCGTGCCGCCGAACCCGCGTTGCCTCATCGTCCCGACCTTTCCCCGTTGCGTCCATTCCCAACGCGGCCGGGCGGCATTCGACGCAGCCGAGGCGGCGCGGCCATACTGGCGCCATCATGCGACGGTGTGCAGGGGGCGTACGGTTCCGCTTCGACAGCGCCGCCCGCGTGGCGCCGGCACCATCGCGAGGGATGTCCCGTGGGCAGTGCCGCTCCGTTCCCGTCCCGCGCCGAATCCCGCCACACCTTCCGCATCCCGGATCACGCCTGATGCTGCCGCAGCACCGCTGGTTCTGGGTTCTCATCCTCGTTGCCTGCGGCGGGGCGGGCCTGCTCTACAACGTCCTGTTCGCCGGTGGCGCGACGCCGCTCGCCGGGCTCGCCTACGGCCTGTGCGTCGGCGCCACCACCCTGGCCTTCGACCGGGGCCTGATCCTCGGCGGACTCCAGGTGCGGATGCGGCGGTTGCCGGCGAAATTCTACGTGCCGGCCGCCGAACTCGCCTACGTGCTCATGATCGCCGCCGGCATCGCCCTCGGCGGCCTCGTGGTCTGGTCGCTCGGGCTCACCGACGACGATCTCTCCCATGCGATCAAGATCACCCCCCGGGTGCTGGCCTACAGCCTCGCCGTCTCGGCGCTCCTCGTCTTCGTGATCCGCATGCGCGATCTCATCGGCGGCGAGGTGTTCGTGAACTTCCTCGTCGGGCGCTACCACCGCCCGGTGCGGGAGGAGCGCATCTTCCTGTTCCTCGACGTCGTCGGCTCGACGGCGTTCGCCGAGACCCACGGCGACCTGACGGCCCAGGCCTATCTCGGCGCCGTCTTCGCCGCCATGGCCGAGCCCGTGCGCCGCAACAGCGGTTCCACGGACGACTACATCGGCGACATGGCGATGATCACCTGGCCCATGGCGCGCGGCCTGAAGAACGCGCGCTGCGTCGCCTGCGTGTTCGATGTGATGGACCGGATCGAGTCGGAGGCCGAGGCGTGGCGGGCGCGATTCGGCACGGTGCCGCGCCTGCGGGCGGCGCTGCACGGCGGCTCGGTGGTCACGGCGGAAGTCGGTGTCGACCGCCACAAGATCGCGTATTTCGGCGACGCCGTGAACGTCACCGCCCGCATCGAATCCCTGTGCCGGCCGCTGGGCACCGAGATCCTCGTGTCGGACGATCTCCTGGCGCGCCTGCCCTACCTGCCGGCCGGCATCGCCGCCCGGTCCCTGGGGGCGCACGCCCTGCGCGGACGCGGCCAGCCCATGAACGTCTCGACCCTGGAGCGCATCGTGCCGGTGACGCGGACGGAACCGGTCGTCCTCCCCCGCCGCACGGTGGCGGCCCGATGAGCGACGCGCCGGAGAACGATGCCCCGAAGAACGGAACTTCGGAGAACGGGACTTCGGAGAACGAGGCCCGCACGATCGTGGTCTACATCGATGCCGATGCCTGCCCGGTCAAGGACGAGACCTACCGGGTGGCGGGGCGCCACGGCCTCACCGTGGTGGTGGTCGCCAACAGCTTCCTGCAGGTGCCGCGGGAACCCTGGATCGAGCGCGTGGTGGTGAGCGACAAGTTCGACGCCGCCGACGACTGGATCGCCGAGCGGGCGAGGCCCGGCGCCATCGTGGTCACGGCCGACGTGCCGCTCGCCGCCCGGTGCGTGAAGGCCGGCGCCGAGGTGATCGCGCCGACGGGAAAGCCGTTCAGCGAGAACTCCGTCGGCATGGCGCTCGCCACCCGCAACCTGATGCAGGATCTGCGCGAGGCCGGCGCCATCACGGGCGGCCCGAAGCCGTTCTCGGCCCGCGACCGCTCGGCCTATCTCGGCACCCTCGACCGCGTCGTGATGCGGTTGAAGCGCGGCGGGTTCGGCCAGGGCCCGGCGTCGGCCTAAAGAGGCCGAAGGCCGCCTTCACAAGCCGACGGTAACCTAAGAGGCCGACGGTAACCCTCAGAGACCGACGGCGGCCTTGAGGGCGGCGTTGACGCGGTCCTGCCAGCCGGGGCCGTCCTTCTGGAAGTGCTCCAGCACGGCGCGGTCGAGGCGCAGGGTCACCATCTCGCGCGCACCCGGCACGGCCGGGCCTGCCTGGGACGTCGGGGCGGGGCGGGCCGGTGCGGCGGGCGCCGCCTCGGGGGACTTGGTGGTCGCGGCCTTGAAGGCGGCCTCGGCCGCCTGACGGGGGTCGCTCGGACGACGGGAGCGCTCGAATGCCATGGGTCGATCCTCCGACGCGGGTCTCAGGACGAGCGCTTGCGCTTCGGCGGCGCGGCGGCGGCCGCCGCGGCCTTGGCTTCCGCGTCCGCGGCTTCCTTGGCCAGGCGCAGGGCGCGCAGTTTGACGGTGCGCTCGTCGACGGCTTTGACGGAGGCGATATGCTCGGCCATGGCCTCGGCGCCTTCCTTGGCCATCCGCTCGGCCCGCTCGGCACGCTCTTCGGATCGGGTCCGGGCGTCGGTCTCGTCGCTCATTGCATTCCTATCCTCGACCCCTCCTGAAGGATCGCGCACGGCTGCGAGGGCGGGCCGCAGCGCGAGGAACGCGCGCGGCTCTGCGACCGTCGAGGCCACGACACGCACCGGATGGACCGCGCATGGGCGACGGTCGCGCGGCGGAGGGGCTAGTCCACACACCTTCGCGCGGATCGGCTTCAGGCGGGATGGTTCCGTTTAGCACGGTGCGGCCGGAAAAGGCCAATGGTCCCGGTGCTTATCCGCACTTAAACCGCACGTTCGGCGACGAAAACAGGACGAATCTGCGTGATCCGCCCGCCCTTTCGCGTTTCCTGGTCGAGCGGCAGGCGCGGCCGGGCACGGGCCGCGCCTGCCGCTCTACCGGGGGCGTCCCGGTCAGAACAGTGAGATGAGGACGATGCCCGCCACCATCAGGGCGGCGCCGCCGAGCCGCGACGGCCCGGCCTTGACCTGGCGCATGCCGACCCAGCCGAAATGATCGAGGGCCACCGAGGTCAGGAGATTCGCCGTGATGAGCAGGCCGTTGAAGGCGCCGGCCCCCACCTTGTCGACGAACAGCAGGCCGCCGAACACCGCCACCGCGCCGGTGATGCCGGCAAGCGGCATCCACCAGCGCACGCCGGCGACGTCCTCCCGGGTCGGCAGCGGCGTCGGCCGCAGCAGGAAGACGAGGGCGAACACGAACACCACGGGCAGGAACGACACCGTCGCGGCGAGCCACGGGTTCACGAGGGCGCCGCGCAGCCCGGCGTTCCAGACGACGCCCACCGCCTGCAGGATGCCGGCGCCGACGATGAAGGGATAGAGCAGCTTCGGGTTGAGGCCGTGCCCCTCGGCCTTGCCGTCTTCCTTGTCCGCCGTGGTGCGGGCGATGAACACGACGCCCACCGCCATCAGCAGCCCGCCGAGCCAAGGCATCACCTTGAACCCGCCGGCCTGGAGCCCGAACAGCCCGAACGCGTCCATGGCCAGCGACGCCAGGATGTTGGCCGTCAGCGTCAGGCCGTTGAAGGGGCCCGCCCCGACCTTGTCGATGAAGGCGAGGCCGCCGAACACCGCCACCGCGCCGGCGACGCCGCCGAGCGGCGCGTACCAGGGCATCTTACCGAGGGTCTCGAGGGTCGGGAGCGGCGTCGGCATCACGAGGAACAGGGTCGCGAACACGAACACGATGGGCAGGAACGACACCGTGGCGGCGAGCCACGGGTTCACCAGCCGGCCGCGCAGCTGCGCGTTCATGGAATTGCCGAGCGCCTGGAGGACGCCCGCGACGAGGATGAAGGGATAGAGGAGGGCGGGGTTCACGGGCGGCCTTGGGGCGGGAGTTCGAGGAAGCGGAAGGCGGTCGGACGAGCCGAGGCCGTCCCACAGGACGCAGGCCATCAGACGAGCAGGAGGCCCGCGAGCGCCAGGATCAGGGCCGGCGGCATCACCAGCAGGCCGAGCTTGAGGAAGCGCCAGAAGCTCACGTCCTGGCCCTCGCGGCGGATGGCGGTGAGCCACAGGATGGTGGCGAGCGACCCCGTGACGGAGAGGTTCGGGCCGATGTCGATGCCGATGAGGATGGCGCCGGCGATCCGCTCGGACACGTCCGCCGCCTGGACCGCAGCCCCCGCGATGAGGCCGGCGGGCAGGTTGTTGACGACGTTGGACAGCACGCCGACGAAGAGGCCGCCGCCCCAGGCCGCCTGTCCGGGCGAGGCCTCGGCCACCGCCTTCAGCCAGGCGACGATCATCGCCAGCACGCCGGTCTTTTCCAGGGATTCGACGAGGATGAACAGGCCGGCCACCAGGGGCAGCACGCTCCACGACACGTCCTTCACCACGTCGACGGCGCCGCCGCGCTTGATGGCCAGCACCACCAGGGTGGTGGCGAGGCCGGCGCAGAAGGTCGGCAGGCCGAGTTCCAGGCCGTAGGCGGAGGCGGCGAGCAGGACGCCCGCCGTGGCGACGATGCCGGCGCCCGCGACCTTGCCGGTGCCCGACAGCCGCACCGCCTCGACGTCCCGCGCCACGGTCTGCGCCTTGAGCGCCGCGTTCTGGGTCAGGCGCAGGACCGCGTAGGTGGCGAGGATCGCCAGGGCCGACGGCAGGGCGAACCGGGCGAGCCACTGCATCAGCGGCGGCATGTGGGTGGCGTAGACGACGAGGTTGGCCGGGTTCGAGATCGGCAGGACGAAGCTCGCCGCGTTGGCGATGAAGGCGCAGATGAACAGGTAGGGCAGCGGGTTCTCGACCCGGGCCGCCTTGGTGGCGGCGTAGACCGCCGGGGTCAGCACCACCGCGCAGGCGTCGTTGGAAAGGAACACCGTCACCACGGTGCCGACGAGGTAGACCAGGAGGAACAGCCGGGTGGCCGAACCCCCGGCGGCCCGCACCGCGATCCTCGCCAGCCAGTCGAACAGTCCCTCCTGCCGGGCGACCTCCGAGATCAGCATCATCCCGACGAGGAAGAGGTAGACGTCGGTGCCCTTGCGCACGCCCTCCCAGGCGGTCTCAGGCGAGATCAGGCCGAGCAGCACGAGGGCGGCGGCCCCCAGCACCGCCCAGACGGCCTCGGGCCACGCGAACGGACGCACGATCACCCCGAGGGTGGCGAGCCCGGCGATGATCCAGGTGGCGAGATGGGGCGTCATCGGTAGAGCGAACATGATCGGGCTGGTCCGTCGAGGCACTGGGAGGCGGCGTGGGGGTCGGGCGGGTGCCTACCAGGGCCGGCCGTTACGGTTGGGACCGAGCTGCGTGCCGAGGATCCCCTTCTCGGGCCAGGCGCCGACGGCGTCGGCATCGCTGCCGAGGCCCTTCGAGACCGGGATGCCGGCCGCATCCCGGGCGGGCTCGACGGCATCCTCGTCCGTGCCGCCGGCCGCGTCCTCCGCCCGCACCACGAGGCGGCGGGCGTGGTGGGGGAAGGCGATGCGGGCCCGGTAGCGCCGGTCGCCCTCGGCCCGAACCATCGCCTGCCAGGGACCGCCGTCGACGCTGACGCTGCAGGCGGCGACGGGAGCCGCGCCGAGGACGAGGGCGCGGACCTCGAGGGTCTCGCCGACGATGTGCTCGGGATGCGCCGCGTCGTGCGCGAGGCGGCGGTCGGCCGGGGCGGTGACGAGGACGAAGGGCCAGGGCCGGACCAGGTCCTTGAAGCGCCAGCTCACCACGCCCCGGTCGATGGCGGCGACGGCGTAGCCCACGGGGCCTTCTTCGATCTGTCCGGTCGAACGGGTGGCGGCGAACACCGTTCGACCGTCGTTGGCGAGCTCGTTGTAGTGGGTGTGGCCCATCTCGACGAGGCGGACCCGCCCGTTCGAGACGAGGTGCGCCACGCGCTCCGCCTCGCCGTCGCCCGCGAGGTCGGCCGGGTAGGTGTGCATGAACAGGGCGCAGTCGCGGGCTTCCCGATCGGCCTGCACCAGTTCGTGCTCCAGCCAGGCGAGCTGCGCTTCGCCGAGGCGGAAGTCGGGTCCGCCGGAACCGGGGCCGCTCATGTCGAGGAACAGGCAGCGGAGGCCCGACACGTCGATGGCGTAGGGCAGGGGCCGCGCGTCGAGGCCGGCATGGAACGCGTCGAGGCTGCCGCCCTCGACGTCGTGGTCGCCGGTGATCACGTGGACCGGCAGACGCAGCCGGTCGAGGCCCGCGCGCACGAGGGCGTATTGCGCGGGCGTGCCGTTGTCGGCGTTGTCGCCCGGCAGGTAGACGAAATCGAGCCCGTCGGCGGCGTTGATCTGGTCCACGATGGCGGTGAAGTCGCGGGCGTTGGGCGCGTCCGCTTCGGTGAGGTGCAGGTCGCCGATATGCGCGAAGGCGAGGAGGTCGTCGCGGGCCGACATGGAAACCCGCCTAGACCGCCGCGGCCGGCACGGGCGCCGCGCCCCCGCCGGAGGCGTCGTGGCGGCCGGGCTCGTAGCCGTAGGTCTCCGGCATGGCGAAGAGGTAGAGGGCGAAGCCCGCGGCCGCGATGGCGGCCAGCGCCAGGAAGGCCGTGGAATAGCCCGCCGAGACGATGATGACGCCGGCCAGCGTCGCCGAGAGGGCGGCGCCCAGGCCCTGGGCCGTGGCGACCGCCCCCTGCGAGACGTTGAACCGCCCGGTGCCGCGGGTCAGGTCGGCGACCACGAGGGGGAACAGGGCGCCGTAGATGCCGGCCCCGATGCCGTCGAGGAGCTGGACGCCGACGAGGTAGAACGGGTTGTCCGACAGGGTGTAGAGCACGCCGCGCACCGCGAGCACGCCGAAGGCGG
This sequence comes from Methylobacterium sp. Leaf87, assembly GCF_001422775.1. Taxonomy (NCBI): domain Bacteria; kingdom Pseudomonadati; phylum Pseudomonadota; class Alphaproteobacteria; order Hyphomicrobiales; family Methylobacteriaceae; genus Methylobacterium; species Methylobacterium sp. Leaf87. Next base: position 356,089 of record NZ_LMMI01000001.1, on the reverse strand, counting down.
CGAGAAAGATCGGCTTGCGGCCGATGGCGTCGGCCTTGGCGCCGACGAACACCGCCACCGGCACCATCACGAGCTGCGCCGCCACGATGCAGATGGCGATGAGCGAGGTGGCGTTGTCCTTGCCCGAGAGCTTGGTCAGCAGCTGGCCGACGGAGGTCAGCATCGCCGCGTTGGAGAGGTGGAACAGGGCCGCCAACACCGCGAACAGCACGAGGTACTTGTTCTTCAGGAGCGCGGTGAAGCCCGAAGGCTCCTCGCCAGCGGCCTCGGCCTTGCTCGACTTGGCTTTGCCCTCGCCGTGGTCGAGGCCGCGGGCGAGGTCGTCGTCGATGGCGTCGGCCGGCACCATCAGCATGGCGCCGATGCTGCAGAAGGCCAGGATCGCCATGAGCCAGAACACCACGATGGGGCCGAAGAAGTAGGCCGTGCCCCCCGCGATGGCCGCCGAGACGGCGTTGCCGGCGTGGTTGAAGCCCTCGTTGCGGCCGATGCGCTTGGCGAACATCTTCGGACCGACGACGCCGAGCGTGATGGCGGCGAGCGCCGGCGGGAAGATCGCCCCGGCGATGCCGGCCACCGACTGGGTCGCGGCCACGAGGTAGAAGTTCGAGATGAACGGCAGGAGGAGGCAGCTCGCCGTCACCGCGATGGCCCCGGCGATGACCACGGCGCGCTTGGCGCTGGTCCGGTCGATGAGGGCGCCGGCCGGCGTCTGCGCGATGAGGCCGGCGATGCCCGCGATGGTCATGATCAGGCCGGTGGTGGCCTCGTTCCAGCCCTGGTCCGGCCCCCGCACGGCGATGAGGTAGATGGCGAGATACGGCCCGAGGCCGTCGCGCACGTCGGCGAGGAAGAAGTTGAGGGCGTCGAGTCCGCGCAGGGATCGGGCCGAGGGCGTGCGCACGACGGCGCCGCCGGAGGTGTGCGGCTCTGACATGATGAGCCCTTCCTGACGTCGCGGACGTCGTGAGTTCGTCGGGGGGGCGGGGCACGGTTCGGCGTGAGGCCGAGCTTGACCAGCGCTCGCAAATCCCGCGGTGACGAATTCGGTTCCGGGGCGGCGGATTAAATTATCGTGTGTTTCGTACACCCGGGAGGCGTGGCCGCGCGCGGCCGGCCGGACTCACGACGACCGGGGCCTGAACCAGCGGCGCGGCGCGGCGCCCGATCCGTCGACGAATTCGAAGTCGTCGGTGCGGTTGAGGGTGTGGAACCGGTGGCCGGGAAAGCCCGCCCCGGCCCGCAGGGTGGTCTCCACGGTCTGGGCATAGCCCGCCATGTCGAGGCGGTCGATGCGGGCCAGCGACAGGGCCTCGCCGTAGCCGCGCCGGCAATCCTGCGCCGGGCGGATCAGGGCGCCGTCGCGCAGGACGATGCGGCCGGCCGGGCGCGCGGCCCCGAAATCGATGAGGACGGGGTTGCGCGGATGCGGTGTCCACGGCCCGCGGAAATCCGGCGCCGACCACAGGTGCAGCGCGTCCGAATAGGCGCCCCGCGCCGCGCGCGGGGGCTCGCCGGGGCCGTGCGCGCGAACGCTGGCGAACAGCCACCACCGCCCGTCCCGCTCGAGGAGGGTCGCGTCGCTCGCGGTCACGCCGGAGATCAGGGTCGCGTGCTTGACCCAGCCGCCGGGAAACGCGGTGGCCCGGTAGAGGTCGACGGTGCCGTTGTCCCCGCTCTCGGGGATCATCCAATGGGCGCCGTCGCGTTCGAACACGAACGGGTAGGAGAGGTGGTGGGCCTCCTCCAGCACCCGAACGGGCACGCCCTCGGGGCCGTCCGGGCCGAAGGCCACGGCCGAGACGACGCCCTTTCCCGTGGCGTGGGGGTATTCCTCGAGGAACAGGATCGTGCGGCCGCGATGCACCAGGGGGAACGGATCGGCGTAGAAGCGCAGGCCGTCGTCGGGCAGGTCGCGCCAGCCCCCCGGCACCTGGCGCAGATCGACGAGGTCCGGGCCGGCGAGGGGGCGCCAGGCGACGCGCCAATGCGGCGCCCGGTAGCACAGGCGATGCAGGTGCCCCGCCACCGCGCGGGCGAGGAGACCGCCGGCGCGGGCCCCGATGGCGGCGACGGTCAGGTCGGTCGGAGCCGGCGGCTCGGGGATCCGGAGCGACGCGCCGGGCGCGCAACCGCTCTCGCCCAGCTCTTCGCCGATCAGCGCCGCGCGGATCAGGTCGACGGTGCGAATGAGGCCGTCCTCGAACGCGGTGCGCATCACCGTGAGGGATTCGGTGCCGAGGCACCCGGCGGCGACGACGCGCTCCGTCTCCCTCAGGGCGGCGACGGGCGCGCGCCCGGCCAGCAGCGCGGCGAGGAGGGCGGCTTCCCCGCAGGCCCCGTCGAAGGTCAGGCGCCAGATCCGGCGCCCCGGTGCCGGGGCGACGTCGCCGCAGAGGTCGAGGACGAGGCCGGTCGGCCCGAGATCCGGATAGGCCGCGAGGGCGGCGAGCGGAACCGGCGCGGCGGGGCCGCCGCCGGGCAGGCGCCGAAGGCGGGCCTCGACGGCGAACAGCAGGGCGGCGTTGTCCGGCAGGCCGCCCGGTCCCGGCGCGCGGGAGACGGAGAGGTCGAGCCCCGGCAGGGCCGCGAGGGCGTCGAGGAGGCGCAGGTGCCAGCGGCGCGGCGCATGCCCGTCGAGGCGAACACCGACGGTCCGGGCGATCGCGCGCGCCATCGCGGGCTCAGGCCGCGGTCACGGCGAGGGCGGTGCCTTGGGCGGCGCGGTGCCGGGCGAACAGCCGGCCGAGCCGGCCCGCGACCACGTGGTACGCGGCCCGGGCGTGGAGCGTCTCCGGGTCGACGCGCCCCTGGCGGATCGCGTCCCACAGCCGCACGAACCGCTCGGCCAGACGGTCCGCCGCGGCACTGGTATCGGCGCCGCGCTCCACCAGGAAGCCGCCGGTGCCGGCGTCGACGAGGGCCTCCACCGTTTCGAGGGCCTCCGACCCGGCCGGGCGCAGTGCCCCGAAGGGGCGTCCGCCGGCGAGTCCCGCGAGGAGCAGGCCTGGCCTGTCCTGCGAGAACGCGACGGCGAGGCCGGCATGGCACGGGGCCAGGATCCGGGCGATGCCGTCCGCGTCCGCCCCGTCGTGACGCCATGTGATGTCGCGGATGGCCGCAAAACCCGGCCAGGAGTCCGGGTCGCCGGTGCCGACGAGGTGGAGCGCCACCCGGCCTTCGAGGCGGGCGCGCAGGGCCAGGACCGTCGCGACGACCAGGGTGGGGTCCACGCCGGCATCGGGGGTGGCGGCGAACAGGCGGAACACGCCGTCGTCGCAGGCGAAGGGGTGGGCCCGGGGCAGGCATGGCTCGACCGCGCCGTCGAGGGGCTCGACCTTCGGCAGGTCCCCGGGAAACCGCGCGGCCATGCGCCGGGCCACGGCCGGGTCCGCGCACACGATGGCGGTGGCCCAGCGCAGGGCCAAGCGCTCGCCGAGGGTGCGGACGAAGCCGGACGACCGGTCCGAGGCCTCCCCCCGGTCGCCGCCGTGGATCGTCTGGATGGCGGGCAGGCCGAGGAGCCGCGCCAGGGGGGCGAGGCCGAAGCGGTGCAGGTCGGCGGTGGCGGGGCCCGGCCCGAGGGCGCGCCGGATCGCCCGGCGATGGCGCAGGGTGCCGAGCCCGACCCGCAGGGTGAGGCCCGGCCCCGCGGGCGCATCGTCGCCCCGGCTGCGCGCGACGGGGAGGAAGTCGAAGGGCCGCCCGTCGCGTTCGAGGGGCCGGACCACGCCGAGGGCGCAGTCGCCGACGGCGTCGGTGCCGACGAACAGCACCGAGACATCCGCCGGGCGGTGGCGCAGGATCCGGTGGATCCAGCCCGCGACACGGCCGGTCTCCGCACTGCGCGGGTCCATCGTGTCGATGATGCACAGGCTGTGGCACGGTGGGCCGGTCGGGTCCGGGCCGTCGTCAGGCCCGTGGCCGAGGCCGAGCCTCCGCAGGGCCGGCTCGAGGGTGGTGAGGCTGAAGAGCAGGGCGGCGCAGCGCGCGTAGCGTCCGGTCAGGGCCTTCGGGGCATGCGCCAGCCGCCACAGCCATTCGAGGCGCGCCGTCCTGACGAGGCGCGGCGCCCGTACCTGGGCGCCGGAGAGGAAATCGAGGGCCGCGCCGACGCAGACGAGGCCGAGCCCCGGGTGGCGCATCGCGGCGCGCGCCGCGAACAGCTCCTGCTTCGGCGCACCGAGGGCCACGAAGACGAGGCGCGCGCCCGACGCCGCGATCCGGTCGGCATCCGCGTCGGCCGCCGGCGACAGGGGATCGAAGCCGAAGGGCGGGGCGTGCCAGCCGCGGATGTCGAGGTTCGGGCTCGCCATTCGCAGGACGGCGGCGGCCTCGACCAGGCTCTCTGCGGTGGCGCCGAACAGGTACACGGGCACGCCGTCGGCGGCGGCCGTGGCGCACAAGGGAACGACGAGGTCGGCGCCGGTGGTCACCCGCACGGGGGGCGGGTCCCGGCGGGACGCGCCGCGCCCGGCCAGGAGGGCCACGGGCCAGCCGTCCGCGCTGACGAACGTGGCGGCGCGGTAGGCGTCACGGAAGCCCGCATGGTCGCGCAGCTTGACGAGGTGATCGAGGTTGAGGGTGAAGAACGTGAAGCCGTGCCCCGTGGCGGCGCGCGCCCGCACGGTGGCCACGGCCCCGGCGAGGCTCGCGACGTTGATGAACTGACCGTCCACGGACAGGGGGGCGCTCACACCTCCCGAAGGGGCGCTCACACCTCCCGGAGGGGCACTCACACCTCCCGGAGGGGCACTTGCCCCCCCCAGGGGGGCGCCTGTCCCCCCCGGAGGGGAACCTGGTGGTGGCGCGATCGGGGGCATCGTCAGGCTTTCATCGCGGCGGGCGGCCTCGACAGGTTGCGTGGGCGTGGCCTCCGGTTCTGCGTCGAAACCCCGCGAAACGCCAACGATGGGCGTGAAACGATCCATCGGCCCGCCGCCGCGCGCCCGACCGGCGCCGCGGACGATCCCGTTTCGGATCACCGCTCCGGGGCCGCGTACCGCCATGACCCCGCGGGAGGCGCCGGCCTCCGCTGCGCCACGGGGCGGCCCTGCCCCCGGCGAAGCCTCGCCTAGGGCATTGGCGCCGGCGCTGCGGCCGTCCGGTGAGGGAGAAGGGGCACCAGTCGCCCGGATGGTCCGGGGCACCGGTCTGTCGAGGCTCACGTCTCGTGCTCCGTGCGGGGGGCACCCCGTCCCGCTCCGGGGCAAGGGGCGGGTGGGGGCGAGCGGGAACTGCAAGTGCCGCGCCGGCTACCCATGCCCTCCCGACGCCACATGCGGCGTCGGCCACCCATGCCCTCCCGACGCCACATGCGGCGTCGGCCGCGACGGGCGGGCCCCGCCCGGTGTCGTGTGGGCGGTCTGCGGTCTTGCGTCTCGGAACCCGCTTCACGTCGAGGACCTCGGCGAGGGGAAGCGCCGGCCGGCCGACGCGGACCCGCTCTGCGCCCGCAACGGTTTCCGAACCCCTTCCCGGCGGGGAAAGGCTCACGCCGGGTGGGGTTCGGCGAGGACGCTATCCGCGCGCCGCCTGAGGGCGCCCGGCGGGGGTGCGTCCTGGGCGGCGGCCCCGTGCTGCGTGGTGTCCGGTGTTGTGGCGTCTCGGGATATGGCGTCTCGGGATAGGGCGTCCTGGGACGAGGCATCCGGCGGGGACGAGCCGGCGCAGATCCGGTTGCGGCCCTGGGTCTTGGCCTCGTACAGGGCGGCGTCGGCCGTCTTTGTGGCGCGCTCGAAGCTGTCGTCGCCGAGATTCAGGGTGGCGGTGCCGATGCTCACCGTGACCGGGAGGGGGCCGCTGCGGAGGGGGAACGGCTGATCGGCGATGCTCGCCCGAAGGCGCTCGGCGATGGCGGCGACTTCCTGTGGAGTGACCCCGGGCAGCACGGCCAGGAATTCCTCGCCGCCCCAGCGGGTCACGATGTCGGTCGCCCGCAAGGTGCTTCGCACCCGCTTCGCGAAGGCGGTGAGGACGAGGTCGCCGCTCTCGTGGCCGTAACGATCGTTGATGGCCTTGAAGTGGTCGATGTCGGCGATGAGGAGGCCGGCCGGCGACCGCCCGTCGAGGGACGCGACGCGGCGCTGCAGGGCCTGCTGCAGGCCGCGACGATTGTAGAGGCCCGTGAGCGGGTCGGTCTCGGCGAGGCGGAGGAGATTGCGGTTGGCCCGCTCCGCCGCCATGGCGACGAAGCCGAAATAGACGAAGACCCCGGTGATCTGATCGAGGATGAGGGAGCCGCGGGCGCTCTCCGCCGAGGCCATCGGCATGTCGGTGCCGAGCAGCATCGCGATGGAGAGCAGGAAGGCCAGGGTGTAGCAGGCGAAGGCCAGGGTCTCGATGTACTGCGACCACAGCCGTGCCATTCCGGCCGTCCGGCGCACGGTTTCGTGGAGCGACAGGAGCGCCACGACGAGGCAGGAGGCGAAGACGCCGGTCAGCGCCAGCCGGCCGGAGAGGCCGGCGGCGAGGATGGCCGGATAGACCAGGCCCGGCAGGGCGCAGAGGAGGACGCCGAGGCCGATGTTCACCGGCCGGCCGAAGAAGCTGCGAAACCCCGTCCAGGCGAGGACGAGGCTTCCACCGTAGAGCCAGTACACCACCATCGTGACGGGAACCGACGGCAGGGTCTCGGGTGGAACGCCCATCATGACGAACGACCCGGCCATCGACGCGCCCATGGCCCCCATCCACTGCCACAGATAGGTCTGCCCACGTTGGCTGAGCGCCATGACGAGGAAGACGATCACGTAGGCGCATCGACTTGCGGCGCTGGCGAAATGCAGTGTGGCAAGGTCGAGCAACATGACGCACGGTTCTCTTGAGCGACCTGCTCCGACGGATACCTGGTGAACCCGGCGCCCGTCGCCTTGCCCCCAAGAAAGATCTCGAACTCGATCGGCCGCTACGCTGGAGAAAGCGAAAACTGGATTTCTCTCTGTTCGACTGAGTTTGCACGCGAAACTCTAATGAATTCCTAGTCGGACGACTCAGAGATCAACTCTGAATCTAGTCATGCAAGTCAGGGTTTCGAAAGTTTCCCGTCATAGGACTTTTGCTGGGCGCGCATCGCGAGACTGCGCCCCCGGAACGGCCGGGTCCCGCCCGTTCCGGTGACCGCCGGACTCCCCCTGCGGAATGGACCCCCGAAAGCACGCCCATGTCGACGTTCGAGACCTCGTCCATCGCTCCCCTCGTCGGAGGCGGTCTCGTCGAGCGCGGTCTCTCGCGGGCCCGCGTCCTGTCCCTCGCGGCCGCCCTGTGCCTCGCAGGCACGGCGGCGCACGGCGCCGAGCCGGCGGTGGAGCCCCTCCCGGCGGCGGTCGGCCTGCGGGCGGGGGACTGGCTCGTGCACGGCCGGATCATCGGCATGGTGCCGACCGAGCGGACTTCGCGCATCGAGGCCATCGGCGGCCGGATCGACACGCCCGCCGCCCTCCTGCCCGATGTCGACCTGTCCTATTTCCTGACCGATCACATCGCCGTCTCGGGGCAGGCCGGGGCGATCCGGACCAGGCCGATGATTCGGGATTCGCTCGTCGGCGACATCGCGATCGGATCGATCTGGAATGCGGCCGTCTCCGGCGTGGTGCGGTACCATTTCCTGCCGGGCGCGCGCTTCAATCCGTATCTCGGCGTCGGCGTCAGCGCGACAACGCCCGTCGCGGTCCGTCCGGCTCCGGGAATCTCGGCCTTCACGGTGCCGTCGCAGACGAGCCCGCTGCTCCAGGCCGGATTCGACCATCACCTCACCGGTAACTGGTTCGCGAACGTCATGGTCAAGTACGTCTTCGTGCCGCCCGTCGCGTACGAGATCGCCGGGGTCAAGGTGAAGACCGACCTGAACATGCTCGTCCTCGGTGCCGGGCTCGGCTACCGTTTCTGACGGGTGCCACGGCGCCGTCCGGCGGACTGGGCGGTGCAAAAGATCTTGTTCGCGGATGCGAACCCGGGTCATCTCGCTCCGACACGAGAGGACCAGCATGCCCGCCAGCGCGAACGCCCCCGGACTCGACGCCTACTGGATGCCGTTCACGGCCAACCGGCAGTTCAAGGCTGCGCCCCGCATGCTCGCGGCGGCGCAAGGCATGCACTACACGGCGACGGACGGACGCAGCGTCCTCGACGGGACGGCGGGCCTGTGGTGCGTCAACGCCGGTCACGGACGGCGCGAGATCGCCTCGGCCGTGGAGCGCCAGCTCACCACCCTCGACTTCGCGCCCTCGTTCCAGATGGGCCATCCCATCGCGTTCGACTTCGCGGAACGCCTCGCCGCCATCGCGCCGGGCGGGCCCGATGCGGGTCTCGACCGGGTGTTCTTCACGGGCTCGGGGTCGGAATCCGTCGACACCGCCCTGAAGATCGCCCTCGCCTACCAGCGCGCCATCGGCCAGGGCACCCGCACCCGGCTCATTGGACGCGAGCGCGGCTACCACGGCGTCGGCTTCGGCGGCATCTCGGTGGGCGGCCTCGTCAACAACCGCCGCGTCTTCCCCCTGCTGCCGGCCGTCGACCATCTGCGCCACACCCACGACCTCGACCGCAACGCCTTCACGCGTGGCCAGCCCGCGCACGGGGCGGAGCTCGCCGACGACCTCGAGCGCCTCGTGGCGCTGCACGGGGCCGAGACCATCGCGGCCTGCATCGTCGAGCCCCTGGCCGGCTCCACCGGCGTGCTGGTCCCGCCGCAGGGCTACCTCGAACGCCTGCGCGCGATCTGCACCCGCCACGGCATCCTGCTGATCTTCGACGAGGTCATCACCGGCTTCGGCCGCCTCGGCACGCCCTTCGCCACGGACTATTTCGGCGTGGTGCCGGACCTCGTCACCACCGCCAAGGGCCTCACGAACGGGGCGCTGCCCATGGGGGCGGTGTTCGCGGCGCGCGCCGTCCACGACGCCCTGATGCACGGGCCGGAGGGCGCCATCGAGCTCTTCCACGGCTACACCTATTCGGGCCATCCGGCGGCGTGCGCGGCCGGAATCGCCACCCTCGACATCTACGCCCGCGAGGGTCTCCTCACCCGCGCCGCCAGCTTGAGCGAGACCTGGGCGGAGGCGGTGCACGGCTTGGCCAACGCGCGCCACGTCATCGACGTCCGCACCCTCGGCCTCGTCGCCGGCATCGAACTCGCGCCCCGCGACGGCGCGCCGGGGGCCAGGGCCTACGACGTCTTCGTCGATTGCTTCGCGCGCGGCCTGCTGGTGCGGGTCACCGGCGACATCGTCGCCCTGTCGCCGCCCCTCATCGTCGAGCCAGGGCAGATCGACACCATGGTGTCGATCCTCGGCGACGCCATCGCGCGGGTGGCATGAGGGTCCAGCTGGTCCGAGGGCCCCCGGGCCTCCCCGCCTGGGGGCCCCCCGAAAGCGGTAGGCCGCGCGTTTACCCTTCGGTAACCCCGTGGCGGGTGAATGGTGGCCGGGACCTGCCGCCTCGGGCAGTCTTCCCGACTGCCGGAGGCACCGATGTTCCCCTTGATGTTCGTAGCCATCGCGGCGGGGCTCGGCACGGCCGCCGCCGTGGCGCCCACCAGCATAGCGCTCGCCGTGGTGTCCGCCCCTTTCGGCGGCAGCTTCGCCGCCCTCGCGGCCGCCCTCTATCTCGCCCGCCGCAACGCCGCCGCCGCGGCGCGCGCGGCCGCGCCGCCGGATCTCCACGACCGCACCGACGCCATGGTGGCGGCCCTGCGCAGCCTGGAGGTGCACGACCGCGCCCGGGAGGCCGCCGGCCGGTCCGCTTCGGGAACGCCCCGCGTCGGCAGGCCCGCCGCCGGCCGCAACGTCGCCTGAGCCCGCGGGCGCGATTCGCCGGGCCCGCCGACGCCCCTCGGCTCGGCCGCCCCGTCTCCGCCCAAAGGCGGCTTTCGCTTTTCGCACCCGCGGCCTAACCTCGCGGGAGACGGACCGGCCCGTCTACGGGGAGCGATCGATGCGCGTGATGATCCTGGTCAAGGCGACGGCCGACAGCGAGGCGGGCACCATGCCGTCCCTGGAGCTGCTCGAAGCCATGGGCCGGTTCAACGTGGAGCTCATGCAGGCCGGCATCCTGCTCTCGGGCGAGGGCCTGCACCCGTCCGCGCGCGGGCGGCGGGTGGTTTTCGACGGGCCCGACCGTACGGTCACCGAGGGGCCGTTCGCCGACACCGAGAGTCTCGTCGCCGGGTTCTGGATCTGGAACGTCGCCAGCCTCGACGAGGCCGTGGCCTGGGTCCGGCGCTGCCCCAACCCGATGCCCGGCCCGAGCACCATCGAGATTCGGCCGCTGTTCGAGGAGGCGGATTTCGCCGCCGCCGCAACGGCGTGACGGCTTGGCTGGCTTGACGGTCCGGGGCGTGAGCCGGGCGGGTCAGATCAGGTCGGCGAAGGCGTGGCGGGACCATGCTGCCGAGGGGGCCGGCCGCGTCGGCATCCGCACGGGGATGCCGCGCGCCGGGTTCGCGCGGCGCGGTCCGGCGGCCGTCTTGGTCCGGCGCTTGGGTTTGGCCGGTCCACCCACGGCGTCGAACTCGAACAGCAGCCGCTCGCCGTGTTCGTCCCAGATCCATCCATCCCTGGCCAGGCCGATGGAGCGGCCGGAATAGGCGAACACCTCGTCCGCATCGATGAACGCCGCCGGCGTGCCGTTCCAGAGATAGATCGACTGACCGTCGCGACAGAACGCGGTCTCGCGACCCTCACGGTCGAACAACTCGATCATTCGGCAATCCTCATCCTGGCTCCGTCATGCGCCTCCGGGCGCCGGGACTGGATGACCGTGCGTGTCAGCCTGACGGCTCGGGCGGCCTTTGACAACCGGCGCCCCGGCCGGTCCCCGTCAGGGCAGGGCCTCGAACGCCTGCATCAGCAGGGCCGCATGGAGGCCGACGGCGAGGAACGGGCCGAAGGGCAACCGGGTCGCCCCGTCGATGGACCGGCCGCGCAGGGCCGCGACGGCCAGGATGGCGAGGGCCAGGACGCTCGCCGCGAGGATCATCGCGGGCAGGCCGGCAAGGCCGGTCCAGGCAGCGCCCGCGGCGATGAACTTCACGTCGCCGAGGCCGAGGCCGACGCGGCCGCGGAGACGCGCATGCGCGGCGCGCACGGCCCACAGGACGGCGAAGGCGAGGCCCGCCGTCGCGAGGCCCTGCGCCAGGGCCGAGAAGACCGCCGAGGAAACCGCCCAGGAAACCGCCGACGAGTTGCCATCCAGCGCCCGCCCCGCCGTCACGGCGAGGCCGAGGCCCAGCAGGGCGAAGTTGAGACGGTTCGGGATGATGCGCCGGCGCCCGTCGATCACCGCCACCGCCACGGTGATAGGCAGGGGCAGCAGGGCCACGATCAGCGGCGTGTCGAAGGGGACCACGCGGCGTCAGGCCGCCGTGGCCGGGGACCGGCCGACGGTGACGAACTGGCCGGGGGGAATGCGCGGTGCCGCCGCCCGCTCGGGAATTCGACGCTTGGGAGCGCCGCCTTCTGAAAGGGACGGGCCTTGCGAAAGAGACGGGCCTTGCGAGACGGTTGGGGCTTGCGAGAAGCGCGAGGCTTGCGGAGGAACGGCGTCCTGCACCGTGGCGAGGGGATCGGCCTCGGGTTCGAGGATCTCCAGGAAGGCGGCGCGGCGGCCCGGCCGGCCCAGCTTCTTCCACAGGAGGCCCGCGCCGAGGGAGGCGGCGACGGCGGCGGCGAGCCAGAGCGCGATGAGGAGGCCGAAGGCGACCCCGCCGTTCAGTTCCCGCATGAGGCCGAGGACGAAGGCGGTGTACCACGACACCCCCGAGACCGCCCCCGAGACCAGGAACACGGCGGTGCGGCCCCGGGAGACGCCGTGCAGCATCGGCCGGCGCACGTCGCGCAGGACGCCCGGCAGCACGAGGGCGTGGATCATCAGGCCGTTGACGGTCAGCACGCTCACCACCACCACCTTGGCCCAGAGCTTGGGGTTCTCGAGCTTCTCCGGGGCCTCGATGGCGTAGAGGGCGAGGAAGCCGAGCCCCGACAGCCACAGCAGGCCGATCCCGACCGCCACCACCTTGCTGATGAAGTGGAAGGTGCGCTCGATCTCGGCCGGCATGCCGCCCCAGCGCATCCAGCGCAGGATCCAGAAATCCAGCATGGTGGCGCCGCCGAGGCCGAAGCAGAGCCCCATCAGGTGGAGGCCGACGAGGAGGGTGAGGAGCCGCACGTGCGGAAGCGGCTCGGGCAGGGGAATCCTGAGCGGTAGCGGGATGACGAGGGCATCCGCCAGGGCCGGCCCGCAGACCGTGAGGCAGACCGCTCCGGTGCAGGCCCCCACGAGGGCACGGATCGCCACGGGGCGCCCCTGATCCGTCCGCATCCGCACTGGAAGTCCTCCCGGCCCGCCGGAGACAACTCGTCCGCCGCCCATCTCTCATCGGGGACTATAACGGGAAAACTTAAGCAATCGGTATCCGTGTCGATCAGCAGAGTCTTCATGAAGTTCCGGCAGATTGAGCCTATAGCTTCAAGGGTGCTGGGACGATGGAAGTACAGACGCAATCGATCCGCGACGACGGGGAGCCCAACCCCGGGGAAGCCGGCTTCTCCCTCGTCGAGCTCCTGGTCGTCCTGGCGATCATCGGAATGATCGCCACGATGGTGACCCCACAGGTGCTGGGCTACCTCGGCCGCGCCAAGGGTGAAACCGCGCGGATCCAGATCAAGAACATCGGCCAGGCCCTGGAACTCTACTTCCTCGACCTCGGCACCTATCCGACGACGAACGAAGGCCTGTCCGCCCTCGTGGCGCCACCCGCCGGCAGCGTCGCCTGGCGCGGGCCCTACGTGCGGGACGCCAAGGGCCTGACCGACCCGTGGGGCCAGCCCTACCTCTACCGCTCCCCCGGCCTCGGCAACGCCCCCTTCGAGGTCACGGCGCGCAGCCTCGCCGGCCTGTCGGGCGAAGCCAACGCCGTCGCGGCCCGCTGAGCGGGGCTTCGCGGTGCGCCGGGCGGGGCGCCGCGGCCCATTGGGCGGCGCGTCGCGGCCCGCTGGGCGGGGCCCCCTACCGGCGGGGCTTCTGCATCTTCACCACGGTGTTCTTCGGCTTGCCGAACGGCTTCAGGGGCGCCTTGGCCTCCAGGGCGGCCCGGGCCAGGGCCTGGGGCTGGGGCGCACCGGCGGCGATGCGCCGGAGCGCGTCGGCCATCTCCTCGAGGGTCTGGGCCGCCTCGCCCTCCAGGGTCTCCTCGGGCCGGATGCCGTTGAGCTCGGGAGCGATCTCCTCGGCCGCCTCGCGCAGCTCCTCGATGAGTTCGGCGGCGGAATAGCGCGGGGGTGGGGACGTGGCCATGGCGCGACCATGCCAGCCCCGCGCCGGCCCGACAACTGGCCTCCGGACCCGAGGATCCTCGGAACCCGCGTCCACCGCACCTGGGTCCACCGGGTTCCGGCGGCGGCCCGTGAACTCTCGGGTGTCTCGACTGTTGCGTGACCACCCGCCACCGAACGAACGGCCTTCCATGACCCGCATCGCCCTCACCGCCGCCCTCGCGGCGTTTCTCGCGGCCGGCCCCGCCTTGGCCCAGCCCGTGGCGCCCACGGGGGGCGCCGGCAACACCGGCGTGATGACGCCGGCCCTGGAGCCCGACGAGGGGCTGCAAGCCAAGGACCGTCCCCTTCGCCCCGCCCCGAACGTCGTCGGCAATCCGAGCCCGGCCTCGGTCCCGGGCAGCACCCCCGGCGTCAACGTCGGCGGCACGCCGACGAGCGGCCCGCCCGGCACCGGCGGCGCGTCCGGCGGCCCCTCCCTCGGCAACCGCTAGGACCTCGTCCCGGATCGCGCATCCGGGACGGCGGTTCAGGGGCCCGCCGATGCCTCGCCTTCGACCGAGGCGCCGACATCCCCCGTTCGGGGCCTCGGCGCCTCAGCCGAGGGCGTCGGCGACGGCTTTGCCGCAGGCCTCCGTGGTCGCCAAGCCGCCGAGGTCGCGCGTCCTGAGCGCCGGTTCGACGAGGACCCGCTCGATGGCCGAGACGATCTCGGCCGCGGCCGCCGTCTCGCCGAGGTGCTCGAGCATCATCGCGCCCGACCAGATCTGCCCGATGGGGTTGGCGACGCCCTGGCCGAAGATGTCGGGCGCCGAACCATGCACCGGCTCGAACAGGGACGGCTGGCTCCGGTCGGGGTTGATGTTACCCGACGGCGCGATGCCGATGGTGCCGGTGCAGGCGGGCCCGAGGTCCGACAGGATGTCGCCGAACAGGTTCGAGGCCACCACCACGTCGAAGCGGTCCGGGTTCAGCACGAAATGCGCCGCCAGGATGTCGATGTGGTACTGGTCCCAGCGCACGTCCGGATAGTGTCCGGCCATGGCCCGGACGCGCTCGTCCCAGTACGGCATGGTGATGGAGATGCCGTTCGACTTCGTCGCCGAGGTGAGATGCTTCTTCGGCCGCGTCTGGGCGAGATCGAAGGCGTAGCGCAGGATGCGGTCGACCCCGTGGCGGGTCATGATCGTTTCCTGGATGGCGAATTCCCGGTCGGTGTCGGCGAACATGCGCCCGCCTGCATTGGAATACTCGCCCTCGGTGTTCTCGCGCACGACGTAGAAGTCGATGTCGCCGGGCTTGCGGCCGACGAGGGGGCACGGCACCCCCGGCATCAGGCGGGCCGGGCGCAGGCTGACATACTGGTCGAAGGTCCGCCGGAACTGGATCAGCGAGCCCCAGAGCGAGATGTGGTCGGGCACCCGCGCGGGCATGCCGACGGCGCCGAAGAAGATCGCCCGGTGACCGGAGATCCGGTCCTTCCAATCCTCGGGCATCATCCGCCCGTGCTTGTCGTAGTAATCGCACGAGGCGAAATCGAACCAGTCGAGGTCGAGGGTGAAGCCGTGGCGCCGGGCCGCCGCCTCGAGGACGCGCACGCCCTCGGGAACGACCTCGTTGCCGATGCCGTCCCCGGGCACGACGGCGATGCGATAGCGGCGATTGGTCATGGGTGCGGGTCTCCCTGGCAGGCGGGCCGCACGATAGGACGGTGGGGCGGTGCCTTGCCAGGGCGCGGCGGCCCGGTCAGTTCGGGTCCGAACGCTGCAGGAACTCGATGCGGACCGCGTCCGGCCCTTCGATGAAAACGACCCGCAGGCCCGGGCGCACGTCGGTGATGCCGGACACGATGGTGACGCCCCGGCGGCGGAGCTCGGCGTAGGTCGCGTCGATGTCGAGGACGCCGAGGCCGATGTGCTCGATGCCGAGATGCGGCGCCGGCGCGGCGGGGGTCAATCCCTCCGGCGCCTGCTCGATGAACAGGGTCAGGCCGCCAAGGTCGAGGATCACCCGGCTCACCGGGCTACCCTCGCGCCCGACTTCGCGGGCATCGAGCTTGTCGACGTAGAATGCGCCGGCCGCGGTGGCATCGCGGCTGCGCAGGTGGAGGTGGTCGCAGTGGAGGCGGGTCGTCAGGGCCGTCATTCTCATCTCCGGGGATCGGGCGTCACCCGATGGGCGGGGGCCGCGGGCGTCAAATCCAGGCGCTAAGCCAGAGCCTGGGGATGGGGCGGCACCGCTCCTAAACGCAACCGGCGCGACGCCCCGAAGACCAACGGCAAGACCGAGCGCGTCGTCCAGACGTTCCTGCGCGAAACCGGCCTATGCCCATGCCCACGACACGTCCGATCAACGCGGAGACGAACGCTCGGCCTTCTACTCCAGGTACAACTGGCCGCGGCCTCACGGGGGCATCGACCGCCAAGCCCCCATCGGCCGACTCGGATTATCCGAGGGCGACCTGCCGATGCTCCATACCAAGCCGCGCCGCGCGCGGCCGAAGCCCAATCGGGAGGCGTAGCCTCAGGCCGCTCAGGCCGCCTTCGGCCGTTCGCCTGCGGGCGCGTCCTTGAAGGCGACTCCGATGAACTCGTTGTCGATAGTCAGGCGACGCCCGACCCGGCCGCCTGGTGTACGGATTTTGTGATCGTGAATGTGGACGCCGAAGATGTGATCGATCCACTTGGCGTTCTTGCAGAGGCGGCGTGCGCGCAGCATCGTCCAGGGCGCGATTTTGCGCAGCTCGTTCTCCGTGTTGAATTCGTTGACCGCAAGGGCCTCCCCCACCCAGGGGTTGACCGTGATGTCGCCGACGTCGTCGAGGTAGATCGGCAGAAGGGGGAGGTATTTATCGGGTGAGCCGCGGAAGATTTCCAGGGCTTGCTTGGCAGAAGAATAGTAATCCACGTCGATGGAGGCGAACCCGATCGGCGCATCCGCCGTCACGGTCTCGAGGAAGCGGGGCAGGGTCTCGGCGATGTCGCCGATGATCAGCTCGCAATTGACCGGGAGGTTGTTCCGCAGGCGCTCGACGTCCATGGGGAAGTCGCCGGCCTGATAGATCTCCGGCAGGTCGCGGTAGTCGATAGGCGGCGGCATTCCGGTGCCGGTGTCGAAGCCGACGACGCGGAACGTGATGCCGGTGGCCTTCGTCACGTTCTCGGCGATCCGGCAGATGTTGAGAAGCCCTGCCCCGGACGCCACGCCGAATTCGAGGATGGTCAGGCGTGTATAGCCCCATTCGCGCGCGAGGTCGGCGGCGCGCAGGATCGGGAAGGCGTATTGCGGCCGGATCACCAGATCGAAGTCGACCTTCCGACGAAAGCTTCCGAACAACGCCACGAACGCCGCAGCGATGTTCACGTGAAGGGGTTCGGTGAGTCGTTC
The DNA here is from genome assembly GCF_001422775.1 of Methylobacterium sp. Leaf87. Classification (NCBI taxonomy): domain Bacteria; kingdom Pseudomonadati; phylum Pseudomonadota; class Alphaproteobacteria; order Hyphomicrobiales; family Methylobacteriaceae; genus Methylobacterium; species Methylobacterium sp. Leaf87. Next base: position 339,431 of record NZ_LMMI01000001.1, on the reverse strand, counting down.
CGCAAGGACGCGCTCGAACTTTCCGGGACTGAAGATACGCCGGACCAACGGATTCAACATGTGAAATCCTACGCCAAAAGATTTTTTCCAGCATCGGACATAAGTGACCTCTCCATGTTCCCGCAAGATTAACGCTGCGCGAAAGCTTGATTATCAACAAAAACAAAGCTGCTTGACTGTTTACCGATGTTTTCATGGTAAAGAGCGTTGAAGAGGCCGTGGAATTGAGATTCTACGGCTGTATCTGTCGCGCGGGGGCTCCTGTCCGACGTACCGAGGACACGCCGCCGGGACAGGCGCCCGCCACGGCGGAGCGTGTCCTACGCCTGCGCCCGGCCCACCGCCATCAGGGCGAAGGCGTAGATCAGGCCGACCTCCTCCAGGCGGTCGAAGCGGCCGGCCGCACCGCCGTGGCCCGCCTCCATGTTGATGCGCAGGAGCACCGGGCCGCCGCCCGTCATGGTGGCCCGCAGGCGCGCGACCCATTTGGCCGGCTCCCAGTAGGTCACGCGCGGGTCGGTGAGGCCGCCGAGCGCCAGGATCGCCGGATAGGCTTTCGCCGCCACGTTGTCGTAGGGCGAGTAGGAGAGGATGGTCTCGAAGGCGGCGAGGCTGTCGGCCGGGTTGCCCCATTCGGGCCATTCCGGCGGGGTCAGGGGCAGGTCGCCGTCCAGCATGGTGTTGAGCACGTCGACGAAGGGCACGTCGGCGACGATCCCGGCGAACAGCTCCGGCGCCAGGTTGGCCACCGCCCCCATGAGCATGCCGCCGGCCGATCCGCCATGGGCGACGATGTTGCCGGAGCGGGTGTAGCCCGCCTCGATCAGGGCCCGTCCGCACGCGACGAAGTCCGAGAAGGTGTTGGGCTTCTTGTCGCGCTTGCCGTCGAGGTACCAGTTCCAGCCCTTCTCGGTGCCGCCGCGCACGTGCGCGATGGCGTAGACGAAGCCGCGATCGACGAGGGACAGCAGGTTGGTGCGGAACGCCGCCGGCATCAGGGTGCCGTAGGAGCCGTAGCCGTAGAGCAGCAGGGGCGCTGATCCGTCGAGGACGAGGTCGCGCCGGTGCAGGAGCGAGACAGGCACGGTCTCGCCGTCCGGCGCCGTGGCGAACAGCCGGCGGGTGACGTAGTCCTCGGGCTTGTGGCCGCTCGGGATCGTCTGGCGCTTGCGCAGCTGCCGCGAGCGGGTGACGCAATCGTAGTCGTAGGTCTCGGCCGGCGTGGTCATCGACGAGTAGGTGAAGCGGATCACCGCCGTCTCGAACTCGTGACCGGGCTGCAGCCCGAGGGAATAAGCCTCCTCGGCGAAGGCCACCACGTGCTCGGAGCCCGCCATGTCGCGCACGACGATGCGGGGCCGGGCGTTCTCGATCTCCAACCGCACGATGTGCTCGGCGATGATGTGCTGGTGGCGGATCATCACGCCGGTCCGGTGCGGCACCACGTCGGTCCAGTTCTCGCGGCCGGGCGCCTCGATCCGGGCGGTGGCGATCTTGAAGTCCACCGCCCCGTCGGCGTTGGTGAGGATGAAGAGGTGAGGGCCCCAGTTCTCGACGGAATAGATGAGCAGGGGCGTGCGCGGCTGCACCAGCAGGGGCGCCGCATCGGGGGCGCCCCGGTCGAGGAGGCGGACCTCCGAGGTCTCGTGGTCGCTCGCCGTGATGGCTAGGTGGTCGCCCGACTGGGTCTCCTCGATGTGGACGAAGAAGCCCGAATCCGGCTCCTCGTAGAGCAGCACGTCCTCGGCCTGCGGGGTGCCGAGGCGGTGGCGCAGGACCCGGGCCGGGCGGTGGTTACTGTCGAGGGCGACGTAATGGAACGCGCTGCCGTCCTTGGTCCACACCACTTCGCCCGTGGTCGCGTCGATGCGGTCGGGGCCGTCGAGGCCGGTGTCGAGGTCGCGCACCCGGATGGTGTGCAACTCCGAGCCGTTGGTGTCGGCGCTCCAGGCCAGCCGCGCGTGGTCGTCGGAATGGACAGCCGCCGCGATCTCGAAGAAGGCCAGACCCGCCCCCTCCCGGTCGCCGTCGAGGAGAATGACCTCGCCCTCCTCGGGGCCGCCCTCGGCGGCGGTCTCGGCGCCTTGCCCCGGGATCACCACCACGGTGCGGGGCCGCCGGCACACCAGGGGATGCTGGCCGCCGTCGCGGTGCCGGGTGTAGTAGGCGAACGGCCCGTCGGGCTCGGGCACGCCGCTGTCGTCCTCGCGGATGCGCCCGCGCATCTCGGCCACCAGGGTCTTTCGCAGGGCGGCGACGGGTTCCAGGGCGGCGTCCGCGTAGGCGTTCTCGGCTTTCAGGTAGGCGCCGATCTCGTCCGGCAGGGCAGCCGGGTCCTTGAGGACGGCGCGCCAGTTCTCCGCCTTGAGCCAGGCGTAATCGTCGGTAATCGTGCGGCCGTGGACCGTGAAGGCATGGGGCCGCGCTTCGGCCACCGGTGCCGCTGACGGAACTGTGATGGGAATACGGTCGGTTACCATGGCCAAAATCCTCGGATCGGGCTGGCGCGGCGCGGGGCGGGCATGCTTCGCATGATCGAACCGGCGTGCCCGCCACTCGTCACAGCCATGTGCAGCGCCGGGAGGGGGCCGGCAAGGGGCCTCCGACCGGGACGGAGCCCTGGACCGGGGACGATCGGAGCGGACGCGGGCTGGCGGGGGCAAGACGATTCACCGTTACGGCAAGCCGTTTCGTCGCCGCGATGAGCCCTCGCGGCTCCCGAGAATGAGCTGAAAAGTACATGATTGTACAGCTCAGGACATTGCGCGCCGTGTGCAGATGTGTCCGTGCAATTGTGTTCGATGAATTATTATTCAGTGCAACGGCGCGACGCAAGATGGTTTCGACTGCCTTGTCCTGCGCTGGAGGAATGATTAATTGCTTCCCGTCCCATGGCAGGGTGCGTCGCTATAGATTACACTCCTTCGGGAGAGCGGACGTTGATGCTGCAAACCATCATCAACCCATCGAGGCATTGGGCGCCAGACCGATCGGGCTTTTTCGTCCCGGGGGGATCTGTGCATTTAAGGAAACGCTAAGACTATGACTGAGTTTGAAAATTCGGCGGATTACGTGGAACTGACGGTCGACATCGTTTCGGCCTACGTGAGCAACAACCCGGTTCCCCCGGCGGAGCTAGCCCAGCTCATCGGCCGGGTCCACGCCTCGCTGATCCAGATCGGCAGCGGCCAGGAGGAGCCGAAGGCTCCGTCCGCTCCGCAGCAGCCGGCGGTCTCCGTCAAGAAATCCGTGACGGCGGACCACATCATCTGCCTGGAAGACGGACGCGTGTTCAAGTCGCTCAAGCGTCACTTGCGCGCGAAGTACGACATGAGCCCCGAGCAGTATCGTGCGAAGTGGGGCCTGCCGCCGGACTATCCGATGGTCGCCCCGAACTACGCCAAGGCCCGGTCCGACCTTGCCAAGGCCATCGGCCTCGGCCAGACCCGCAACGGAAACTACGACGAAGCCGCCTGAGGGCGGTCCGGCATCGCACGAAGGTCTGCCGTCGAGGCGGCGACTTCGAGGCGATGCCTCGCACCGGGCGGAGCCACAGCATCCGCCCGGAGAATCATGTCCGGGAAATGGGAAATCGGGCTTGATTTAGGACTTATATCCTTTACCATGGGTTGCAGGGCGATGAGCTGGCCCGCGTTACTCGTGGAACAAATCATGAACAAAATTCGATCCGTTGCGTCGACTTCCCGCACTACGGTCCGTCCGGCCGGCTTGGCGCCGGTTCTCGGGCGCGACGCCAGGCGCCTCCTCGCGGCCCTGGCCGAAGAGGGCGCCTACGCGCTGCCCGAACCAATGGCGGACGGCGCCGGCACGGAGGGCTGGTTCATCGTGCGGGTGGGCGGAGCCGGCGTGTCCCTCGGGGCCGGGCGCTTTCCCGCCGCAGCCGGGGCGGCGCTCCTGTCCGCCGACCTCGCGGAACGGGCGGCCGGCCGCAACGCGCGCCTCACCCTCAGCCCGGCCGGGCTCGCCCGCCTGCGGCGCGAGCGGGCGGGCACCCATCCGCCCTACCTCGCCCAGCACCTCGACCTCGTCGGCGAGGGTGGCGCCCGGCAAGGCGCCCGCGAAGGGCGTCCCTTACGCGACGCCGCCGAGAGCCCGCTGGCATGGATGGCCCGGCGCCGGGACCGGGACGGCGTGCCGCTCATCGACGCCGCCTGCTACGAGGCCGGCGAACGCCTGCGACGCGACCTGACCCGGGCGGTGATGATGCCGCGCATGGGGGCGGATTGGAGCGGGCCGAAGGTCGACGGCTCGGGGCCGCGCGATTCGTCGAGCGCCTCCGACGCCATGCTGGCGGCGCGCCAGCGCGTACGCACGGCCCTGGCCGCCGTGGGCAGCGACCTCTCGGGCCTACTCATCGACCTCTGCGGCTTCCTGAAAGGGCTGGAGCGCATCGAGGCCGAGCGGCGCTGGCCGGCGCGCTCGGCCAAGGTGGTGGCCCGCATCGCGCTGGCGCGTCTCGCCGAACATTACGGCTTCGAGCGCGAGGCCGTGGGGCCGGGCCGGGGCCGGATGCGCCTGTGGCGGGACGCTGCGGCGCTCTGATTTTCCGCGTCCGCCCGAACGGGCCCGGCCGATGCGACGCTCACGCCGCCAGGAGCCGGGCCGCGTCGTGATGGATGCGCTCGGCCATGGCGCGCACGCCGTTGGACCGCTTCGAGGTGAGGTGGGCGCCGAGCCCGATCTCCTTGAACACCCCGAACACGTCGACGGCGCCGATCTCCTGCGCCGTCTTGCCGTCGTGAAGGGCCATCACCAGGGCGATTAGCCCCTTGGTCACCGTGGAATCGCTGGTGCCGCGCAGGCTCAGCCGCGGTGGCTCCTGTGCCTCGTCCATGCGGGACGCCACCCAGACCTGGCTCTCGCAGCCGTGGACCCGGTTGTGCTCGGTGAGGAGATCCTCCGGAAACGGCGGCAGGGCGCGGCCGAGTTCGATGAGGTACTCGATCTGGTCCGGTCCCTCGTCCAGGATTCCGAAATTCTCGATGATGGTCTCGATGGGCGGCAGCATGGATGGGGGCGGTCTCGCGATCGGGCGGGGCTTCCTCCGATATAGGCCTCCCGCCGGCGGATGCGACCCCGAAGCGCCGCCCGCGTCGGGGATGCGCAGGGCTCGGGAGCCCCGTCAGGCCGTCCGGTCGAGGGGGCGCTCGGTCGTCGCGCGGGCGGCGGCCGCCTGCTCGGCGTAGGCGCGGGCCTTGAGGATCACCGGATCGGGCAGCTGGATCACCACGTCGCCCGATGCCGGATCGACCTCCTGATAGACCACCGTGCGGGTGTCCCGGTCGATGCGGACGCGGGCCTCGTTCGGCGTCACCGCCGCGTCCGGCTCCGGCCGGGGCGCGTCACGCTCCGGATTGCGGATGTCGACGCGCACGGCGGGCGCGAGGGGCTCCGGCGCGGCGACGGGGGCGACGGGGGCCGGACCCGCGCCCGGTCCCCGGAACGCCGGGGTCGCGGTGATGGTCGAGATCTGCATCGTTCGCCCCGCGCCTCCTTGGATGACAGGATACCAGTCCGAGAGACCAGTGAACGCGCGGGGCCTGAATCGAGTCTTAAGGAATCGTCCCCGCCCACCGGTCCGTGCGTGTGTCGTCAAGGGAGCGTTGCGGCCATCCATCGAATCTTAGGAGTCGGGGCGGGCGTTTCAGATCTCCACCGGCGCGGTACTCCCGCCGGTGCCGATGCCCTGGGGATCGAACGCGACGCTCTTCACCACGGCGAAGACCGGGCGGCCCGGCGTGAGCGCGAGGTCGCGCACGGAGGCCTGCGTGAGGCGGGCGGCCAGCGCCACGCCGCCGCACGCGAGTGTGACGCGCACGGCCCCGTCCCCGAGGGGCGCGAGATCCCGCACGGTCCCGGCGAGCACGTTGCGGGCGCTGAGGCCCACGGGGATCTCGATCGCCACCAGCACGTCGCGGGCCGGCACGAGGAGGCGCACCGCCGTGCCGACGGCGCGGTCGAGGCGGGGGACGCTCAAGGTTCCGACGGCACCGGAGAGCCGGGTGAGGCCCGAGGCGGAATCGTGCCCGGCCACCACCATGTCGAGGCGGCTGCCGCCCTGCGCGGCGTGCTCGGGGCCGAGTTCGCCGCTGCGCAGCAGGGTCTCGGCCGGGCCGGCGGCGGCGACGCGCCCGGCCTCCAGCACCACGAGGGTGTCGGCGAGGCGCGCCACCTCCGACACGGCGTGGCTGACATACACGATGGGCAGGCCGGCGGCGTCGCGCAGGCGCTCGATGAGGGGCAGTATCTCGGCCTTGCGGGCCGCGTCGAGGGCGGCGAGCGGCTCGTCCATGAGGAGCAGGCGCGGGCGCGACAGCAGCGCCCGGCCGATGGCGATGCGCTGGCCCTCGCCCCCCGACAGGCCGGCGGGGCGCCGCGCCAGGAGATGGCCGATGCCCAGCAGCCCGACCACGTCGTCGAAGCCGAGGCCGGGGCTCTCCGCGTCGCCGCGGGCGAAGAACCGCCGGCCGTAATCGAGGTTCTGGCGCACGCTGAGATGCGGCAGCAGCCGGGCTTCCTGGAACACCACGCCGATGCGGCGGCGATGGACGGGGAGGGCGATGCCGCCTTGCGTATCGAGGAGGGTCCGCCCGTCGACGACGATGCGGCCCCGGTCGGGCCGCGCGAGGCCCGCGAGGCAATCGATCACCGTGGTCTTGCCCGAGCCCGAGGGCCCGAACAGGGCGGTGAGGCCGGAGGGCGCCGTGAAGGCGACGTCGAGCCGGAAGGCGCCGCGCCCGAGGGCGGCCTCGAACCGGAGGCTCATCCGGCCCCCAGCCGGCGGGCGAGGCGCCGGGCCAGGAGTTCGGAGGCGAGGAGCGCCGCCATGGAGAGGGCCACGGAGACGAGCGTGAGGCGTAAGGCCCCGGCCTCGCCGCCCGGCACCTGGGTCAGGCTGTAGATGGCCGACGGCAGGGTCTGGGTCTCGCCGGGGATGTTCGACACGAAGGTGATGGTGGCGCCGAACTCGCCCATGGCCTTGGCGAAGGCCAGCACCGCCCCGGCGAGCACGCCCGGGAGCGCGAGCGGCAGGGTCACGGTGCGGAACACCGCCCACGGCGAGGCCCCCAGGGTCGCCGCCGCCTGCTCGACCCGCCGGTCCACGGCCTCGATGGACAGGCGCATGGCCCGCACCATGAGAGGGAACCCCATCACCGCGCAGGCGAGCGCTGCCCCGGTCCAACGGAACGACAGCACGATGCCGGCCTCGGCCAGCGCCGCCCCGAAGGTGCCGCGCCGGCCGAAGGCGAGGAGCAGGAGATAGCCCGTCACCACCGGCGGCAGGATCAGGGGCAGGTGCACGAGCCCGTCGAGGAGACTGCGCCCGGGAAAGCGTTTTCGCGCCAGCAGCCAGGCGACCGCCAGGCCGGGACCGAGGCTCGCCACCGTCGCCACCGCCGCCACCCGCAGGCTGAGGGCGATGGCGGTCCACTCGTCGGGCGTGAGGCCGAGGGCGAGGCCGGGAATGTCCAAGGCGCAGTCCGGGGTAAGGGCGCGGCGGATCGCGGATCGGTCGCCAAGCTACGCGGTTTAACGGGCGCTGCCCACGATGCCACCCATGGGCCCGCGCCGCCGGAGACGGCGCGCGCAACTTCAGGCGTCGGAGCTGGCGAACCCGGGCCAACCCTTCGAAGGCCGCCTCAGGACTGACGCTCGTCCTCGTCGCGCAACGAGGTCTCGGAGCGATGCAGGCGGCTGAGGAGCACGAGCATGGGCCCCGGCACCGGCGCGGTCAGCGCCTCGGCGTCGAGAATCCCCGCGCGTCCGCGGGCGAGGCGCCTGCGGGACTTGGACATTTCCGCCATGACCACCGGCGTTCGCGCACCGGTTCTCTTGATTTTCATACGCACACGGGCACCCGCGATGATCGAAGCGACTCCGGGAAGCGAGGACAAACGCGGAACTTCCGCCCCCGTTCCGTAAGATTTTCGCGACAGTGGCGACGCATCGCCCGGGATGTTAGAGCCCTCGTCCATGCTCGAAGGCCTTCCCCCCCACCGCCCGACCCACGTGCTCCGGCTCCTCACGGACGAGGGGGCGGCCAAGGCGATGACCGATCTGCTGGGCGAGATGTTCGACCCGACGCAGACGGCGGTGGCCGCCTTCGAGGCCGAGGACGGCCGGACCTGGCGCCTGGAGGCGTATTTCGCCGACGCGCCCGACGAGGCGTGGGTCCGCGACCTCATCCGGCCCGTGGTCGGCGACCAGGCCGATGCGGCGACCTTCGAGACCATCGACCAGCAGGACTGGGTCCGTGCCTCCCTCGAGGGGCTCAACCCCGTGCGGGCCGGGCGCTTCCTCGTCCACGGCAGCCACGACCGCGACACCGTGCGGGTCAACGATCTCGCCATCGAGATCGAGGCGGCGCTGGCCTTCGGCACCGGCCACCACGGCACGACGCTGGGCTGCCTGCGAGCGCTGGCCGACGTGCTGAAGCGCGGCCGCCCGGCCCACGTCCTCGATGTCGGCACCGGCACCGGCATCCTGGCCTTCGCGGCGGCCAAAGCCCTGCACACCCCGGTCATCGCCGGCGACCTCGACCCCGAGGCGGTGACGACGGCCATCGGCAACGCCCGCCTCAACGGATTGGGCCCGACGCTCCGGCTCTACCAGGGCCCGGGCGTGCGCCACGCGCTCGCCGCCCGGCCGCGCCGGTTCGACGTGGTGTTCGCCAATATCCTGGCCCGCCCGCTGAAGGGCCTCGCGCCCTCGCTCACGGCGGTGGTGGCGGATCGCGGCGTGCTCATCCTCTCGGGCCTCATCGAGCGCGACGTGCCGGGCGTGCTCTCGACCTACCGCCACCGCGGTTTTCATCTCGCCCGCCACGGCCTCATTGAGGGCTGGGCCACCCTGGTGCTCAAGCGCGGCGGCGCCGCACCCCGGCCCCTGCGCGGATGGTTGCCGCACTGAACCGCCCGGCGTAACCCTGGCCGCATGACGCGCGTCCGCTTCCAGACCTTCGACGATCCCAGTCACCGCGCGGGCGCCGCACGCATCGCGGCCCTGCGAACAATCCTGGCGGCGGAGGGGCTCGACGGGTTCGTGGTGCCCCGCGCCGACGAGCACCAGTCGGAATACGTGCCGCCCGGGGCCGAGCGCCTCGCCTGGCTCACGGGCTTCACCGGCTCGGCGGGCACGGCGGTGATCCTGACGGACACCGCCGCCTTGGTGGTGGACGGGCGCTACACCCTCCAGGCTCCGGCCCAGGTCGACACCGCCGTCATCACCCCGGTCCAACTCGCCGAGACGAATGTCGAGGCGTGGATCGGCGCTCATCTCACGCGCGGCCAGGTGCTGGGCTACGATCCATGGCTGCACACGCCGGACGGCGTCGCCCGCCTGGCGCGGGTCGCCGAAAAGGTCGGGGCGACCCTGCGCGCCGTCGCCGCCAACCCCGTCGATGCCGTATGGGCCGACCGACCCGGCGCGCCCGCCGGCCCCGCGGTGCCTCATCCCCTCGCGCTCGCCGGCGAGGCGATCCCCGAGAAACTCGCCCGCATCCGCGCGTCCCTCGCCAAGGCCGCGTGCGCCGCCCTGGTGATCTCCGATCCGCACAACCTCGCCTGGGCGTTCAACCTGCGCGGCGCCGACGTGGCGCACACGCCCCTGGCGCTCGGCTACGCGATCCTGCCCCTGGAGGGCCGCCCGACCCTGTTCCTCGCTTCGCCCGACATCGCCCCCACCCTGCGGGCGGCGCTGGCGCCGGTCGCCGACCTCCGGCCCCGCTCGGCGTTCGAGACCGCCCTCGACGGGCTCGCGAAGGGCCGGACGATCCGCCTCGACGCCGCCACGGCGGCCATCGCCCTGAAAGTTCGGATCGAGGCTGCCGGCGGCGTGGCCGAGACCGGCCCGGACCCGATCACCGCCCTGAAGGCCGTGAAGAACGAAGCCGAGATCGCCGGCACCCGCGCCGCCCATTTTCGCGATGGCGTCGCGGTGGTCCGCTTCCTCGCCTGGCTCGATGGGGCGGAGGGCTTGACCGAGATTGCCGCCGTGGAAGCCCTGGAGGATTTTCGCAGCGAGGGCGGCGTGCTGCGGGACGTCTCGTTCCCGACCATCTCGGGCAGCGGCCCCAACGGCGCCATCGTGCATTACCGGGTGAGCCGCGAGACCGACCGAAGGGTCCGGCCCGGCGAACTCTTTCTCATCGATTCCGGCGCGCAATACGCCGACGGCACCACGGACATCACCCGCACGGTGGCCGTCGGCCCGCCCACGGACCTCATGCGCGACCGCTTCACCCGGGTGCTCAAGGGCCACATCGCCATCGCGCGGGCGGTGTTTCCCAAGGGCACGACGGGGGCGCAGATCGACGGCTTCGCCCGCGCCGCCCTGTGGGAGGCTGGCCTCGACTTCGACCACGGCACCGGCCACGGGGTCGGCGCCTTCCTCTCCGTGCACGAGGGCCCGCAGCGCATCGCCAAGACCGGCACCGTGGCGCTGGAGGCCGGCATGATCCTCTCCAACGAGCCGGGCTATTACCGCGCCGGGGCGTACGGCATCCGCCTGGAGAACCTCGTCCTCGTCGAGCCGCGCGCCATCCCCGGGGGCGAGCGCCCGATGCTCGGCTTCGAGACCCTGACCCTGGCGCCGTTCGACCGCCGCCTCGTCGCCGTGGACCTCCTCGGCCCGGCCGAGCGCGCCTGGATCGACGCCTATCACGCCCGGGTCCGCGACGCCCTCGGCCCCCACCTCGACGCTCCGACACGGGCCTGGCTCGACGCGGCCACCCGCCTCCTCGCCTGACCCCGCGCGGTTGACACCCGCCCGGCCTTCGCCAACACCCCGCACCGCACCGGGTCCCCAAAACCCCGGCGCCCGCGATTGGGATGGACCTTGAGACCGATGACGGTGATGCGCTCCTACCTGGACTTCGAGAAGCCCGTCGCCGAACTCGAGGCGAAGGTCGAGGAACTGAAGGCGGTGGGCGCCCGCGACGGCGCCGTGTCCATCTCCGAGGAAGTCGGGCGTCTCGAAGCCAAGGCCGCCTCCGCCCTGTCGGACATCTACGCCTCGCTCACCCCGTGGCAGAAGACCCAGGTGGCCCGCCATCCGCAGCGGCCGCACTTCGTCGATTACTGCGCCGATCTCATCACCGAGTTCACGCCGCTCGCCGGGGACCGTGCCTTCGGTGAGGACGCCGCCATCGTGGCCGGGTTCGGCCGATTCCGGGGCCGGTCCGTCTGCGTCATCGGCCAGGAGAAGGGCCACTCGACCGAGACGCGCCTGCACCACAATTTCGGAATGGCGAAGCCCGAGGGCTACCGCAAGGCCGTGCGTCTGATGGAGATGGCCGACCGGTTCGGCCTGCCGGTCCTCGCCTTCATCGACACGGCGGGCGCGTTCCCCGGCATAGAGGCCGAGGAGCGCGGCCAGGCCGAGGCCATCGCCCGCTCCACGGAAGCCTGCCTCGGGCTCGGCGTCCCCAACCTCGCCCTCGTCATCGGCGAGGGCGGCTCCGGCGGCGCCATCGCCCTCGCCACCGCCAACCGCGTGCTGATGATGGAGCATGCGATCTACGGCGTGATCTCGCCCGAGGGCGCCGCCTCGATCCTGTGGCGCGACCAGGGCCGGGCGGCGGACGCCGCCACCGCCATGAAGATCACCGCGCAGGACCTGCTGCGGCTCGGCATCATCGACACCATCGTGCCCGAGGCCACGGGCGGCGCCCATCGCGGCCGCGCCGCCGCCACGGCCGCCGCCGGACAGGCGATAGCCAGCGCGCTCACCGAATTCGACGGCCTGTCGCCGGACGAAATCCGCGACCGCCGCGCGGTCAAGTTCCTGGAGATCGGCCGGAAGCTGTAGCCGACCGGGGAACGATACGGGCGCTAGACGTTTTGTCGCAGGTTCGTGGCAGGAACCTTTTAAGGTTTATTTGGGCGGGCCGTGCGGGAGCGCACATGCGTCGGATGGTGGACGACGCCGCGACCGCGATCAAAAGTCGTTCCGCACCAATGGCTTCGCGTACGGTTTGTTGGGCTCCGGAGCGGGGTTCCGCGGGTCCGTCGAACCATGCCCGGGATTCACAGGCTCCCTCGGCCGCCGCTGCCATCGCCTTGCGGTAACAAGAGGGTAAGTTTAACGGAGCTATTGGGTTGGGGAGTGGCGTCCGACGGGAGAATCCCGCGGACGCGTGACTTTTGAGAACGGGGTTCCCCATGGCTGTGCGCCCGTCGGCGTTGCGCCCGTCCGTGATCGCTGCCCTCGCCGCGCTCACGATCTCGCTTGGCGCCTGCCAGGACGGCTCGACGGGCGGCGGCGTTCCCCTGCGCGCCCTCGCGCCCGTGCCGCCCAAAACCCTCGCGCTCATGACCCAGAAGGGCATGGCCCAGAACGACCCGATCCTCATCCGCGCCTACAAGAAGGAAGCGGAGATGGAGGTGTGGAAGCGCGGCACCAACGGCCAGTACGCGCTCCTGAAGACGTTCCCGATCTGCCGCTGGTCGGGCCAGCTCGGCCCCAAGACCAAGCAGGGCGACCGCCAGGCGCCGGAGGGCTTCTACACGGTGACGCCGGGGCAGATGAACCCGAACTCGTCGTATTACCTCTCGTTCGACACCGGGTACCCCAACGCCTACGATCGGGCCAACGGCCGCACGGGCAACTACATCATGGTCCACGGCACCTGCTCGTCGGCGGGCTGCTTTGCCATGACCGACGAATCCATGGGCGAGATCTATGCGCTGGCGCGCGATTCCTTCGCCGGGGGCCAGCGGGCGTTCCAGTTCCAGTCCTATCCCTTCCGGATGACGGCGGCGAACGTCGCGAAGTTCCGCAACGACCCCAACGCACCGTTCTGGAAGAACCTCAAGGAGGGCTCCGATTACTTCGAGGCCCTGCGCGAGGAGCCGAAGGTGGGCCTGTGCGGCGCCCGCTACGTGTTCGGCGGTTCGGACGCGGCCGCCGGCTCGTGCACCCCGCGGGTCGACCCGCAGGTCGCCGAGAAGCGCGACCGCGACAACCGCGAGATCGCCGAACTCGTCGCCAAGGGCACGCCCGCCACCCGCGTGGTCTACGAGGACGGCAGCCAGAACCCGGTGTTCCGGCCGCAGCCGCCTGCCAACACCCTGGCCTTCGCCAACCTGGTGAAGCCCGAGGAGCCGGAGCAGCCCTACGATCCGAAGGACTACGCCCGCCACCATCTCGGCGAAGTCAGCCGGCCCGAGACCATCGCGGGCGCCCGCGAGATCGAGGTCGACGCCAAGGGCCGTCCGGTGATGCTCGCCAGCGCCGAGGCGCCGATTCCCACCAAGGCCGCGGCCGCGCAGGCCGCCGCCAAGGCCGGCAAGACCAAGCCGGGTGTGTCGAGCCCCACCCTGATGGCGAAGGCCGAACCCGCCGCCGAGCCGGCCCCGGCAAAACCCGCCCGCGTGATGGTGGCCGACGCCGACGGCGATCCGGCCGCCTACAAGAAGCTGCTCGGCAACCTGTTCAGCAACGGTCCCGCTCCGGCGACCCCGGCCGCCGACGCGGCGACGATCCCGCCCGCCGTCGCGGCCGATCCGGCGCCGGCCAAGCTCACGCCGAAGGCCCCGGCGAAGGTTGCCCATGCCGGGCAGATCCATGCGGCGGCGAACCCGCCGGCGAAACCTAAGCCCGCCACGATCGTCACCGCCGAGGAGAAGGCGGCGAAGTCGCCCACGAAGACCACCGGCTCCATCACCAGGAACGCCGCCGCGAAGGATTGAGCGGACGCGCTCCGGAAGAGGGACGCTCCCGGATCGATACCGGTGTCATGCCGCTGCACGGCCCCGGGATGACACGGCATCGGTCGGGCCCTGACGGCGCGATGCGGCAGAGGCCGTCGCCTCGTCTCCCCTGGGAGCACGAAATCGGGCCTCGCCAAACACGCACATCCTATCCCGAACGAAAAAAGGGCCCCGCGAGGGGCCCTTTCCGATTCGATCGCGCGCGGCGATCGATTACATGCGGCGCATCATCCGGCGATGCATCATCTTGCGATGCATGTGACGGCGCTCCATACGGCGCTCCATCCGGTTGCGCATCATGCGGCGTTCCATACGACGCTCCATGCGGGTCATCTGCACGGTGGACACGGTCTCGGGGGCGGTGACGCCCATCGGCGCGCCGGGCGCGGCCGAAGCGGAGGTGGCGAGGCTGGCACCGCCGAGCGAGGCGAGCACGGCGATGGCGAAGGTCAGTTTCCTCACGTGGAACTCCCGTTGTGTTCTTGTCCGAGTGCGGCACCCGGTCTGCACGTCCGGCCCTTGCGGGTGAAGGACACGTGGCGCGCACCGGAGTGAGCGGCGGGCTCCGCGATGCCCGCCGCTGATAACCCACGAGTCAGAGATTCGTTTCCTCGAAAGCCCGCACCCAATCAGCACAAATTCCCGAGCGCACGATATCGTCGAGGGTGAATTCCACCACGGGGATCGGCATCATCCGGCTTTTGATGAGGTGGATCACCGTGCGCAGGCCCGAAGTCTCGCGCAGATCCGTCTGCGACACGTCGCCGTTGATGATCACCTGGCAATCGTCTCCGATGCGGGTGAGGAACATCTTGATCTCGGCCGTGGTGGTGTTCTGCGCCTCGTCGAGGATCACGAGGCAGTTCTTGAAGGTGCGCCCGCGCATCACCTCGAACGGCACCACCTCGATGTCGCCGGTCTTCACCGCGATATCGAAGGCGGCCGCGCCCATGCGTTCCTTCATGGTCTCGGTCAGCGGCGCGACCCAGGGGGCGATCTTCTCCTCCAGGGTGCCGGGGAAGTAGCCCAGGGAGCGGCCCGACGGCACGTTGGGGCGGGTGATGATCACCTTGCCGATCCGGCGCTGGCGGAGCTGGTCCGCCGCCCGGGTGCCGGCGATGAAGGTCTTGCCGGTGCCGGCGGGGCCGAGCACGATCACCTGCTTGTGAAGGGCCAGGGCGTCGAGATACTGGGCCTGGCGGTCGGTCAGGGGCTGGATCGGGCTGAGGTTGCGTTCCTCGTCGAAGCGGGTCCGGTGCAACCGGACGGGGCGATCTTCCACAAGTTCAAGTCGTGTGCGCCGTCTCTTCATCGATCAATACTCCACCTGGACTTGGCCAACCGGACTCAATCTGAACTGCACCTGTTGAACGTGACGCGCCGAACCCTCTTGCCGTAATCCTCGTCCTCTCCCTCGACCGGGCACCAGTGTCCGTCACCAGCCAATCCGGCCGCAAGTGGGCGGTTCCCGGCCGGGCGGCCTTGCCTGTGGATGGCGAAGGCGCCCGGTCTTCGTGTCTCTCGCAAAACGCCCGCTGCACCGGTGCGTCCACGGTTTAGAACCGGCGGCGATCGGGAGTTGTGTGAGGCACGCTTCGTCCGCCCATCGATCGTTGCATGCACCATGCCGCACCGGAAGCGACGGCGGCATGACGGTCGAATATTCTCGACCATTGATGTAGAAAGTCCGCATGATTTCGGACTTGGGCGCGCGGAGAGAAGTTTTCTCGCGGGCCGGCGAATCTCGTCCGCGCGTCACCCACGACCTCATCCTGAGGTGCCGGAGCGAAGCGGAGGCCTCGAAGGAGGGCTCCAGGACCCAGTGCGCTCTTTGGAGCCCTCCTTCGAGGCCGCTGACGCGGCACCTCAGGATGAGGTCGTGGGTGGGAAAGCGGGCCTTCCAGCCACAAGCCCGCTCACGCCGCTTGAATAAAGCTGTCCAGCACCATCTTCTGCCCGGCCTTGTCGAAATCGACGGTGAGCTTGTTCCCGTCGACCGCGGCGACGTCGCCGGGGCCGAACTTGGTGTGGAACACCCGCATGCCCACGGAGAAGGCCGAGGGGGCGCCGGTGGATTTCGCGATGAGTTCGCCCTCGATCTGGCGTGGGCCGGACCCGCGGTTGGCCGGATTGCGCGCGGGCGTGCTTCCGAAATTGCCGGTGTTGGCGGTCGCGGCCTGCGCCCGCTGCCAGCCCGGGGTGCCGTAGGACGAGCCGAACGGCGTCGGGTTGCGGTCGAAGCGCGAGGCGCCGGCAGAGAAATGCGCGGGGGCGTCGATGACGTCGACGCTGCCGGGCGGCAATTCGTCGATGAACCGGCTCGGCACCGTGGAGGACCACAGGCCGTGGATGCGCCGGTTGACGGCGAAGGACAGCTTGGCGCGCTTGCGGGCCCGGGTCAGGCCCACATGGGCCAGCCGCCGCTCCTCCTCGAGGCCGGCGCGGCCGCTCTCGTCGAGCGCCCGCTGGTTCGGGAACAGGCCGTCCTCCCAGCCGGGGAGGAACACCGTGTCGAACTCGAGGCCCTTGGCGGCGTGGAGCGTCATGAGGGACACCCGGTCGGCGCCCTCCTGCTCGCTCGCCTCCATCACCAGGGAGACGTGTTCGAGGAAGGCGGCCATGTCGGGAAATTCCTCCATGGAGCGCACGAACTCCTTGAGGTTCTCCAGGCGCCCGGCCGCGTCGGCGGATTTGTCCTTCTGCCACATCTCGGTGTAGCCGGATTCCTCCAGGATCGTCTGGGCCACCTCCGAATGCGGCTTGGTGCCGACCATCCGGGCCCACCGCGAAAAGCTCTCCACCAGGGCGCGCACCCCGGAGCGGGCGCGCGGCTTCAGCTCGTCGGTCTCCGTGAGGAGCCGCGCAGCCTGCAGCAGGGGCACGCCCTGGGACCGCGAATACCCGTGCAGGATCTGCAGGGTCGCGTCGCCCAAGCCCCGCTTCGGGGTGTTGAAGATCCGCTCGAAGGCGAGGTCGTCGGACGGATTCTGGGTCACGCGGAGATACGCGAGCGCATCGCGGATCTCGGCGCGCTCGTAGAAGCGCGGGCCGCCGACGACCCGGTAGGGGAGCCCCAACTGGACGAAGCGGTCCTCGATCTCGCGCATCTGCGCCGAGATCCGCACCAGCACGGCGATCTCGGAGAGGGGGTGCTGCTTGGCCTGGAGCGATTCGATGGCCTCGGAGAGCTGGCGGGCCTCCTCTTCCGAATCCCAGGCGCCCGCCACCGTCACCTTCTCGCCCGGCACGTCCTCCGTGCGCAGGGTCTTGCCGAGGCGCCCCTCGTTCTTGGCGATGAGCCCGGACGCGGCGGCGAGGATGTGGCCGGTCGAGCGGTAGTTGCGCTCCAGGCGTACCACGGTGGCACCCGGAAAGTCGTGCTCGAACCGCAGGATGTTGTCGACCTCGGCGCCGCGCCAGCCGTAGATCGACTGGTCGTCGTCGCCGACGCAGGCCACGTTGCGGTGGCCCTGCGCCAGCAGGCGCAGCCACAGGTACTGGGCGACGTTGGTGTCCTGGTACTCGTCCACCAGAATGTAGCGGAAGCGTTGCTGGTAGTTCTCCAGCACGTCCGTGTTCTCGCGCCACAGCTTGAGGCAGAGCAGCAGGAGGTCGCCGAAATCGGCGGCGTTGAGGGTCAGCAGGCGGGCCTGGTAGGCGGTGTAGAGCGCGCCGCCCTTGCCGAAGGCGAACGCGCCCGCCTCGCCCGGCGGCACCTGCTCGGGCAGGAGGCCGCGGTTCTTCCAGCCGTCGATGGCCGAGGCGAGGGCGCGGGCGGGCCAGCGCTTCTCGTCGATGTTCTGATCGACGATCACCTGCTTCATCAGCCGCAGCTGGTCGTCCATGCCCAGGATCGTGAAGTCCGAGCGCAGGCCGACGAGTTCGGCGTGGCGTCGTAAAATCTTGGTGCCGATGGAGTGGAAGGTGCCGAGCCACGGCATGCCCTCGCCCGCCGGGCCGATGAGCGCGCCGATGCGGTGCTTCATCTCGCGCGCCGCCTTGTTGGTGAAGGTCACCGACAGGATGTCGAAGGGGCGCGCCTTGGCCGTCGCGATGAGGTGGGCGATGCGGGTGGTGAGCACCCGGGTCTTGCCCGTGCCGGCCCCGGCGAGCACGAGGACGGGGCCGTCCGTCGCCTCGACGGCGCGGCGCTGCTCGTCGTTCAGGCCCTCCAGGTAGGGCGAGCCCTGCGGCCTGAGGGAGGCCATGGCGCGGGCGGCGATGGAGGTGGGCGCGTCGGAAGCGGGCACCGGCCGCGAGGCCCCCGCCGTGTCGGGGTGTTGATTCATGCCGCATCCCTGGACCAAAACGCGAACGGCGTCGAGGGCGGGCGGCAAAGCGCCCGTGGGGGAACCCGGCTTTCGCCCCGCGCGTCGTCTCGGCAGAACCCCATCGCCCCACAGGGAGGCTTCGCCATGACCGCGTCACCCCGAATCACGACCACCCGCACCCTGGCGGCCCTCGCCCTCCTGGCGGCGGGCGCCGGACCGGCCCTGGCCCAATCCTCGGGCAATCCCAACACCCTCAACAACATGAACGAGCGGCTCTCGACCCAGAGCCAGATCCGAGGGATCCAGAACCAGCAGCAATTCGACAACAGCCAGAACCGGATGCAGATTCAACGCAACGAGCTGTTCCGCCCGGAGCCGAGCGCGGGACCGGCCATCATCGCGCCCCGGCGGTAGGAGCGGGGGGGCCGAGCGCCTCGCTTCCGGGCGCGCTTCGCCCTACATCGCTCCCCCATGACCGATTTCACCCTCGACCCGCGTCTCGCCGCCGACACGGTCCATGCCGGCGACCTCGCCCTGTGCCGCGTGCTGCTGATGGACGATGCCCGTTTCCCGTGGCTGATCCTCGTGCCGCGCCGCCCCGACGCAAGCGAGATCACCGATCTCGGCGCGGACGACGCGCACGCCCTCATGGACGAGATGCGTCTGGCGACGGGCGTGATGCTGGCGCTCGCCAAGCCCGACAAGGTCAACGTCGCCGCACTCGGCAACGTCGTGCCCCAGCTCCACGTCCACGTCATCGGGCGCTTCCTGTCCGACCCGGCCTGGCCGCGCCCGGTCTGGGGGGTGGGCGAGGCCCGGCCCTATCCGCACCATGCCCGCGCCCAGATGATCGAGCGCATCGGCGCCCTGTTCGCGGCGGCCTGAGGGTGACGGACCCCCTCGCCGGTCTCGGCTACGTCCACAACCGCCTCGTGCGCCATTCGGCCGAGAGCGACGCCGCCGTGCCGCTCCTGGCCGCGCCCGGCGCCCGCCTCGTCGCCATGGCGGGCGAGCGGATCGTGCTCGCGAACGGCTCCGCCCTGCTCGATCCGGAGCGCATCGCCGCGCCCGGCCCGACTTTGTTCCTCGGCCGCCTCGACGGGGCGCCGGTCTTCGCCGCCGCCCTGGCGCCGGAGCGCGCGGAGGCGTTCGACGCCGAACCCGATCTCGCCACGAACGATCTGCGCAGCTTCGCCGCCGAGGGATCCGTCGCGCCTCATGAACTCGGGCTCGTCGCCACGGCGAAATCGCTTCTGGCCTGGCACGCGCGGAACCGATTCTGCGCCAATTGCGGTGCCCGGACCGAGCTCGCCGCCGGCGGCTACCGGCGCGATTGCGGGTCTTGCGACACCCACCACTTCCCGCGCACGGACCCGGTGGTGATCATGCTGATCACGCGGGGGGATCGCTGCCTGCTCGGCCGCTCGCCCCGGTTCAAGGAGGCGATGTATTCCTGCCTCGCGGGCTTTCTGGAGCCCGGCGAGACCATCGAGGCGGCCGTGCGGCGCGAGACCTTCGAGGAAGTCGGGATTCGCGTCGGCGCGGTGACGTACCACGCGTCCCAGCCGTGGCCGTTCCCCGCCTCCCTGATGATCGGCTGCGTCGCCGAGGCCCTCGACGAGGCGATCACCCTCGATCCCGTCGAGCTCACCGACGCCCGCTGGCTCACCCGGGACGACATGTCGGCGATGATCGCGGGGACGCACCCGGAAGGCCTCACCGTGCCGCCGCCCATGGCCATCGCGCACCTGCTCATGCGCGCCTTCGTGGATGGGACCGCCTGAGGGCGGGCCCCGACGCCCGCCCGCGAACCCTTGCGGACCTCGTGGGTTGTGCCTGCTTGAGGCCGCCGCCCCCGGCGGCCCACGAGTCTGGAACACGCCCATGGACATCGCCGTCGACACCGTCACCGAGATCATCCTGCGCCTGCGCGCCGTCGAGGTGAAGGAGGGCCCGACGGACCCGGATTCCGGCTCCAACGCCATCGACGACGGCGCCACCGACATCCTCACCTCGGGCACCGACGACGCCACCGAGGAGGAGGTCCGGTCGATGATCGGGGCGCTCAACGACGACGAGCGCGCCGACCTCCTCGCCCTGGTCTATGTCGGGCGCGGCGACATGGAGGCCGAGGAATGGGGCGACGCCGTGCGCTTCGCCCGCGAGCGCGAATCCGTCGGCGAGGGCGCCGCCCGCGAACTCCTCGGCACCCCCAACGCCGCCGATCTCCTCGCTGAGGGCATGGCCAACCTCGGCATCACCCCGGACCTGCCGCAGGCCTGACCCGCCCCTCACAACCACCGCTCCCAAGCGCCCCGCCGGTCACCCCGTCGGGGCGTTTTTTCGTTCGGACGGAGGCCGGTACGGTCAGGCTTCTTTCGCCTGCGGTGCAACTATCCACACCGTTAACCCTTTATTAACCCGGCGATTGCCGCGCTCGGGCCGCCGTGAGACCTTTCGTTAACAGAAGATTAACGGGAACGGGCCGGCCATGCGGATCGCGATTTCGAAGTGCCTGGAAGCGGTTACGGGCAGCAGCCTCGGCCGTGCCGCGCTTCTGGCCGGTCTTCTCGGTGGTCTTCTCGCCGCCCCCGTGGCCGCCCCGGCCCAGACCTTCGCCTCCCTGCCCGCCACCCCGAGCGTCATCGCCAGCGGCCCCGCCGCCAAGCCCATCGCCGCCTGGGTCGCCTTCTGCGAGAGCTACGCCGCCGAGTGCGCCGTCGACCGCACGGAGCCCGCCACCATCGCGCTCGACGCGGCGACCTGGAACACCATCGTGTCCGTCAACCGCCGGGTGAACAAGGCCATCCGGGCCGTCACCGACATGGACCACCTCCACGTCGCAGACCGCTGGGATCTGGCGGAGGACGGCTCGGGCCCGGCCTGCCGCGCCGGGCCATGCGGATGACCGTGGTCATCGACGAGAAGGGCGAGGGCCACGCGGTGCTCACCCTGATCACCGACCGGGGCGACTTCATCCTCGACAACAAGACCAACGCGGTCCAGTCCTGGCGCCAGACCGGCTACACCTTCATCAAGCGCGAGAGCCAGGACACCCAGGCCTGGGTCTCCCTCGGCCGGGCCACCTCGCCGGTCACCACCGCCAACCGCTGATCCGACCCGGACCTCACTGCGGGCTGGCGAGCTTCATGGTCACGAGGCCCGAAACGATGAGCAGGGCCGCGACGATGCGGGCGGGGCTCGCCTCCTCGCCCAGCACCGCGATGCCGAGGACGAAGGCCCCGACGGCGCCGATGCCGGTCCAGATCGTGTAGGCGGTGCCGAGGGGCAGGGTCCGCATCGACACGGCGAGGAGGGCGACGCTGCCCACCATGGTGACCGCCATGATCGCAGTCGGCCACGGCCGGGTGAACCCGTGCGACAGCTTCATCGCGTAGGCCCAGGTCACTTCAAGGAGGCCGGCGGCAACGAGGGTGATCCAGGCCATGGGGGGTCCTTTGCGCGGGGTTGCCGATCCGGCGCCGCGCGGCGCCGTCCCGGAACGGCACGGTTCGCGCGCGGCGATCGTCAGGGCCCGTTAAACACCTTGCGCGACGCTGTCTCCATCCGGAGACCTTTCCATGACGACCCGCCGATGACGATCTGCCCATGACGACCCGGGCCGGCGCGGTGTGCGCGCTCCTCCTCGCGGTGTCGATCGGCGTTCCCGGCGGGGCCCGGGCCGGCGACGCGGCCGACCGGCATGCCACTTGGCGCGGCTGCCTCCACCGCACCTTCGCCATCGAGACGGCCCGCACCGCCCGCATCCGCGCGGCGGACGCCTCCCTGCGCGCGTGCGAAGCCGACGAGGCGGCCTACCTTACCGCCCTGTCGACCTCACCGCTCCTCGACGGCGACGACGTCGCCCGCGTTCGCCCCGCCCTGATCCAGCGCGCACGGGGCTGGCTGCTCGCCGGCGGCACCCGGCCCCTGTGATCCGGCCGGCCCGGCCGGTTATCCGCCATCGTCGAGCGGGCCGTCTCACGCCACCTCGGTTTCGTCCGTCATGCCCTCGCGGGACCGGATCATCGCCGCGAGGGCGGTGGGGCTCATGGCCTTGCCGTAGAGGTAGCCCTGGCCCTCGTGGCAGCCCATGCCGCGCAGGACCGCTTCCTGGTCGGCGCCCTCGATGCCTTCGGCGATGACCTCCAGGCCGAAGTTCTCGGCCATGCCGAGGACGACGCGGATGATCTCGGCGTCGTGCCGGTCGGTGAGCACGTCGCGCACGAAGCTGCGGTCGATCTTCAGGCGGGTGAGGGGGAAGCGCTTGAGGGAGGAGAGCGAGGCGTAGCCCGTGCCGAAATCGTCGAACGCCACCGCGACCCCGTGGGCGTGCAGCGCCCGGATCGGCTCCAGGATCGCGTCGTCGGCCTGGAGGGCGATGCGCTCGGTGACCTCGAGTTCGAGGGCGGCGGGCGGCAACCGGTAGCGGGTGAGCGACCGCATCACGTCCTCCGCCAGGGTTCCGGCCCGCAGTTGGGCGGTGAACAGGTTGACGGCGACCCGCAGCGGCGGGAGCCCCGCCGCCCGCCACTGCGCCGCCTGCCGGCAGGCCTCCTCGACGATCCAGCGTCCGATGGCGGCCGCCATCGGGTGGGCTTCGAGGGCGGGCAGGAACACGCCCGGCAGCAGCAGCCCGCGGGACGGATGGCGCCAGCGCAGCAGGGCCTCGGCGCCCACCACCCGCCCCGTGTCGAAGGCGACCTGGGGCTGGTAGTGCAGCACGAGTTCACCGGCCTCCAGGGCGTGGCTCAGCTCGTCGTGCAGGGTCCGGCGGGCGATCACCGCGCTGCGCATGGCCGGCTCGAACAGGCGGTAGCAGCGCCGCCCGTCGCGCTTGGCCTGGTAGAGAGCGAGGTCCGCATCGGCGATGAGGGCCGCGGCGTCCGTGCCCCGGCCGCCGACGGCGATGCCGAGGCTGAGGCCGACGTGGAAGGTGTGGCCGGAGAGCTGAAACGTCGCCTGGAAGGTGTCGAGGATTCGCGTGGCGGTGGCGGCCGCCGGGATCGGGTCGCCGCACGGCGCCAGCAGGATCGCGAATTCGTCGCCGCCCAGCCGCGCCACGGTCACGTCCGGCGCGACGCAGAGCGGAAGCCGCACGGCCACGGCCTTCAGCAGGGTGTCGCCGGTGGCGTGGCCGAGGCTGTCGTTCACCTCCTTGAATCCGTCGAGGTCGAGCAGCAGAACCGTCGCCGGCCCCTGCTCGAGGGCGGCCCTAAGGCGTTCGTCGAACTGCGCCCGGTTGGCGAGCCCCGTCAGGCTGTCGTGGTGGGCCATGTGGACGAGTTGGTCGTCGCGGGCGCGCCACGCGCTGATGTCGCGCATCATCGCGCCGATCCCGATCCGCCCGTCCGTGGTCCAGGCGGACATGGAGAACTCGATGGGAAAGGTGGTGCCGTCCCGGTGCTGGGCAACGAGTTCGATGGTCCGGCCGACGAGCTTCGAGGTCGCACCGACCACGAACCCGGCGAAGCGCTCGCCGTGCCGTGCCCGGAACGACGGCGGGATGATGATCTCGACGTCCTGCCCCGTCATCGTGCCGGGCGCGTAGCCGAACAGGGTCTCGGCGGCGCGGTTGACGAAGGTGATGGTGCCGCCGACGTCCACCGCCAGGAAGGCGAAGGCCGCCGCCTCGGCGAAGCCCCGTGCGATACCGTCCGCGCACGCCCCGCCCTCGCGTTCGAGGTGGTCGGCGGCGAGGGCGGCGAAATCCGCGAGCCGGCCCATCTCCGCCGCGTCGAAGGCTGGGCGGGCGCCCGGGGCCCCGACGCGAAGCTCGCCGAGCCGACGCCCCCCGGCGCCGAGCAGGGGCGTCGCGGCCTGGAAGCCCGTCGCGTCCGGTGCGTCCGATCCGGCGAATCCGAAGCCGCCCCGGATCGATGCCGCCGGGCCCGTCCCGAGGGTGATCCAGGCGAGCGGCGTGCCGAGGCAGCCGGCTGCGAGGGCCGTGATCCGCGTGAGGCCGGCTTCGGCCGGAAGACCGGCGGACGCCTGGGCGGCGGGCATCCGATCGACGTCCCGATCTTGCGCGGACCAGACGTCCGATGGGGTGCTCAGGAACATGCGATCGAGACCGGCACTCGCGTGTAGGACAGTCAGGATGACGCAAAAAACTTATAAAATGATTGTCCGGCCCAAGATGAGCTCCTGCCGGCCCGGGTCGATCCGTTCCGGATGCCGAATCGAACTTGGACCCCGAACCCCGGCGGGCGCGTGGGGACCGCCCTCGGTGTCCCCGATGGCGCGGCGGCCGGATCAGGCGAAGGACTTGTCAGGCGAAGGACTTGTCAGGCGAGGGATTTGTCGGACGAAGGATTTGTCAGGCGAAGGACTTGCGGGGATCGAAGGCGTCGCGCACGGCCTCGCCGGCGAAGACGAGAAGACTCAGCATCACCGCCACCACAAGGAAGCCCGTGAGCCCGAGCCATGGCGCCTGGATGTTGTCCTTGCCCTGCGCCAGCAGCTCGCCGAGCGACGCCGAGCCCGGGGGCAGGCCGAAGCCGAGGAAGTCGAGGGAGGTCAGGGTGCCGATGGAGCCGTTGAGGATGAACGGCAGGAAGGTCAGGGTCGCCACCATGGCGTTGGGCAGCAGGTGCCGGCTCATGATGCGGATGTTCGACAGCCCGAGGGCGCGGGCGGCGCGCACGTACTCGAAGTTGCGCGCCCGCAGGAACTCGGCCCGCACCACGCCCACCAGGGACACCCACGAGAACAGCAGCAGAATGCCGAGCAGCACGAAGAAGCCGGGCTCGATGAAGGCCGAGATGATGATGATGAGGTAGAGGGTCGGGATGCCGCTCCACACCTCGATGAAGCGCTGCAGGGCGAGATCGACCCAGCCGCCGAAATAGCCCTGCACGGCGCCGGCGATCACGCCGATCACCGACGAGATCAGCGCCAGGATGAGCCCGAACAGCACCGAGATGCGAAAGCCGTAGATGATCCGGGCCAGCACGTCGCGGGTGGTGTTGTCGGTGCCGAGCCAGTGCTTTTCGAGCGCCGCACACGGCTTGCCGACGGACTGGCACTGCTGCTCCGTCAGCATCCAGGTCGGCGGCGAGGGCGAGGGGGTCGGCAGCCCGTCGATGATGGTGTCGTAGGCATACGGGATCGGCGGCCAGATCGCCCAGCCGTTGTCGGCGATCTCCTTCCGGGTCTCGGCCGAGCGGTAGTTCGGCCGGGCATAGAACCCGCCGAACTTCTCGTCCGGGTAGTCGATGAGGACGGGAAACAGGATCTCGCCCTTGTAGGACACGACGAGGGGCCGGTCGTTGGCGATGAACTCCGCGAACAGGCTGGTGCCGAACAGGGCCGCGAAGATCACGAACGACCAGAAACCGAGGCGGTTGCGGCGGAAATTGGCGAGCCGCCGCCGCGACAGGGGTGAGAGCCAGCCCGTGCGGGGGAGGGCGGCGGGCACGGCCATCCGGGGAACGGCGACCTGATTCATCGGTGATCCCCGGTGTGCAAAGCGCTCAGCCGTCGATTCGCACCGCCGTCCCCTCGATCTCGTTGGGGCGCAGGCCGCCGGTCTTCTCGAGGTGGCGGCGCAGCAGGGCGACGTTGCGGCGGTTTGCCTTGAAGGCCGCATCGAACAGGTCGCCGGCCAGCGGGACGATGCCGAGCGCCCCGTCGAACACCACGTTCGCCATCATCCGGGCGACGAGCCAGCGCGGCGCCCCGAGCCGGCGCGCCTCGTTGACCACGTAGGAGGCGATGACCATGCCGGCGACATCGCCGATGATCGGCACGAGGCCCACGATGGCGTCGAGGCCGACCCGGCGGTTGATCCCCGGAATCAGGAAGGCCGAATCCATGAGGTGCGCCAGCGCCTCGAGGCGCAGGAGCGTCGCCTCGCGGTCGTCGGCCTGCGGCCGGAACGGTGTCGCCGCACCGGCCTCTCGGGAAAAGTCCGTGGTCGGGCGGCCGGGAATGCGCGGTGTGCTCATGACCCGGGATGTGGCCCCGGCCGCGCGCCCCCGCAAGCACCGGCCCCATCAGGCGGCCCTCCGGGACACCTGCCCGAGGCGGTCGAGGGCGGCGTCGAGGGTCGCGTCGGACTTGGCGAAGCACAGGCGCACGATGTGGCGCACCGGGTCGGCATCGTAGAACGCGCTCACGGGAATCGCCGCGACGCCGTGGGTGCGCACCAGATCCTCGCAGAACGCCACGTCGTCGGTGAAGCCGAGCGGCGCGATGTCGACGTTGAGGAAGTAGGTGCCGGCCGAGGGCAGCACGGTGAAGCCGCGCTCCGTCAGCCCGGCGCCGAGGCGGTCCCGCGAGCGGGCGAAGCGTTCGCGCATCCGGGTGAAATAGTCGTCGGATTTGCCCAAGCCGTAGGCCACCGCCACCTGCAGGCAGGGCGGGGTGGTGAAGGTGAGGAACTGGTGCGCCCCCGCCACCACCCGCAGGAGCGGCGGTGCGGCCATGACGAAGCCGACCTTCCAGCCCGTGAGCCCGAAGATCTTGCCGGCCGAGCCGATCTTCACCGTGCGGTCGCGCATGCCGGGCTGCGCCATGAGCGGGGCGTGCGCCGCGCCGTCGAACACGATGTGCTCCCACACCTCGTCGCAGACCGCGATCACGTCGTGGCGCGTGCAGAACCCCGCCAGGAGCGCGAGGTTTTCGCAGGAGAACACCGTGGCGCTGGGGTTGAGGGGGTTGTTCAGCACCACGAGCTTCGTCCGGTCGGAGAAGACCGCCGCCAGGGCCTCTTCCTCCAGCCGGAAATGCGGAGGCTTGAGGTTGACGATGCGCGGCACGCCGCCGGCCTGGCGCACCATGGGCAGGTAGGCGTCGTACAGGGGGGCGAACAGCACCACCTCGTCGCCGGGTGCGATGAGGGAAAGCAGGGCGGCGGCCAGGGCCTCGGTGGCGCCGGAGGTCACCATCACCTCCGTCTGCGGGTCGAGGTCGAGGTCCTGATGGTGCCGGTAATGCGTCGCGATGGCGGCGCGCAGCTCCGGCAGGCCCATCATCGGCGGATACTGGTTGTCGCCCGCGATCACCGCCTCGGCCGCCTGGCGGCGCACGTCCTCGGGGCCGGGATCGTCGGGAAAGCCCTGGCCGAGGTTGATCGCCCCACATTCGCGGGCGAGGCCGGACATCACGGCGAAGACGGTCGTGGGCAGGTTCGCGAAGACGGGATTCATACGGTTCGGCAGGCGAGGGTGCGACGACGCCCGGGCGTCGGGAGGCCGGATGCGTAGCACGGCGCCCACGCGGGGTGAAATGTGCGGTTCCGCACGTCCGGGGGCGCTGGAGGGGCGCTCACGGCTGACGATTGTTGACATTCATCACCTGTGACGTAGGTTCCGGACATGGCCGGAGCGACGGCGGCTCTCACGGGACTTCGCCCCCTCGTTTCGGGAAGGCGGCTGTCGCTCCGGTCCACGAAGCTTTCTTCAGAGACGCGGGTCCGCCCGGGCTTTTCTGCCCGAGTGGATCGTTCTTCCCGATCAGGTCGAACGTCCCGAACTTGAACTTCCCAAGCTCGGACTTCCCGAGTTTGTACTTCCCGAGAAAGGCCGGCGCCCCCAGCGACGGCCTTTTTTCGTGTCCTGCGGTTTTTCCGTGTCCGGTCCCTGCGCCTGTGGCAGGAATGGGAGGCCATGCGCGTCCGGACTTGTCTTCTCCTCGCCCTCGCCACCGCCCTCCTGGGCGCGGGCCTTCGCCACCTCGTCCCGGTGACGCCGGTGGACGAGGAGTACCGTGCGGTGGTGCGGGCCTACGACCCCGCGAACCGGCCGTGATCCACAGGGGCGACGGACAGCAACACGGGGGAAACGCGGACGCCGTACTGGCGTCGTATTGGGCGGCCAGAAGGGGCACCATGCTGCGCCGCCGTGGAACCGAAGCCTCTGGAGCCGAGGTCGATCGCCGCCCCCGCCCGGGTGCGACGTTGCCCCGTTCTGTCGGACCGGGCGACGCGTGCTTAGATCCACTCCAGTCTGTCCGCGAGGGCGCCTCGCCCGCCGATGCCGTGACGCCATGAACGAGAATTCGCCGATCCGCACCGAGACCGCGCGGGACTACGCGCCTCCGTCTGAGACCCGCGCCGCGCCGACGCGGGGCGGGCGCGGCTGGCTGTGGTTCGTCCTGCTGCTGATCCTCGCGGGCGGCGGGTATTACGGCTACCGGCACTACCTCGCGCCAAAGCCCGAGGGCCCGACGGAGACCGCCGGACCGCGCGGCAAGGGCGGCCGGGGCGCCGGGCGCCATGGCGAGCCGGCCCAGGCGGTCGGCATCGCCACCATCGCGGCCGGCGACGTGCCCATCGTGCTCGGCGGCCTCGGCACGGTGACGCCCCTCGCCAACGTCACCGTGCGCTCGCAGATCAGCGGCTACCTCATGGAGGTCGGCTTCCGCGAGGGCCAGATGGTGAAGAAGGGCGATTTCCTCGCCCAGATCGATTCGCGGATCTACGAAGCCCAGCTCGCCCAGTACCAGGGCCAGCTCATGCGCGATCAGGCCCTGCTGGAGAACTCGAAGCTCGACCTCGCCCGCTTCCAGCGCCTCGCCCAGCAGGATTCGATCTCGAAGCAGAACGTCGACACGCAAGGCGCCCTGGTCAAGCAGAACGAGGGCACGGTGGCGGCCGACCAGGCGCTGGTGGACCAGCAGAAGCTCAACATCACCTACACGCGCATCGTCTCGCCCGTGGCGGGCCGCGTCGGCCTGCGCCAGGTCGATCAGGGCAACTACATCACCGCCGCCTCGACCAGTCTCGTGGTGGTGACCCAGCTCAACCCGATCTCGGTGGTGTTCACCCTGCCCGAGGACGACGTCGCCCAGGTGATGCGCCGGGTGCGCACGGGCGACAGGCTCACGGTCTCGGCCTACGATCGCGGCGACACCACCGTGCTCGCCACCGGCACCCTCGACACCGTGGACAACCAGATCGACACCACCACCGGCACGGTGCGGCTGCGCGCCCTGTTCGACAACACCGACGACGCCCTGTTCCCGAACCAGTTCGTCAACGCCAAGTTGACCGTCGACACCGTGCGGAACGCCCCCATCGTCCCCACCGCCGCGATCCTGCGCGGCACGCCCGGCACCTACGTCTACCTCCTGCAGGGCGACGACAAGGTCGTGGTCCGCCCCATCACCCTGGGCGAGGCCGACGGCGCCCGCACGGTGGTGAAGGCCGGCCTCGGCGTCGGCGACCGGGTCGTGGTCGACGGCACCGACCGGCTTCGCGATGGCGCGAGCGTGCGGATCACCGACGACGGCACCCGTCCGCCCGGTGCCGCCGGTCCGCAGCCCGAGGACGCCAAGCCCGAGGACGCCAAGGCGGAGGCCGCGAAGGCCGATGCCGTCGCCCCCGAGGGCCAGACGCGCGAACGCCGCCGCCAGCGCCCGGCCGCGCAATGAGGTTGCCCGGCCGCTCGCCACCTCTCGGCCGGTGCGGACCTTCGCCGTTAACTCCGGCGTTCGCCGCCAGCACTCTGTCCCTCTCCTGGAAGGAGAGGGACAGAGTGCGATGTGCGAACGCTCCGGATAAGTCACACACCTCACCCCAGCCCTCTCCTTCCAGGAGAGGGAGTTCCGTCGGCGGCTCCCTCGACGGCGTGGGGCTCGCCCCATGAACCCGTCCCGCCTGTTCATACTGCGGCCCGTCGCCACCACGCTGTTCATGCTGGCGATCCTGATGGTCGGGATGGTGTCGTACCTGAACCTGCCGGTCTCGGCCCTGCCGTCGGTGGATTACCCGACGATCCAGATCCAGACGTTCTATCCCGGCGCCAGCCCCGAGGTGATGACCTCGGCGGTCACCGCGCCGCTGGAGCGGCAGTTCGGCCAGCTCGCCAACCTCAACCAGATGACGTCGCAGAGTTCGGCGGGCGCTTCCGTCGTCACCCTGCAGTTCAGCCTGGACCTGCCCCTCGACATCGCCGAGCAGCAGGTCCAGGCCGCCATCAACGCCGCCGGCAACCTGCTGCCGGCGGATCTCCCGGCCCCGCCGATCTACGCCAAGGTGAACCCCGCCGACGCGCCGATCCTGACGCTCGCGCTGACCTCGAAGACCATGCCGCTCACGGAGGTGCGCGATCTGGCCGAGACGCGCCTCGCCCAGAAGATCTCCCAGGTGGCGGGCGTCGGCCTCGTGAGCACCGGCGGCGGCCAGCGCCCGGCGATCCGGGTGCGGTTCAACGCACGCGCCTTGGCCGCATACGGCCTCAACATCGACGACCTGCGCACCACCATCACCAACCTCAACGTCAACACACCGAAGGGCACCATCGACGGGCCGACGCAGTCCTACGCCATCAACGCCAACGACCAGATCCGCGACCCGAAGGCCTACGACAGCGCCATCATCGCCTACAAGAACGGCGCCCCGGTGCGGCTCTCGGACGTGGCCGACGTGGTCTCGGGCCCCGAGAACACCAAGCTCGGCGCCTGGGCCGACGAGACCCCGGCCGTCATCCTCAACATCCAGCGCCAGCCCGGCGCCAACGTCATCAGCACCGTCGACAAGATCCAGAAGCTCCTGCCCCAGCTCCGGGCGACCCTGCCGGCGGCGATCTCCGTCGGCGTGCTCACCGACCGCACGGTGACGATCCGCGCTTCCGTCCACGACGTGCAGGTGGAACTGGCGCTCGCCATCGGCCTCGTGGTGCTGGTGATCTTCCTGTTCCTGCGCAGCGTCTCCGCCACCCTGATCCCGAGCCTGTCGGTGCCGCTGTCGCTGATCGGGTCGCTCGCCATCATGGACCTGTACGGGTTCTCCCTCGACAACCTGTCGCTGATGGCGCTCACCATCGCGACGGGCTTCGTGGTCGACGACGCCATCGTGGTCATCGAGAACATCGCCCGCCACGTCGAGGAGGGGGATTCGCCCCTGGAGGCGGCGCTGAAGGGCAGCCGCGAGATCGGCTTCACCATCATCTCGCTCACCGTCTCGCTCATCGCGGTCCTCATCCCACTGCTGTTCATGGGCGACGTCGTCGGGCGCCTGTTCCACGAATTCGCCATCACGCTCGCGGCCACCATCGTGATCTCGGCCGTGGTCTCGCTCACCCTTGTGCCGATGCTGTGCGCGCGCCTCCTGAAGCCCGTGCCGGCCGGGCACGCCGAGCGCCGCGAGGGGTTCGTCGCCCGCGCGGCCCGCCGGTCCATGGACGGCATCATCGCCGGCTACGGCCGGATGCTGCGCGTGGTCCTGCGCCATCAGGGCCTGACCCTGGTGGTGACCCTCGCGACGGTGGCGCTCACCGCCTACCTGTTCGTGGTGATCCCCAAGGGGTTCTTCCCCGTGCAGGACACGGGCGTCGTCCAGGGCATCACCCAGGCCGACCAGACCGTCTCGTACGCCGCCATGGCCGAGCGCCAGCAGAAGCTGGCCGCCCTCATCCTGCAGGACCCGGACGTGGCCAGCCTGTCGTCGTTCATCGGCGTCGACGGTCAGAACGTCACCCTGAATTCGGGCCGGTTCCTCATCAACCTCAAGGCCCACGCCGCGCGGACATCCACGGCGAGCCAGGTCATCGAACGGATCAAGGCCGCGACCACGGGGGTCGCCGGCATCCGGCTCTACCTGCAATCGGTGCAGGACCTCACCATCGACACGGCGGTGAGCGCGACGCAGTATCAGGTGATCCTCGAGAACCCGAACCTCACGGAGTTCGAGACCTGGGTGCCGCGCTTCGTGCGCCAGCTCCAGACGTCGCCCCTGCTCATGGATGTCGCGAGCGACCTCCAGGCCAGCGGTCTCGCCGCCTACATCACCATCGACCGGGCGACGGCGGGGCGCTACGGCATCACCCCGGCCACCGTCGACAACGCCCTCTACGACGCCTTCGGCCAGCGCATCATCTCGACGATCTTCACCCAGTCGAACCAGTACCGGGTGATCCTCGAAGCCGACCCGGCCCTGCACAGGACCATCGAGAGCCTGGACCACATCTTCCTGCCGTCCTCCACGGTGGCCTCGGGGCAGGTCCCGCTCTCGGCGGTCGCCCGGGTGAGCGAGCGGCGGGCGCCGCTGCTCATCTCCCATCTCGGCCAGTTCCCGGCCACCACCGTGTCGTTCAATCTCGCGCCCGGCGCGGCTTTGGGCGACGCCGTGGCGGCGGTGGAGGCGGCGGGCAAGGCCATCGACCTGCCGCCGAGTTTTCGCGTGGTGCCGCAGGGCTCGGTCTTCGCGTTCCAGTCGGCCCTGTCGAACCAGCTGTTCCTGGTGATCGCCGCCATCGTCACCGTCTACATCGTGCTCGGCGTGCTCTACGAGAGCTTCATCCACCCGATCACGATTCTGTCGACGCTGCCCTCCGCCGGCATCGGGGCGCTCCTGGGGTTGATGCTGTTCGGGCTGTCGCTCGACATCATCGCGGTCATCGGCATCGTGCTCCTCATCGGCATCGTGAAGAAGAACGCCATCATGATGATCGACTTCGCGCTCCAGGCCGAGCGCGAGGACGGGATGAGCCCCCGCGACGCCATCTACGAGGCCTGCCTCCTGCGCTTCCGGCCGATCCTGATGACGACCCTGGCTGCCCTGTTCGCGGCGGTACCGCTCATCGTCGGCACGGGGGTGGGCGCCGAACTGCGCCAGCCCCTCGGCATCGTCATCGCGGGCGGCCTCATCGTCTCCCAGGTCCTGACCCTGTTCACCACGCCGGTGATCTACCTCGCGTTCGACCGCCTGGAACGCCGCCTCACCGGCCGCCGCGAAGGCGGCGCCGGCCCCGTCGAGGCGCTGCCGTGAACGTCTCCGCCCCGTTCATCCGCCGGCCCGTCGCCACGATCCTGCTCACCCTCGGCGTGCTGCTCGCCGGGATGTTCGCGTTCCTGAAGCTGCCGGTGGCGCCCCTGCCGCAGGTGGATTTCCCCGTGATCCTCGTCCAGGCGTCGATGCCGGGGGCCAGCCCCGAGACCATGGCGACCACCGTGGCCGCGCCCCTCGAACGGCGCCTCGGCGCCATCGCGGACGTCAACGAGATGACGTCCACGAGTTCCGTCGGCTCGGTCAGGATCATCCTGCTGTTCGGCCTCAACCGGAACATCGACGGGGCCGCCCGCGATGTCCAGGCGGCCATCAACGCGGCCCGGGCCGACCTGCCGACGGCGCTGCGCCAGAACCCGACCTACCGCAAATTCAACCCGGCCGATTCGCCGATCCTGATCCTGGCGCTGACCTCGAACACCCTGTCGCCGGGCCAGCTCTACGATTCCGCCGCCACGGTGGTGCAGCAGAAGATGTCCCAGCTGCCCGGGGTCGGCAACGTCGACATCGGCGGCGCGTCGCTGCCGGCGGTGCGGGTCGAGCTCGATCCCACCGCCCTGTTCAACTACGGCATCGGCCTCGAGGGCATCCGCGCGGCGCTGGCCTCGGCCAACGCCAATTCGCCCAAGGGCGCCATCGAGACCGACACCCGGCGCTACCAGCTCTACGCCAACGACCAGGGCCGGGTGGCGGCCGATTACCGCGACATCGTCGTGGCCTACCGCAACGGCGCCGCCGTGCGCCTGACCGATGTCGGCAAGGTCGTGGATTCCGTGGAGGACAAGCGCAACCTCGGCCTCGTCAACGGCAAGCCGGGCGTGATCCTGTTCATCTACAAGCAGCCCGGCTCCAACGTCGTCGACACCATCAACGGCCTGAAGAAGGCGATTCCCCAGGTCCAGGCGGCGCTGCCCGGCGACATCGACCTCATGGTGACGGGCGACCGCAGCGCCACCATCCGGGCGTCGCTCGCCGAGACCGAGGAGACCCTGCTCATCGCCGTGGTGCTGGTGATCTTCGTGGTCTTCGTCTTCCTGCGCTCGGGTCGCGCGACGTTGATCCCGGCGGTCGCCGTGCCGATCTCCATCGTCGGCACCTTCTCGGCCATGTACCTGCTGGATTACAGCCTCAACATCCTCTCGCTCATGGCGCTCATCATCGCCACGGGCTTCGTCGTCGACGACGCCATCGTGGTGCTGGAGAACATCCAGCGCCACATCGAGCAGGGCAAGGCGCGGGTGGAGGCTTCCCTCTTGGGCGCCCGCGAGGTCGGCTTCACCGTCATCTCCATGAGCCTGTCCCTGGTGGCGGTGTTCCTGCCGATCCTGCTCATGGGCGGCATCGTCGGGCGCCTGTTCCAGGAATTCGCCGTCACCCTGTCGCTGGCGATCCTCATCTCGCTGGTGCTGTCGCTGACCACTACGCCGATGATGTGCGCGCTGCTCCTCAAGCCCGAGGCGCACGACCCGGCGCGCCGGCCGAATGTCTTCCTGCGCGGCCTGGAGGCCGGGTTCGACGGCATGCTCGCCGCCTACGAGCGCACCTTGCGCATCGCCCTGCGCCACCGCCGCCTCGTGGTGCTCAGCCTCGTCGCCACCGTGGGCCTCAACGTCTACCTCTACGTCATCGTGCCGAAGGGCTTCTTTCCCGAACAGGACACGGGCCAGATGATGGGCGGCATCCAGGCCGACCAGCGCATCTCGTTCCAGGCGATGAAGCAGAAGCTCGAACAGGCGACCGCCATCGTGCAGGCCGACCCGGCGGTGGACAGCGTCGTCGGCTTCACCGGCGGGCGCGCCACCAACTCGGCCAACGTCTTCGTCGGCCTGAAGCCCAAGGCCGAGCGCGACCCCATCGAGAAGGTGATGACCCGCCTGCGGCCCAAGCTCTCGCAGGTGGCGGGGGCACGGCTCTACCTGTTCCCACGCCAGGACCTGCGCATGGGCGGGCGCCAGAGCTTCGCCACCTACCAGTACACCCTCCAGGGCGACACGGCGGAGGAGCTCTACGCCGCCGCCCCGAAGCTGCTCCAGGCCCTGCAGAAGGACCCGACCTTCGTCGACGTGTCCTCGGACCAACAGGAGGGCGGCCTCGAGACCCGCCTCGTCATCGACCGGGCCACCGCGTTCCGCTACGGCCTGACGCCGGACAAGATCGACAACACCCTCTACGACGCCTTCGGCCAGCGCCAAGTCTCGACGATCTACAACCCGCTGAACCAGTACCACGTCGTCATGGAGATCGCCCCGCGCTACCTCCAGAGTCCCGACACCCTGAAGACGCTGTTCGTCTCGACGTCCGGCGGCAAGGCGCGCGGCTCGGCCACCACCAATGCGGTGGCCGGCACCGTGGCGACGGGCGGAACGGTGAACACCAATCCGGCCGGCAATGCCGGCCCGAGCGGCACCGCCGCCGTGACGGACCCGGCCGCCGCCCTCGCGGGGGATTCGGCCCGCAACGCCGCCGCCAACGCCATCGCGGGCGGCAAGGGCGGCGCCTCGTCGAGCGCCCCGGTCTCCTCCGCCAAGGAGACGATGATCCCGCTCTCGGCCTTCGCCCATATCGAGACCGGCAACGCCCCCGTGCAGGTGAGCCACCAGGGCCTGTTCGTCGCCACCACGATCTCGTTCAACCTGGCCCCCGGAAAAAGCCTGTCGGACGCGACCCGGATCATCGAGCAGACCATGACGGACCTGCGCCTGCCCGCCACCATCCACGGCGAGTTCGCCGGCGGCGCCAAGAGCTTCCAGGAATCCTCGTCGCGCCAGCCCCTGCTGATCCTCGCCGCCCTGGTCGCCGTCTACACCATCCTGGGAATCCTCTACGAGAGCTTCATCCACCCGCTCACCATCCTGTCGACCCTGCCGTCGGCCGGCATCGGCGCCCTGCTGGCGCTCCTGGTCTCGGGCACCGAATTCACGGTCATCGCCCTCATCGCGGTGTTCCTGCTCATCGGCATCGTGAAGAAGAACGCCATCATGATGATCGACTTCGCCCTCGACGCGGAGCGGACGCGCGGCCTGAAACCCCGGGACGCGATCTTCGAGGCCTGCCTCTTGCGCTTCCGCCCGATCATGATGACAACCCTGGCCGCCATGCTCGGCGCGCTCCCCCTCATCCTCGCGGGTGGGGAGGGCTCGGAGCTGCGCCGCCCCCTCGGCATCGCCATCGTCGGCGGCCTTATCGTGAGCCAGATCCTGACCCTCTACACCACCCCCGTCGTCTACCTCTACCTCGACCGCCTGCGCCGGCGCGGGCCTGCGCTCGACGCGGTTCCCGGCGCGGTTCCTGGCGCGGTTCCTGGCGCCGCCGAATGAGCGTGGGTAGTTTGGTGGATCGTCGCGCGCGCAGTGACGTCACGTTCCGATGCGACAGCGGGCCGATGCATTCCGAAGGTGGCGCGGGTCCCCTCTCCTGTAAGGAGAGGGACAGGGTGAGGTGTGTGGACTCTCCGAATAGGTCCCACACCTCACCCCAACCCTCTCCTTCCAGGAGAGGGAGCCCGTCGCATCTCGTCGCCCTCGTCGCCCTCGCGGCATCGGTCTCCGGCTGCATGGTCGGCCCCGACTATTCCCGTCCCTCCGTCGAGACGCCGCTTGCCTTCAAGGAGGGCGGGGCCCGCGAGGACAGTGCGGCCTATGTCGCGAGCCGCAAGGGGTGGCGCCCGGCCGCCCCCAACGACGGGGCCCAGCGCGGCGACTGGTGGCGGGTTTTTCGGGATCCGGCCCTCGACCGGCTGATCCGCCTCGTCGACGTCGACAACCAATCCCTGCGCGCCCAGGTCGCCGCCTACGAGCAGGCGCGCGGTTTCGTCGCCCAGGCCCGCGCCGCCCTGTTTCCCACGGTGATCGGCGCGCCGAACATCACCCGCTCGCGGGTCGGGGGCTCGGAGCGCACCACCGTCTCGCTCCAGGGGCAGGCGAGCTGGGAGCTCGACCTGTTCGGCCGCATCCGGCGCAACCTCGAGAGCGAGGTCGCCACCGCCCAGGCGAGCGCGGCGGATCTGGCCCTGGTGCGCCTCACCATCCAGTCCGAGGTCGCGAACAACTATTTGAGCCTCAGATATCAGGACTCGCTCCAGCGGGTGTTTGACGAGAACATCGCGGGCTTCAAGAAGAGTCTCGCCATCACCGAGAACCAATACGCGGCGGGTGTGGCCGCGCGGTCCGACGTGATCACCGCCCAGACCCTGTTGCAGACGACGCAGGCCCAGGCCATCGCCATCGGCCTGCAGCGGGCGATCTTCGAGCACGCCCTGGCGACCCTCGTCGGGCGCCCGCCCGCCGAACTGTCCCTGCCCGTCGCGCCGCTCGCCGTGCGCCCGCCCGCCGTGCCGGTGGGCATTCCGTCGGCCCTGCTGGAGCGCCGCCCCGATGTCGCCCAGGCCGAGCGGACCGTGCAGGCCCAGAGCGAGCTCATCGGCGTCGCCGTGGCGGCGTTCTACCCCACGCTCACCCTCTCGGCCTCGGGCGGGGTCTCGGGCCTGACGTCGAACGGCGTGTTCTCGGCCGCCAACCAGGTCTGGTCGGTCGCTGCGGCCGGCACGGAGGTGTTCTACGACGGCGGCGCCCGCGCGGCGGCGCTCCGCATCACCCGCGCGGCCTACGACGCGGCGGTGGCGAATTACCGCCAGACCGTGCTCACCGCCTTCGGGGAGGTCGAGAACGGGCTCTCGGGCGTGCGCATCCTCGCCCGCCAGCAGGCGGCGCAGGACGAGGCCGTGGCCTCGGCCCGGCGCGGTGTCGAGATCACCCTCAACGAGTACCGGGCGGGCACGCAGAACTACACCACGGTGGTGACGGCCCAGTCCATCGCCCTGAACAACGAGATCAACGCCCTGCAGATCCGCCTCAACCGCTTCACCACCGCCGTGGCCCTCATCCGGGCACTCGGCGGCGGCTGGGACGTGCGCAGCCTGCCCACCGGCGACGAACTCAAGGGCACCCGCCTGCCCATCGATTCCGGACAGGCCTTGCGAACGGACGAGTGAGACTGTTTTCCGGATGATCCTTACGGAGACAGTCTCAGGCAGCCCGCGCGGCGCCTGAGCGAAGCCCAGATCCGCATCGCGAAGCGATCGACCGGAACTGGTATGACTCAGCGGGCGATCAGGCGCTCGATCTCGTCGCAGGCGGCCGATACGCCGTCCTCCCGGGTCATGCGCATGCGCGTCTCGGCGCAGGCCTGCGCCACGGTCTCGGAGGCCAGAAGACGGTTGAGGGCTTGGGCGGCCCGGCCTGGGGTGAACCAACGCCGGCCGAGCATGGCGCCGACGCCGAGGCGCTGGAGGCGCTGGCCTTCGTCGAAATGGTCGAACGCCACCGGGACCACGAGCTGCGGGATGCCGGCGGCCAGGGCCTGGGCGACGGTGCCGATGCCGCCGTGGTGGATCAGGGCGGCGGCGCGCGGAAGCAGCACGCTCAAGGGCGCGTAGGGGACATGGATGACGCCCTCCGGCAGATCCGTGGGCATCTGACCGGACTCCGGCGCCAGCATCACGCCACGGCGGCCCATGGTCCGACACAGGGCGCAGGCCGTCCGGAAGAAGGCTTGGCCGTGACGCATCGCCGACCCGTAGGTGAACACCAGGGGTGGTGGCCCTGCCGCGAGGAACTCGCTCAGCTCCGGGCTCAGGGAAGGGGTATCGCCGAGACGATCGACCAGGGGAAAGCCGACCTGCGCGGCCTGGGCCGGCCAATCCGCCTGGGGGGCGGTGAACCACTCCGGAAACATCAGGAGGATCCGCGTCGGGCTGTTCCACCAGTGCCGCAGGCGGCGCACGGGCGCGAGATCGAGGCGCTCGCGCAGGGCGTTGAGTTGGGGCAGGGCGGCCGGGCCGATCACGTAGCGGTCGGCGCCCCGGCCGAGCCAGTGCCGTAGGCGGGACGGCAGCAGGTGGGCGAGGGGGATGCCCGGCAGAACCGGCGCGGCGTGCCGGCTCTCCACCAGCAGGGGCATGACATGCACGGTCACGACGGGCAGGCCGAGCTTGTCCTGCGCCACGCGGGCGCCCAGGCCGAGGGTCGAGGCGACCACGAGGGTCTCGCCTGGTGCGCTGGTACGGGCCAGCCAGTCGTAGGTCTGCTCCGTCGTCGGGGCGAGCTGGTCGAACAGGACGAAGGCCCCCCGCCTCGGATGCCACAAGTCCGGCACCGCGACGGTCCGCTCGTAATCGGCGCGCGTGCCGAGAGCGTGGAACGGCAGGTGAGCGCGGGCCGCCAGCTGCGCGAAGGGGGCGGGCGCCGCCAGAACCGCGGCGTGCCCGCGTCGCACCAGTTCGGCCCCGAGGCCGATGAAGGGAAGGACGTCGCCGTGTGAGCCGACGGCCACCAACTTGATTTGCATGTTCGGTCTGTGATGCCGAGTCCGGGTGTCCCGCTCACATAGGTACAGGGTTCGTGTTCGCCATCCTGCGGTTGTGATTCGGGCCTTGGCGGTGACTGGCCGTCCTGCAACGATGTGCGGAATCTTACGGAGTCGAAGCGTTGTCGCAGCAGGGACGATGCGATGGATCTTCAGTAGAACATGCGGTTTTGCCTGCTGTCCGCGTCATGTTGGCAGGATCGTCCATGCAGCGGCATGCGAATCTGTCGTGAAATCATGCAGCCGGCCCGGGCTTCACATTTCGTTGACTCTGCCGACCGCGAGACGGCCTTTTCGCTTTACATAGAACAAAACAGGAACAAAATGGGAGAGCTCAACGAAAGGCGCTTCCCATGCTCAAGCGGATGATCCTCACCGGCGCGGTCGAATTCATGGCCTTCGGTCTCCTTGCGGTTTCGGTCGCCGCTTGGGCTGTCGCATTGGCGCCGTTGCGATAGCGTTGCCGACGCATCACGGATGGCGGCCTTCCACAGCCAAACGATCCGCTCCGCGCATTCTTGATGGATCGTTCACCACGAGTCGGGCTGTTGGGAGCATGGCGCGCATCCTCAAAGATCCCGGCTTCGTCCACCTCCACGTCCACTCGTCGTTCTCGCTCCTCGAAGGGGCGCTGAAGGTCGGGGACATCGTCAAGGCGGCGGCGGCCGACCGGCAGCCGGCCCTGGCGCTCACCGACACCAACAACCTGTTCGGGGCCCTGGAATTCTCCGAGAAGGCCTCCGGATCGGGGATTCAGCCCATCGCCGGCCTGCAGGTGACGGTGGCCTTCGAGACGCCCGATCCCATGGCGCGGGTGGTTCAGGGGCAGGCCGGCTGCGCCAACGTGGTGGTCCTGGCCCAGGACGAGGCCGGTTACGCGAACCTCCTGCGGCTGGCGAGCCGCGCCTACTTCGACGGCGCCCTCGGCGATGCCCCCCGGGTGAGCGCCGCCGGGCTGGCCGAATGCGCCGGCGGGCTCATCGCCCTCACGGGCGGGACCACCGGACCCCTCGACGGGGCGTTGCGCCAGGGCCGGGCCGAGCTCGCCGCCGCGCGTCTCGCCAAGCTCAAGGCGGCCTTCGGCGAGAGCAACCTCTACGTCGAGATCCTGCGCCACGGCCTGTCCGACGAACGGGCCATCGAGCGCGAGCTGCTCCGGCTCGCCGATGCCAACGGCCTGTCCATCGTGGCCACCAACGAACCGTTCTTCGCGCGTACCGGCGATTACGACGCCCACGACGCGCTGCTCGCCATCGCGGACGGACGCCTCGTCTCCGACGAGCGCCGGCGCAAGCTCACCCCGCGGCACGCTTTCACCACGCGCGCGCAGATGGCCGAGCTGTTTGTCGATCTGCCGGACGCCCTGAACGCCACGGTCGAGATCGCCATGCGCTGCGCCTACCGCGTGCGCACGCGCAAGCCCATCCTGCCGAACTTCGCCCGTGTCACCGCCGACGCCGTCGCCGGTGAGGCCCCCGGTGCAGCCGGGGCGGAGGTGGTGAGATCCGAGCCGGAGGAGCTGCGCGCGCAGGCCATCGCCGGCCTCGACCTGCGCCTCGCCCGGCACGGCACGGCGCCGGGCATGAGCGAGCAGGTCTATCGCGACCGCCTCGCCTTCGAGCTCGACGTCATCGTCGGCATGAAGTTTCCCGGCTACTTCCTCATCGTGTCGGACTTCATCAAGTGGGCCAAGGACCACGACATTCCGGTCGGCCCGGGCCGTGGCTCGGGTGCCGGATCCCTGGTGGCGTGGTCGCTCCTCATCACCGACCTCGACCCGCTTCGCTTCGGCCTGCTGTTCGAGCGCTTCCTCAACCCCGAGCGCGTCTCGATGCCGGATTTCGACATCGACTTCTGCGTCGACGGCCGCGAGCGGGTGATCCAGTACGTGCAGGATCGCTACGGCCACGAGCAGGTCGCGCAGATCATCACCTTCGGTACCCTGCAGGCGCGCGGCGTGCTGCGCGACGTCGGCCGCGTCCTGGAGATGCCCTACGGGCAGGTGGACAAGCTCACGAAGCTGGTGCCGCAGAACCCGGCCAACCCCGTGACCCTGACCCAGGCCATCGAGGGCGAGCCCAAGCTCCAGGCGGCCATGGAGGAGGAGCCCATCGTGGCCCGCCTCATGGAGATCGCCAAGAAGCTGGAGGGCCTGCACCGCCACGCCTCGACCCACGCCGCCGGCGTGGTCATCGGCGACCGGCCCCTCGAACAGCTCGTCCCCCTCTACCGCGATCCGAAGACCGGCATGCGGGTGACCCAGTTCAACATGAAGTGGGTCGAGGCCGCCGGCCTGGTGAAGTTCGACTTCTTGGGTCTGAAGACCCTGACCCTGCTGCGCTACTGCACCGACCTGCTGGCCAAGCGCGGCATCATCGTCGATCTCGCCTCGCTGCCCCTGGACAACGAAGCGACCTACCTGCCGATGAAGCGCGGCGAGACGGTGGGCGTGTTCCAGGTGGAATCCGCCGGCATGCGCAAGGCGCTCGTCGAGATGCAGGCCGACCGGTTCGAGGACATCATCGCCCTCGTGGCCCTCTACCGACCCGGCCCCATGGCCAACATCCCGGTCTATTGCGAGCGCAAGCTCGGGCGCGACACCGGCAACGAGGCGAGCTGGTATCCGCACGCGAAGCTGGAGCCGATCCTGCGCGAGACCTTCGGCATCATCGTCTACCAGGAACAGGTGATGGAGGTGGCCAAGGTGCTGGCCGGGTACTCGCTCGGCGAGGCCGACATGCTGCGCCGCGCCATGGGCAAGAAGATCAAGGCCGAGATGGACGCCCAGCGCGACCGCTTCGTGAAGGGCTGCATCGAGCGCGAGCTCACCAAGGCCAAGGCCGACGAGATCTTCGACCTGCTGGCGAAGTTCGCCGATTACGGCTTCAACAAATCACACGCCGCTGCCTACGCCCTGCTGACCTATCAGACCGCCTACCTGAAGGCGAACCACCCCGTCGAGTTCCTGGCCGCCGCCATGCAGCTCGACATCGACGTGACCGACAAGCTCGCCGAGTTCCGCCAGGACGCCCAGCGCCTCAAGATCGTCGTCGAGCCGCCCTCCATCAACACGTCGGGGGTCAACTTCGAGGTCAAGGACGGCCGCATCGTCTACGCCCTGTCGGCCATCAAGGGCGTGGGCCGCGGCGCCGTCGAATCCATCGTGGAGACCCGGGGGAAGACGCCCTTCCGGGACCTCGCGTGCCTGGCGCGCCGCCTCAACCCGCGCATGATCAACAAGCGCACCCTGGAGAACCTCGTGGCGGCCGGGGCCATGGACACCATCGAGCCGGACCGGGCGCGGGCCTGCGCGGCCATCGAGCCGATGATGAAGCTCGCCCAAGGGGCCGCCGAGGCCGAGAGCACCGGCATCGCCGACATGTTCGGCGGCGTCACCGCGGCCGACGTGACCCTGCGCATCCCGGCCTACGAGGGCTGGCCGATGGCCGACAAGCTCAAGAAGGAATACGACGCCATCGGCTTCTTCCTCTCGGGCCACCCCCTCGACGAGTACGGCGATCTGCTGGGCAAGCTCCGGGTGCAGACCTGGGCCGAGTTCTGCAAGGCGGTGCGGGCTGGCACCACCAGCGTCGGCCGGGTCGCCGCCTCCGTCCTCGACCGGTCCGAGCGCCGGACCAAGACCGGCAACAAGCTCGGCATCGTCATCCTGTCCGACCAGACCGGGCATTTCGAGGCGATCATCTTCTCCGAAGGCCTCGGCCAGTATCGCGAGATCCTGGAGCCCGGACGTCCCCTGGTGCTGCAGATCCAGGCCAATCTCGAAGGCGAGGACGTGCGCGCCCGCATCGTCACCGCCGAACCCCTCGACGTGGCGGTGGCCCGCCACCAGAAGGGCATGCGCATCTATCTCCGCGACGAGCGCTCCATCGCGCCCGTCCAGCAGCGCCTGCAGGTGCGGGGCGAGGGCGAGGTCTCGCTGATCCTCCTCCTCGACAACGGCGACCGCGAGGTCGAGGTGAAGCTGCAGGGTAAGTATCAGGCGACGCCTCAGATCGCGGGCGCGCTCCGGGCCGTGCCGGGGGTGGTTCAGGTGGAGGTGAACTGAGGCGACGGGCTTGCCGCCGGCCTGCTCAGCGCTTGGGGCGCCCCGTCGGCCCGCGCCATGGCATCCAACCGTTCGGCCACCAACGCCTGCAGGGTCCACAGGTGCTCGTCCAGGATCCCCTCCCGCGCGCAGGCCTCGGCGGTGCGGAACAGGTACTCGGCACTCGGCCCGAGATGCCCGGCCCCCGTGGCGATGCGGTCGGCGATCTCGGGCTCCGTCAGGCGGCCGGTGTAGCGGTCGCTGGCGCGGTTGACGACGAAGGTCAGGGCGGTGACCGGGCCGTCGGCGGTCTCCACCACCACCCAACGGGAGGCGTAGCCGTTGCCGCGCATCTCCCGGCGCCAGACCGGCAGCAGGGTGACGTGCGGATCGTCCCCCGCGAGCCGGAACGCGACGCCGCGGCACAGGCCGCCGCGATCGAGGGCCAGGACGAGGCCCGGCCGCTCCGTGCTCCCGCGGAACCGCCGCTGCAGGAGGCAGAACCGACGGTGATAGCCCCGCACCGTTCCGGTGCGCCGCTCGGTGAAGGTGAATTCCGGCTGCCAGATCAGGGAGCCGTAACCGAACACCCACAGGCCCTTCGCGCCGGACGGTCGCCGGGTGAGCGCCTGGGCGAGGCCGGGTTCGAGTTCGTCGTCGGTGAGGAGGGTGAGGGCGCCCGGGTCGTCGCGGACGGGATCGGGATGGGCGCGGGTGATGAGGTCGAGGCTGAGGCTCAACGGGCGTTTTGGCATGCCCCAGGGTCTCATCCCCTCACCGCGGGAGCAAGCCCAGGCCGATCCCGATGGATCAGGCGGGATTGCCGAGGGTCTCGAGTTCCGGAAACGGCTCCGTACGGTGCCCGTTGCAGATCTCCTCATCGTCGGACACCACGCCGAGCACGCCGCCCGTGTCCCGGATCACGGCCTTCGCCCGCTCGCCCTTGCCGAACGTCCGCCCCTTCATCCGCGTCGAGACGCAGTAGAGGGTGCGCCCGCCATCCTCGA
Organism: Methylobacterium sp. Leaf87; assembly: GCF_001422775.1. Classification (NCBI taxonomy): domain Bacteria; kingdom Pseudomonadati; phylum Pseudomonadota; class Alphaproteobacteria; order Hyphomicrobiales; family Methylobacteriaceae; genus Methylobacterium; species Methylobacterium sp. Leaf87. The sequence goes on along the minus strand of NZ_LMMI01000001.1, from coordinate 295,281 downwards.
ACGGACCTGAGATGCGGCTGTGCTCGAACCGTATGGGGATCACCGAGACGGAGCCGAAATCCACCTGCGCCAGGGCGAGGGCGGCGATGCGGGTGCGGAGCGTCGCGTCAGCCGCCGCTGCGGGAGGACGGGCGATGCAGGCCGAGAGGCCGCAGGCGCAGCCGAGGACCAAGAACCGCGCGAGAATTCCCATCACCATCCTGTCCGTCCGTGCTTAGGCGGAAGCGTAGGACGGTTCTCGCAAAACGGGAAGTTTTTGGGCGCTACAATCGAATGTCCCACCATGCTTTTCCTTCCCGCCGGCATCGGCCTATGGAGAGGCATGCAATGGACCGACGACGGCCTCGTGCTCGGCCTGCGCCGTCAGGGCGAGACGAGCGTGGTGCTCGAACTCATGACCGCCGCGCACGGACGCCATCTCGGCCTCGTCCATGGCGGCCGCTCGCGCCGGATGCAGCCCGTGCTCCAGCCCGGCAACCGGGTCCAGGCCACGTGGCGCGCGCGCCTCGACGACAGCCTTGGCGCCTACGCCGTCGAGCCCATCGAATCCGTGGCCGCGCGGCTCATGGGATCGGGGCTCGCCCTTCACGGCATCGCGCACCTCGCCGGTCTCCTGCGCCTGCTGCCCGAGCGCGACCCGCACCCGCAACTCTACGCGGCCGCCCGCATCCTCATCGATCACCTCCACGATCCCGACATCGCCCCGCCCCTGATGGTGCGGTTCGAACTCGCGATCCTGGCGGATCTCGGCTTCGGTCTCGATCTGTCCGCCTGCGCCGCGACGGGGGGCAACGACGCCCTCATCTACGTCTCGCCCCGCTCGGGCCGGGCGGTGAGCGCGTCGGCGGGCGAGCCCTATCGCGACCGCTTGCTCGCCCTGCCGGACTTCCTGCGGGAGCGGGCGCCGGGCGATCCACTGCCGATGACCCCCGAGGGCGCCGACGTTACGGCGGGGTTTACCTTGACGGGGTACTTCCTCGATCAGCACATCTGGGGACCGCGCGCGCTGCCGCCCCCGGATGCCCGGGCGCGCTTCGTTGCCTTGGGGACGGGAAGCGCCTAAGTCATGTTCTTGATTTGTTCTGATATGGGGCCGCGTCGCCCCTGGAGATCGTGATGGGCCAGCCCTTCGAGCCGCCGTCGGGCTCCGACGGCATCGAGAGCGTCGAGCTGAAATCCGCCCTGGAGGACCGCTACCTCGCCTATGCGCTCTCGACCATCATGCACCGGGCGCTGCCCGATGCCCGCGACGGGCTGAAGCCCGTCCACCGGCGCATCCTGTTCGCCATGCGGCTGCTGAAGCTCGACCCGACCTCGGCGTTCAAGAAATGCGCCCGCATCGTCGGCGACGTCATCGGCAAGTACCATCCGCACGGCGACACGGCGGCCTACGACGCCCTGGTGCGCATGGCCCAGGACTTCGCCCAGCGCTATCCGCTGGTCGACGGCCAGGGCAATTTCGGCAACATCGACGGCGATAACGCCGCCGCCCAGCGCTACACCGAAGCCCGGATGACGGAGGTCGCGCGCCTCCTCATGGAGGGGCTCGACGACGATTCCGTCGATTTCCGCCCGAACTACGACGGGCAGGAAGAGGAGCCGGTGGTACTCCCGGCGGCCTTTCCGAACCTGCTCGCCAACGGCTCCCAGGGCATCGCCGTCGGCATGGCGACCTCGATCCCGCCGCACAACGCCGCCGAACTCTGCGACGCGGCGCTCTATCTCATCACCCGCCCGGAGGCGACCTCGGCCCAGCTCCTCACCTTCGTGAAGGGGCCGGACTTCCCAACCGGGGGCATCCTCATCGACAGCGCCGAATCCATCACCGAGGCCTACCGCACCGGGCGCGGCGGATTTCGCGTGCGCGCCCGCTGGGCCAAGGAGGATCTCGGGCGGGGCACCTGGACCATCGTGGTCACTGAGATTCCCTACGGGGTGCAGAAGGCGCGCCTCATCGAGAAGCTCGCGGAGCTGCTGCAGGAGCGCAAGCTCCCGCTGCTCGCCGACGTGCGCGACGAATCGGCGGAGGATGTCCGCATCGTGCTGGAGCCGCGCGCCCGCAACGTCGATCCCGTCATCCTGATGGAGTCGCTGTTCCGACTCACCGAGTTGGAGGCCCGCATCTCCCTCAACATGAACGTGCTGGTCGGCGGCCTCGTCCCCCGGGTCATCGGTCTGGCCGAAGCCCTGCGGGAGTGGCTCGACCATCGCCGGGTCGTGTTGCAGCGCCGCTCGCGCCACCGCCTCGCCCAGATCGACCGGCGCCTCGAGATCCTCGGCGGCCTGCTCATCGTCTACCTCGACCTCGACGAGGTCATCCGCATCATCCGCGAGGAGGACGAGCCGAAGGCCGCCCTGATGAAGCGGTTCGAACTGACGGAGATCCAGGCCAACGCCATCCTCGACACCCGCCTGCGCTCCCTGCGCAAGCTCGAGGAGATGGAACTCAAGCGCGAACTCGACACCCTGACGACGGAGAAGCTCGGGATCGAGGAACTCCTCGGCTCCGACAAGCTGCAATGGGCCGACATCACCAAGCAGATCCGCGCGGTGAAGAAGACCTTCGGACCCGAGACCAAGATCGGTGCCCGGCGCACCACCCTCGAGAACCCACCTGACACCGCCGGCATCGACTTCACCTCGGCCATGGTCGAGCGCGAGCCCATCACCGTCATCGTCTCGGCCAAGGGCTGGATCCGGGCGCTGAAGGGGCACGTGGCGGACCTCTCAGGCGTCGCCTTCAAGGGCGACGACAGCCTGAAGATCGCGTTCCCGAGCGAGACCACGGCCAAGCTCCTCGTGCTGGCCTCCAACGGCAAGGTGTTCACCCTGGAGGCGGCCAAGCTCCCCGGTGGCCGCGGCTTCGGCGACCCGATCCGCCTCATGGTGGATTTCGACGACGGCACCGAGATCGTCGCGGCCCTGCCGTATCAGCCGGGCGCCAAGCTGCTGGTGGCGGCCTCCGACGGGCGCGGCTTCGTGGCGCCGGCCGACGCTCTGGTGGCCAACACCCGCAAGGGCAAGGGCATCATGGGCCTCGATGCGCCGGCCACCGCGATCCTGCTGGTGCCGGCGACCGGCGACCACGTCGCCGTCTGCAGCGCCGACCGTCTGCTCCTGGTCTTCCCCCTCGCGGAGATGCCCGAACTGGTGCGCGGCAAGGGCGTGCGTCTGCAACGCTGCCGCCAGACAACCCTGACGGATGCCTGCGTCTTCACCCTCGCCGAGGGCCTGCCGTGGCGCGAGACCGGGGGCGAGGCGCGCCTCGCCCAGGCGAGCATCCTGGAGAAATGGATGGGCCACCGCTCCGACGCCGGGACGCTCATGACCCGGAGCTTCCCGAAGTTCGAGCGGTTCGGCAAATAGGCCGCTGGTTCGTCGAGTGACCCGCCAGAACGACAATGCCCGCCGAAGCGGGCATTGTCGTTGATCGATACGGGCCGAAGCGGCGTCTGGCGCTCGAAACGTCAGCGGCGACGGAACTGGCCGCGCATTGGCGGACGCGGACCGGCGGAACGCTCGTCCTTGTGGCGGAACACGAGGCGGCCCTTCTCGAGGTCGTAGGGCGACATTTCGACGGTGACGCGATCGCCCGCCAGAGTCTTGATGCGGTTCTTCTTCATCTTGCCGGCCGTGTAGGCCACGATCTCGTGCCCCTGGTCGAGCTGCACGCGGTAGCGTGCGTCCGGCAGGATCTCGATCACGAGACCGTCGAACTGCATCAATTCTTCTTTCGCCATCCACACTCTCCAAGCGGGACAGCCAGAACGGGGCGACCCGGAATATAAAACGAAGCCGTTCGGCAAAACGCGGCGGGCGGCGGGTCCGATCCCATCGGATGCGCAACACCGGCGAGCGTTGCCCCGACATAATGTTGGGATCGGCGCGAAGCAAGCTTTTCCGGCCCGATGGCGAATCCCATCGACAGGGAAGCATGGAAATCAGCCATCGCCCTTCCGATCGAACACGCGATCGCGCCGGCCGCCGGGACCGTCGATCTCAAGGGTCGATCGTATTGCCCGCGTAATCGATCCGCCCGTCCGGCGTGCGGCGCCAGACCTGCAGGACGTAGGCCGGTCGGCGCGGATCGGCCTTGAGGTCGCCGCGTGCGTCGTAGGCGAGGGGGCCGAGCACCGTCTTCACGGCCGTGCCGCCACGAAGGAAGGCGGCCACCGCCCGGGCGTCCGTCGATCGCGCGCCCAGCATCCCGCCCCGCAGCACCTCCACGGCGGCGTAACCTTGTGCGGCGAAGACCTGTGCGGCGAGGATCTCGGCCTCCGGCATGCGCGGCTTCGTCGGGGACGGCTTGACCTCGGGCAGGCGCGTAACCGGCGCCACGGTCATCACCGTGCCGTCGGCCGCGGCGACCTGGGACAGTTCCTTGTCCAGAAGCCCGTCGCTGCCGACGAGGGGCGCGTCGAGACCCGCCTCGCGCATGGCCCGCAGGAGCACGATGGCCTCCGTCGCGAGGCCGCCGAAATAAACGACGTCCACCCGTGCCCGTTTCAGGCGGCCGGCGAGGGCGGACAGATCCTTGTCGCCCCGCGACAGGGCCTCGAAAGCGGCCTCGCCCTGGGCCGCCGCCTTCAGGGTCCGCGCCACGCCATCGACGAGGCCGCGTCCGAAGGTGGTCTTGTCGTGCACGAGGCCGATGCGGCGTCCGGCGAACTGCCTGGCGAGGTAGGCCCCCGCGAGCGCGCTCTGCCCGGCTTCGTTGGCGCCGGTGCGAAACACGTTCCAATGGCCGCCGGCCGTCAGGGGCGCCCAGGCGACCCCTGTCGTGACCGCGACGATGCCGGATTCCGCGTAGACCGGAATCGTCGCGCCGGCCACGGCGGCGTTGAGGGGGCCGACGATGAAGCCGATCCGCTCCGCGGCGAACCGGCGTGCCACTGCGAGCCCCTGTTTGCCGTCGCCGGCATCGTCCGCCACCACCAGGACGAGGCGCTGTCCATGGACGCCGCCCGTGCGATTGATCTCGGCGACCGCCTGTTCGGCACCGGCGCGCATCCCCTGCCCGAACGCGGCGTCCTGTCCGGTGAGGGGGGCCGAGAGCCCGATGACGAGGGGACCGGGCTGAGCCTGGGCGGCGCTGGCGAAGAGCGCGAGAGCCACCGCAAAACGTCTCATTGGGCCTGTCCTCGCACCCCGAACCCGGAAAGATGGCGCCAGGATAGGCCGGCGCAAAGCGTGCGCAAGGTTACGTCCTGGCGCTCGGGTCCTGGCGCTCGGGTCCCGTCGGCCGCATTGTCCTGGCGTCGGGGGAGCTTACCTCCCGTCTTCCGTGTTGCGCGGAGAGGGGCCGTCGTCCCAGATCCCGGAGTCAATCATGCTCTCCACCGAGAACGACATCCTCAGCGCGGCCGAGGCGTGGCGCCGTGCCGGACGCGGCGTGGCCCTCGCCACGGTGATCGAGACCTGGGGCTCGGCACCCCGACCCGTGGGCAGTCACCTCGTCGTCGATTCCGAGGGCAACTTCCTCGGCTCCGTCTCGGGGGGCTGTGTCGAAGGCGCGGTCATCACCGAGGGCATGGACGCCATCGCCGATGGGCGGCCGCGCGTCGTCGCGTTCGGCGTCGCCGACGAGACCGCCTGGCGGGTCGGCCTGTCCTGCGGCGGGCGCATCCGCGTCTATGTCGAGCCGGTGGCCTGAGGCCGCCATGCAGCTCGATGTTCTGACCCTTCTCAATGCCGAGCGCGCCGCCCGGCGCGCCGCCATCCTGGTGACCGACCTCGACGGCGGAGCGCAGCGCGTGGTGCGCGAGGCCGAGATTCCCGCCGATCCCCTCGCCGCACTCCTCGCCAAGCGACTGGCGTCGGGCAAGGGCGGTCTCGTCGAGGTCGAGGGCCGCGAGGTCTTCCTCACCGTGCAGGCCCCGCCCGTGCGCCTCGTGATCATCGGCGCCGTGCATATCAGCCAGGCCCTGTGTCCCATGGCGATGGCCCTCGATCTCGCCGTCGCCGTCATCGACCCGCGCACGGCCTTCGCGACCCCTGAGCGCTTTCCCGGGATCGAGCTCGTCACCCTCTGGCCCGACGAGGCCCTGGGCGGTGCCGTCCCGGCCCTCGACCGCTACTGCGCCGTCGCCGCCCTGACGCACGATCCGAAGATCGACGACCCCGCCCTGATGGCGGCCCTGCGCGCCGAGTGCTTCTACATCGGGGCGCTGGGCTCGCGAAAAACCCATGCGGCCCGCGTCGGGCGGCTCGAACGGGCCGGGTTCCCGCCCGATGCCATCGCGCGGATCGCCGCCCCCATCGGCCTCGACATCGGGGCCGTGAGTCCGGCCGAGATCGCCGTGTCCATCCTCGCTCAGGTCGTGGCGGCGCAGCGCACGCCCCGCGCCGGGGCGCGGGCGTGAGATTCGGGGCGGTCCCGACCCGCGAGGCCGCCGGCCTCATCGCGGCCCATACGGTTCGCGAGCATGGCGTGATCCTGCGCAAGGGGCAGCCGATCCCGGCCGAGGACGCGGCCCGCCTCCATGCGGCGGGCGTGAGGGAGATCGTGGCGGTTAGCCTCGAACCGGGGGATGTCGGCGAGGATGCCGCGGCCGAGCGGCTCGCCCTGCGCCTGGCCGGACCGGGCCTGCGCCGCGATTCGCCGTTCACCGGGCGCTGCAACCTGTTCGCCGGGCAGGCCGGACTCCTCCTCCTCGACCGGGCCGGCATCGACGCCGTGAATGCCGTCGACGAGGCCATCACGGTCGCGACGCTGCCGGCCTTTCGCCCGGTGGCGGCCGGCGAGATGGTCGCCACCGTGAAGATCATCCCGTACGCCGTCGCGGGCGCCGCTCTAGAGCACGCCTGCCGGATCGCGCCCGACAGGGCCGTGCGGGTCGCGCCCTACACGCGCACCCGGGTCGGCGTGGTCTCGACGCTGCTCCCCGGTCTCAAGGATGCGACCGTCGACAAGACCCTGGCGACCCTGGCCCGGCGCCTCGCACCCACGGGGGCGGGAATCGTCGCCGAGTCCCGGGTTCCGCACGAGGCCGGTGCGGTCGGCGCCGCGATCCGGGCCCGCGTGACGGAGGGCGCCGACCTCGTGGTGGTGTTCGGCGCCTCCGCCATCACCGACCGGCGCGACGTGATTCCGGCGGGAATCGAGTCCGCCGGCGGTCGGATCGACCACCTCGGCATGCCCGTCGATCCGGGCAACCTCCTGCTCGTCGGGGCGCTCGGCGCGGTCCCGGTGATCGGCGCGCCCGGCTGTGCCCGGTCGCCGAAGGAGAACGGGTTCGACTGGATCCTGCACCGGCTGCTCGCCGGGCTCGCCGTCACCCGCGCCGACATCGTCGGCCTCGGGGTCGGCGGCCTTCTCATGGAGATCGGGTCGCGGCCCCAGCCCCGTTCCGGCGGGACCCCGGCCGACGACGATGACCACTGACTTCGGGCTCGTGCTCCTGGCCGCCGGGCGCGGCACCCGGTTCGGTCCGGCGCCGAAGCTCCTGAGCCTCCTCGACGGCGAGCCCCTGGTGCGCCACGCGGCGCGGGCCGCCCTGGCCGCGCGGCTCGGTCCGGTGGTGGCGGTGCTCGGCGCCCATGGGCCGGCCGTGCGCGCGGCCCTGGAAGGGCTCGACCTCACCTGCATCGACAACCCGGCCCATGGGGAAGGTCTGTCCACGTCGCTGCGGGTCGGCCTCGATGCGCTGCCCGCCGCGGACGCGATCCTCGTGCTGCTCGGCGACATGCCACGGATCGGGCCCCACCACCTCATCGCCCTGGCGGACGCCTTCGCCGAGGGCGATCCGGCGGCTGTCGTGCCCCTCCATGACGGACAGCGCGGCAATCCGGTGCTGCTCGATCGCCGGCGCCTCGGCGCCGATCTCGCCACGCTCGCGGGCGATCAGGGCGCGGGCCGCCTCCTGGCCCGGCGCACGGACGTCCGTGAAGTGCCCATGGACAGGGCCGTGCTTCAGGACGTCGATACGCCCGAAGCCCTCGCCGGCCTATGACCCGTCGGGATCGGCCTTGCCGCGCTTGGCCTCGGCCCGGCAGCGGTCCGAGCAGTAGCGCACCTCGTCCCAGACCCGCTCCCACTTCTTGCGCCACGCGAACGGCTTTCGGCAGTTCACGCAGGTCTTGGTGGGAAGGTCGGATTTCTTGCGCATCCGCGCCATGGAAGGGTCCTGATGGAAGGGTCCTGCATGAACGGGCCCCGATGTCGCCGGGTCGTTGTCTCGGTCGAAGGTCGTATCCGGCCCCGAATGGCTGTCTCTGAGACTTCGGCGTCCGGTCACCGCCCGAGATGATCGACTTCCGTCACCGCTATCGGGCTCCACCGGTTGAGCTGAATGTAGCCGTCCCGGGCCGCGATGACGACGTGGCGGCGGTAGCGGTGGACCACCGTGCCGGGGGTATGCCGATGGGCTTCGCGCCAGCCTTCCGCAGACGCCACGTAGATGCGGCCGTCACCGAGCCGCGCGATGGTCTCGATGGTCCCGAAGGCACGCACCCGCCGCAGGATCGCGTCCACGTCGCTGCGGAAATCGAGGGTCCGGTCGGCGTCGGTGACGCGCGGCCAGTACGAACCCTCGCCCTGGGGCTCGGCCCTGCGCCAGCGGGCCGGCAGATCGCGGGCGATGGGACCGGCGGCGAGGCGGCGCGCGGCGAGCTGACACTTGGAGAGCAGGCTCTCGTGGGTCTCGTGGTCCGACAGGGCGAAACGCTCCTGGGCGATGATGTCACCGGTGTCGAAGCCCTCCTCGCCGAGCACGTGGGCGGTGACCCCCCATTCGGTGTGGGCGTCGGCCACCGCCTTGAACAACGGATATGGGCCGCGCCCCATGGGCAGGGGCGATGGGTGGATGTTGACGCCGTAGGCCGCCAGTCCGCGCCAGCCCCGGATCAGCCAGGGATAACCCGCCACCACCACGGCCCAGTCCTGCCCATGCGCCTGCGCCAGGGCCTGCATATCGGGGGCCTTGATGCGCGAGAGCTGCATCGGCACGCGGTGCCGCCGCGCCTGGGCGACCACCACCTCGTTGTGATCGTAGATCCCGTCGCAGGGGCGGGTGAACAGCTTGATCGGCGTCCAGCCCGCCTCCACGAGGCTCTCGAACACGCCCCCGAGGAAATCGATGCCGGCGAAGGCGAACTTCATGGGCGTGTCTCGCTGAAGGGGCTGCGACGCCACGGATGGGGCGATCCGGGTGAGGGACGCTCCACGTCGCCCCCGCGTGCCTTACCTAATCCATCGCGAACGGAATGGGAGCGGGCATGAAGCGGGTCATCCTCTATGGCGGAACGGGCGGTATCGGCCGGGCGACGGCGACGGCTCTACGCCGACGCGGCTATCGCCTGCACCTCGCGGCCCGCGATGCCGGGCGCCTGGAGGCGGCGGCCTCGGAACTCGGGGAGACGACCTTCACCGCCGGCGACGTCACCGATCCGGACTTCTTCAAGACGGTCACGGAGGAGGCCGGACCGGAACTCGGCGGATTGGTCTACGCCGTCGGGACCATCAACCTGCGGCCCTTGGCCAAACTGACGATCCAGGATGCCGAAGCCGATTTTCGCATCAATGCGCTGGGGGCGTTCCTGGCCATCCAGTCCGCCGCACCCGTGCTCAAGGCCTCCGCCGGCGAAGCCGGGGTCGGGGTGGTCCTGTTCTCCACGGTGGCTGTGGCACAGGGCTTCCCGGCGCATGCCTCCGTCGCCATGGCCAAGGGCGCGGTGGAAGGCCTGGCCCTCTCGCTCGCAGCAGAACTGAGCCCGCAGATCCGCGTCAACGTCGTCGCGCCGTCGCTGACCCGTACGCCGCTCTCGGCATCCATCACGAATAGCGCCACCCTGGCGTCGGGGATCGCCGCGATGCACGCCCTGCAGCGCCTCGGTACACCGGAGGACATCGCCGGCCTCGCGAGCTTCCTCGTCTCGGAGGAGGCCGCCTGGATCACCGGTCAGGTGGTCGGCGTCGATGGTGGCCGCTCGGCCCTTCGCACCAAGGGGTGAGCCGGTGCGGGCCTCACCACGGCGTCCAGACGGTGAGGCTCACATAGGGCCTGGCCGAGTCCCGCGGTTCGAACTGCAGGCCCGCCGAGGTGCGTAGGCTGAAGCGGCCGACGGTGAAATCCGTCGCGTGTACGCCGAGGTTCCATTTCCGGTAGCCGGTGTGGTCGGCGTAGAGGGCGAGTTCGGGCCCCAGATAGGGATTCCAGCCGCGCCACGGTTCCACCTGCCATCCCCAGGACACGCGTCCCCACGCGGCGGTCCGTGACGTATCGAGGATCGCCGTGATGGTGAGGAGCGTCGCTTCGGCTGGCCGGGCCCAGACCTCGCCGTGGAGCCGGGCGCCGACGCGGGCCGGTTCCAAGCGGGACACGCCCCCCCTCGTCACGGCTTCGATGGAGCCTTCGGCCCCCGCATAGGCGGCAAGGACGCCCCAATCGTAGAACCACTGGTAGCCGACCACCCCCGCCGCCGTGGCCGTCTCCCGCCGGCCCGTTCCTTCCCGTCGCGTGCCGGCCCCGAGGCTCGCGAGGGCGACGAACCCCTCCCGGTCGATCCGGTCGAGGGCGACTTTGGCACCGGCGCTGACGAAGGTCGACGGACCCGTCTCGAGGCTTCCGAACAGGAGCAGCGAGACCGGATCGTCCTGAGCCTGCACGATTCCGGAGGCGAGGACCGTCGGCACAAGGCCGACCACCGCCACCCGAACGGCGCGCACGCGCGATCGTCTTCGCAATGGTCCGTCGTTCGTCACATCCGATGATTCCCAAAGGGTGCGACGAGATTAGCATAAAATCAGAGATTGTATTGATCGAAGTCGTGATCGCAGAGGTTTATGCAACCAGATATCTCGATCGCCCAAGAAACAATGAGGTTGATTACTTGAGGTAATAATTACACGAGATATCCAACCTCTGGTCGCTGGTCGTCACGGGTGCGTCCCGGCACATCAGCACCCGTGCCGGCCCCACCCGTCCGCTTGGCGCCGGAGTCCGACTAGGTTACAGCCCGCGACAGGACCGTCGCCAATGGCCGAGCTTTCTTGTCACCAGGTGCCCGAACTTCCGAAGTGCTGACCGTCCTCGCCGAGCAGGAGAGCGAACGGCTGACCGTCGGCGACATCGTCGCGGTGTTGCAGGACCGTGCCTTCGCCCTGCTGATCGTCATCCTCGGCTTGCCGAACTGCCTGCCGATGCCGCCGCCGATTCCCTTGGTGTGCGGATTGCTGCTTCTGCTCGTGGCGGTCCAGATCACGGCCGGCATGGCCTCCCCGTGGCTTCCGCGTGTCCTCCTGCGACGCTCCGTCGCCCGCAAGGATGTCGAGCGGGCCGCAAGCCGGGCCGTCCCCCTGCTCAGGCGCCTCGAGAAGTGGTCGCGCCCGCGCATGAGCTTGTTCGAGACGGGCCTCGGCCTGCGCGGCGTCGGCCTGATCCTGCTCACCCTGTCCCTGGCGCTCATCGTCGCCGCCCCCATCGTCGGGCAGATTCCCCTCGGGCTCGCGATCTGCCTCGTCGGTCTCGGCTTGGTCGAGCGCGACGGCGTCGTCGTGATGTTCGGCCTCGGCGTCGGGGCACTCGGCGTTCTGCTGAATGCGGGCTTCGTCTATGCCCTCGTGTCGGGCATCATGAGCCTGTTCAACCTGTAGGGACGTCCAGCCGCCGGCCGAGGCGACGGGTGTGTGGGCCGGATGCGTGGGGTTTCGTTCCGCGCCGCTTACCCTTCGAGGTGGCGCGGCCGGATGAGGCGGCGCACCAGGCCGCCGCGGGGACCGATCAGCAGCGAGACCACGTAGAGGGCGCCGGCGGCCAGCACGATCGCGGGGCCGGTCGGAAGGTCGGCCCGGTACGAGAGCGTCAAGCCGGCGACGCTCGCCATCATCGCGCACACCACCGAGACGGGGATCATTCCGCTGAGGTCCGTCGCCCAGAAGCGGGCGGTGATCGCCGGCAGAAGCATCAGGCCCACGGCCAGAAGCGTCCCGAGCGCCTGGAAACCACCCACGAGATTGAGCACCACCAGCCCGAGGAAGGCGTAGTGCACCGGCCCGCCGGCGCGGCTCACAGTACGCAGGAACAGGGGGTCGACGCATTCCATGACCAGCGGGCGGTAGAGCGCCGCGAGGCCGAACAGGGTGATGGTCGCGATGCCGCCGAGCAGCAGGAGCGCCGGGTCGTCGAGGGCCAGCACCGTCCCGAACAGGATGTGCAGCAGGTCGATCTGCGAACCGCGGAGCGAGATCAGCACCACGCCGGCGGCGAGGGAGATGAGGTAGAAGGCCGCCAGGCTCGCATCCTCCTTGATGATGGTGGAGCGTGTGACGGCCCCCGCCAGCAGGGCCACGGCGAGACCGGCCGCGAGGCCCCCGAGGGTCATCGCCGGCAGGGACAGGCCCGCCACGAGGAAGCCGACGGCCGCCCCCGGCAGGACGGCGTGACTCATGGCGTCGCTCATTAAACTCATGCGCCGCAGCATCAGGAACACGCCCACGGGCGGAGCCGAAAGGGACAGGGCGAGGCACCCCACGAGGGCGCGTCGCATGAAGCCGAATTCGACGAACGGACCGAACAGGCCATCGATCAGGGTGTCGATCACGGAGCGTCCCGGTGGGCGTGGTCCCGAGCCTGTCCGTGGCTGTGCGGGTGGGCATGCGTGTGGGGGTGGGCATGCGGATGGGCGTCGGCGACCCCGCCGGCCGACCGGCCGCAGATCGCCGCATCCTCGTCCCACGCCTCCGACAGGGCTTGGGCGCGGGCGAGATTGTCCGCGGTCAGCACCGCGTCCGTCGGGCCCCATGCCACCGGTTCGCGGGCCAGCAGCAGGGTCTGGGGGAAGTGGCTACGAACCTGGGTGAGGTCGTGCAGGGCGGCGACGATGGTCCGGCCCTGGCGGTGCCAAGCACCGATGAGGCGCAGGAGATCCGCGCTCGTGCGTCCGTCGACGCCGGTGAACGGTTCGTCGAGGAGAATGATGCGGGCATCCTGGACGATGAGGCGGGCGAACAGGGCGCGCTGGAACTGGCCGCCCGACAAGGTGCCGATCGGCCGATCCTCGAAGCCGACGAGGCCGACGGCGGACAGCGCCTCCACCAGGGTGTCGCGGTAGGGCGCAGCCCGGCGCCATGGTCCGATCCTGTGCCACAATCCCATGGCCACGAGGTCGAGGACGCGCAAGGGGAAGCCCCGGTCGATCTCCGCCGATTGCGGCAGGTAGGCGATGGCATCGGCGCGACCCGAGCGGTCGATCCGGCCGTCGAGGCACGGGACTTCGCCGACGATGCCCTTCAGAAGCGTCGATTTGCCGGCCCCGTTGGGACCCACGAGGGCGAGCAGCGCGCCGGGCTGGATCGTGCCGTCGAGGTGGTGCACGGCCGGGTGGCGATCGTAGCCGAGGGTCAGGCCGTGGAGCGCGATGGCGCCCGTCGGCGGGCTCACGCCAACACCCACAGCACGGCGCCCCAGAGCAGAGCGGCCAGCACCGCGGCCAGAGCGAAGCGGAGATGCGCCCCCGCCTGGAACAGCGAGCGGCGGGGCAGGGGATTGGAGCGGGTCACGGGAAGGGTCAATCGGACCGGACGGGCGCGTCGGCTTACGTTGCGCGCTGATACACTGTAACATCCCACGAGTTCAACGGGCCGGAGCCGCCGGCTCGCCTCAGTGTCTTTCACAGAACTCCCGCTGCACCGCCAGGCCTAGGGCGAGAACCGGCGGGAATCGGGAGTATCGTGAGGCACTCTCACGGGGATCGGGAGCCCATGCAGGATCACGCGGGCACGCACACCGAGGCAGGCTGTTGCGGCCATAACGGCCCCGGCGAAGCCCTGGCGCGGGCAGAGGCCATGTGCCGGGCGCGCGACCTCCAGTTCACCCGCCTGCGCCGGGACGTCCTCGCTGTGGTGGCGTCGCAGGCGCGTCCGCTCGGCGCCTACGACATCGCCGAGCGCCTGAGCGGATCGGGCAAGCGCGTGGCGGCCGTGTCTGTCTACCGGGCCCTCGATTTTCTCACGGAGAACGGCCTCGTCCACCGCATCGCCAGCCGCAACGCCTTCGTTTCGTGCGGGCATACGCACACGGATGGCGCCGGCCTCGTCTTCCTGATCTGCCGAAACTGCGGCTCCATCGACGAGACCACCTCACCCGAGATCGAGGATCAGCTCGGCCGCACCTTGGCCAAGGTGGGCTTCAAGCCGTCGAGCCGCATCCTCGAGGTCGAGGGCGAGTGCGGCGCCTGCCTCGGCAAGCCCGCCGCGGGCTGATCGAGGCCGGCACCGGACGCTCCTGTCTTCAGAACGCGTTGTTGTAGGCGCGCGGCGAGACCACCGTCTGGACCATGATCCTGAGATCGAGCCAGATCGACCAATTGTCGATGTAGTACAGGTCGTGAGCGACGCGTCGCTCCATGTCGAGGTCGGTCAGGGTCTCGCCCCGCAGGCCGTTCACCTGTGCCCAGCCGGTGATGCCCGGCATCACGTTGTGACGGCGAGCGTAGTGGGCGATCCGGCGCTCGAAGCTGCGGTCGTGGGCGAGCGCATGGGGGCGGGGACCGACCAACGCCATCTCGCCGCGCAGGACGTTGATGAGCTGGGGCAGCTCGTCGATGTTGGAGCGGCGCAGCACCGCACCGATGCGGGTGATGCGCGCGTCGTTGCGCGAGGCCTGACGGAAGACCGAATCGCCCTCCGTCTTCATGCTGCGGAACTTGTAGACGCCGAACGGCTGCTGGTTGAAGCCGTAGCGCCGCTGGCGGAAGAACACCGGCCCCGGGCTGTCGAGCTTTATCAGGACCGCCACGGCGGCGAACAGCGGAGCCAGCATCACCAGGGCGGTTGTCGCCAGGGTGAGGTCGACGGTCCGCTTCAGCAGGATTTCGCCGGCCTGGAGGGGGCGTCGCCCGATGCTCAGCCCCGAAAGGCGCCCGACGCGGCCGGGCTTCAGGTCGGGGAAGCGGTCCATCACCGAGCCCGGGCGCAGGTGAAGGGCCGCGGGAACGCGCAGGAACGCGTCGATGCAGCGCTCGATGTCGCTGGCGTCGGACCACGGGACCAGGATGAACACGTCGTCCGGGCGCAGGAAGCGCACCACGGAGACGGCGAGGTCGAGGTCCTCGGCGATCCGCGTCTCACGGGCGAGGGCGTCGTCCCCGGCCTCGATCCGCCGCAGGTAGCTCGTTCCGATGACCCGAAGACCCAATGCGTCCGTATCGTTGTGGGCATAGAACCGGGCGATGTCCTCCTCGAACCCGACGAGATGGATGCGGTTGACGGAAGCCGAGCCCGGGGTGATCGCCCGGCGCACCAGGGCGGTCATGCCGAAGCGCACGGCGAGCATCGTCGGAAGTCCGGCGAGGAAGAAGCCCAGGGAGACGATGCGCGAGAAGTCGTTCGTGGTCTTCGTCACAAAGCCGAGGATCAGCACCACGGCCCAGGCCGAAACCCACAGGGTCGCCGCGCGTCGCAGGTGCGGACCGTGGGAGAGGGCGGTCTCGATGCTGTACTCCTCGCGCGTCAGGTTGGTGAGGAGCACGATCATCGCCACGAGGCCGGCGATCTGCGATCCGCCGCTCACGCCGCTCGGCGGGAACTCGCCCAGCACCCCGAACGAGTACGCGACATCCACCGCGTAGGCGGTGCCGACGATGGTCAGAAGGTCGGCCATCGCCACGGCCGTGGAGATGCCGAGGCGGAAGGCGGCACGCCTGCGCCGGGGCAGAAGTGCCGCCCAGACATCGCGACGCGCATCGGTCGTCATCGGCACCGCCTGCGGCGCGGTCTGGTAGATCTTCTGGATCGGTTCCTGAAACATCTGGAGTGCCATGTCCCGTCGTGAGGCGGAAAGTGTCCCAAATCGCGCCGGTGACCGGAGCGATCGAGGTTTCGTGGGATCGCTGCGCAATCTCCGGACCTTCCCGCCCGCCGCAAGAGACACGATGCGGCCGCCTGCTCGTGATTAACCATCCTGCCTTTGTCCCGCAATCGAACGAAAACTTATCCACGGACAAGTCTCGGCGTGATTGCCGCCGGCCCTGGTCTTCCACAGTTCGGGACTCTAGAGGCGTGTTCGCGGGCTGAGCATGGACCATCGTCGTCGGTTCGGTTCATTCCGGGGTCGGCTTTGCCGAGACGAAACGGGTGATGGGCGCGACGGCACGGCGTTCTCCGAGCCTCGCCCGGCCCTTCGCATCGGCGGCTTCCGGCACGGTCATGATCGCGACACCGATGGCGCTCATCGGGGCGGCGGCCGCACGTATGCCGCGGCCAGGAATGCGTCGGGAATCGCCCATGACAGGAGCCATCGAACCAGCCATCGGCGACCCGCCGCAGGCGCCGGCCGTGCGGGACCGTGCCGCGGGCGCGGGCGTGCCCGGTCCGGCCTTCGCGGTTCTTGGGGCGCTCAGCCTGTCGCACCTCCTCAACGATCTCGTGCAATCCCTCCTGCCGGCGATCTATCCGCTCCTGAAGACCCAGTTCCGGCTCGATTTCGGACAGATCGGCCTCATCACCTTCGTGTTCCAGGTGACCGCGTCGGTGCTGCAACCGGTGGTCGGCATCTACACGGACCGCAGGCCGCTGCCGTTTTCCCTGGCGTTCGGCATGGGTTCGTCCCTCGTCGGCCTCCTCCTGCTGTCGGTGGCGTGGGCGTACGGACTGCTTCTCCTGGCGGCCGGCCTCGTGGGCTTCGGCTCGGCGGTGTTCCATCCCGAGGCGACCCGCGTCGCCCGCCTCGCTTCGGGCGGACGCTACGGCCTCGCCCAGTCGGTGTTCCAGGTCGGCGGCAATGCCGGCACGGCACTCGGACCCCTGCTGGCGGCCTTCGTGGTGGTGCCGCACGGGCAGGGGAGCGTCGCCTGGTTCTCCCTCGTCGCGCTCGCGGGGATCTGCGTGCTCGCCCTCGTGGGACAATGGTACGCCGGACGGCTTCGCGCAGTCCCGCGTCCCGCCACCCGCGCCGGTGCCCCCGCTGCAAGGGTCCTGTCGCGCCGGCGGGTCGGTCTCACCATCGCAATCCTGTTGACGCTGATTTTCTCGAAATATTTTTATCTGGCGAGCTTCTCGTCCTACTACACTTTCTACCTGATCCAGCGCTTCGGCGTGTCCGTGGCCCAGTCGCAGATCTACCTGTTCGTGTTCCTCGGCGCGGTGGCGGCGGGCACCATCCTGGGCGGTCCCATCGGCGACCGCTTCGGACGCAAGCCCGTGATCTGGGGGTCGATCCTGGGTGTCCTGCCCTTCACCCTGGCCCTGCCGCACGCCGATCTCGTCTGGACGGTGGTGCTGACGGTGCCCATTGGGATGATCCTGGCCTCGGCGATGCCGGCGATCCTCGTCTACGCGCAGGAGCTCCTACCCGGCCGGATCGGTCTGGTCGGTGGATTGTTCTTCGGCTTCGCATTCGGCATGGGCGGGCTCGGCGCCGCGGTTCTCGGCGAGGTGGCCGATCACGCCGGCATCACCGCGGTCTATGCGCTCTGCGCCTACTTGCCGCTCATCGGCCTCGCGGCGGTCTTCCTGCCGCGGCTGGCCCGGTGAGCCGTATCCTGTCCGAACGGGACCGGCACTCCGGCGCCGGTCCCGTCGAAGAACCCTCGGGGGGATGTCAGGCCGGGGTGTTCGACGCGCCGCCCAAGGTCTGAATCGTCTCGAAGCCTTCGAATTGCGGATGACCGAGGTAGAGCGGCTTCGTCGTGGGCACCCGGCCATGCGCTTTGCGGAACTGCTCCGAGCGCGTCCACGATTCGAAATCGGATTTCGAGGCCCAGACCGTGTGTGATGCGTACAGCACGTGGTCCTCGTGCTCGGGACCGCGGAGCAGATGGAATTCCACGAAGCCCGGCATCTCGCCCAATTGGCTGTCCCGCCCGAGCCAAACCTGCTCGAAATCATCGGTGGAGTCCTTGACGACTTTGAAGCGATTCATAGCGATATACATGATAAGGTTCCGCGTTTCCCGATGAGGTTCGGGTTGACCGACATCCTAGCCCGGCCGATGCGACAACCGGAAGTACCACGCCATGACGTCCATCATCTTGCCGAGCCGGCCATGAAGGCGCCCTTCGTCCCAAGGGAACGCTTGCCTTTCGGGCCGGCTTTGTGGTCAAGCTACCGCCGCGATGGGGTTTCGGCCGAAATCGAGTAAAATGACTGTAAGCGCGAAGCGGGGACGGTGCGCTGAGCTTCTCCGTCGATCCACTAAAGCGCACGTTATCATGGATCGGACGCTCGAACTCAATCGAGGGTCGTACGACACAGTGCGTCACTCTTCCTTTCGATCAGTTTCCGTCGTTGGTCCAGGCGGCAGCGTCCATCTAACCTAAGGACTGAATCGAGATATGATGCCCAAGCAGACCACCGATGTTGATCGCCTCGTCGGGTTGCGGATCACCGCCCTCCGCAAGGCGCGCGGCTTGAGTCAAACCGCGCTCGGCACCGCCGTCGGCGTGACGTTCCAGCAAGTTCAGAAGTACGAGAAGGGCCAGAACCGCGTCGGTGCCGGGCGCCTGCGCGAGATCGCCCGACTCCTCGAAGTCCCGGTCTCGGCGTTCTTTGAGGATGACGATGCCGGCGGCACCCAGTCGGACGTCTTCGGCTTCCTGAGTGCCCAGGGCGCCATCGAACTGCTGCGTGCCTACGCGCTGATCGAGAACGACCAACTCCGCAAGGATGCTCTCTCCATCGTTCGGACGATCTCGAAGATGGGCAAGCAGGCTCCGGAGCCGGACGCCGTCGTCGAACAGGCTTGAGCCCTGGATCGGACGGCCCGGTTTCGGCGGGCTATCCGATCAGGTGGAAGAAGCTGCCCGTCACGCGCCCGTGTCGATGCCCGGCGAGGCCGCGGGCCACACCTTCCGCATCGGTGACGCTGGCCAGGGCCGCTTCCGCCTCGGGGGCCGGCGTGCGCTCGCTCGCATAATGGAATTCGTGGCCGACGAGGCGCGTGCCCGCGGCCCCGAGGGGACCGTCGGCGATGAGGGTCGCGACGCGGTAGCCGAGGTGCAACTTGCGCGTCCGGTAGGACGTCGCGACCGGGAGCAGGCCGGCCATGGGGTGGGTGACCCCGTCGGCATCCTCCAGGCTCTCCCCCAACACCATGTAGCCGCCGCACTCGCCGTGGATCGGCTTTTGCACAGCGAAGTCGCGCAGACCGCCGAGGAAGGTTAACGCGCCCGCGAGCTGGCCGGCGTGAAGCTCTGGATAGCCGCCCGGAAGCCACGCCGCATCGCAGGAGGTCGGAGGCGCCTCGTCGGCGAGCGGCGAGAACGGGACGAGCTCGGCCCCCTGCGCATGCCAGCCCGCCGCCATGTGCGGATACAGGAACGAGAACGCCGCGTCCGACGCCACGGCGATGCGCTGGCCCGGCGGGTTCGGCAGGGCGCCCGCGCGGGGCGGCGGCGCGGCGCCGCCCGCGGCGGCCAGGATCGCGTCGAGGTCGAGACCGGCTTCCGCCAGATCCGCCAGCCGGTCGAGGCGGACCTCCAGATCGTTGGTCTCGCGGGCCTGGACGAGGCCGAGATGGCGCTCGGGCAGGGTCAGGGTCGCGTCGCGCATGAGGGCGCCGAGGACCGGCAGGCCGACCCGCGCCAGCCCCGCCTCGACGAGGCGACGGTGACGGGGGCTCGCGACCTTGTTGAGGATCACCCCCGCGATGCGGATGCGCGGATCGTACAGCGAGCAGCCCAAAGCCACGGCCGCCGCCGATTGCGCGGCCCCCGATACGTCGAGGACGAGGAGCACGGGCCAGCCGTAGCGGGCGGCGATGTCGGCATTGGCCCCCGTGCGGCCGGTGCCGGCGACGATCCCGTCGAACAGCCCCATGGAGCCCTCGGCGACCACGAGGTCGGCGCCCGTGCCGGCGAGGCCCGCCACGGCGTCGAGCATGGGCTCGGGCATGGCGAAACTGTCGAGGTTGAAGCTCGGAAAGCCCGTGGCGGCGGCGTGGAACGCCGGATCGATGTAATCGGGGCCGCATTTGGCGCCGCGCACGGCGAGGCCGCGCCGGCTGAGCGCCCGCATCAGCGCGAGGGTCACGGTGGTCTTGCCGGAACTCGACCGGGGCGCGGCGACGAGGAGGCCGGGCACGCTCATGCGGTTTCTCCCGCCGCCGTGCCGGCCGCTCGCGTTCCCGCCTGCGGCCGGAAGCGCCGGTCGTACGCCGTCGAATAGAGGGCGCTCTCGCGGAACTCGGCCGGGTCGAGGGCCGGGCCGACGAGGATGAGTGCCGTGCGCTCGAGGCCTGCTTGCGTGACGGCGGCCGCGATGGTCGCCAGGGTTCCGGTGAGGACCCGCTCGTCGGGCCAGGTGGCGCGGAACACCACCGCGGCGGGACAATCCGGCCCGTAGAACGGCGTCAGTTCGGCGACCACCCGATCGATGACGTGGATCGAGAGGTGGAGGGCCAGGGTCGCGCCCGTCGCCGCGAAGGCCGCGAGGGTCTCGCGCTCCGGCATGGCGCTGGCCCGGCCCGATGTGCGGGTCAGGACGACGGATTGGGCCAGCCCCGGCACGGTGAGTTCGCGCCCGAGCAGGGCCGCGGCGGCGGCGAAGGACGGCACCCCCGGCGTCACCGTGTAGGGAATGCCGGCCTGGGTCAGGCGCCGGGTCTGCTCGGCCAGCGCGCTCCAGATCGAGAGATCGCCCGAATGCAGGCGGGCGACATCGTGCCCGGCCGCGTGGGCGGCGGCGCATTCGGCCACGATGGCGTCGAGGTCGAGGGGCGCGGTGTCGACGATGCGCGCGCCCGGCGGGCACCAGCCCAGGATCTCGGGCGCCACCAGGGAGCCGGCATGGAGGCAGACGGGGCAGCGGGCGATGAGATCGCGGCCGCGCACGGTGATGAGGTCGGCGGCGCCCGGGCCGGCGCCGATGAAATGGACGGTCATGGTGCCTGAGTGACGGATTCGCGGGCCAGCGCAAGGGCGCATGTCGCCCCGGCACTCGCGATGCGGGGCAGGATGAGGGTCGCGGCGGCGCCCGCCACCGCAAGGGCGGCGGCTTCCGCCACGGAGCCGACGCCGCGCGTCGCCGCGATGCGGGCGGACCGGGTGAGGACCCGGGCGTCCACGGCGATCATGGCGTCCGCCGCGACGGCGACCAGGGGAACCCCGAGGGTTCCGGCGACGGCCCGGATGGCGGGTGCATCCGCCCGGTCGGCCGGGGTGGCGAGGCACCCGAGGGGGGCGCTCTGGTTCGCCAGAGCCCGCCGGAGAAGGGCGAGGATCTCGTCCGCGGACGTCGCATGGCGAAAGCCGAGGCCCGCGACCAGCCGGTCGGTCACGGCTTCGTCCACGCCCATTGCGTCACCGGCATCGCGTGGCGCCAGCCGTGGAGGTGGCCCACCGGGTCGGCCTTGGCCACGACGAGACGTTTGAGGCTGCCGCCCTGCCGCGCGAAGGCGGCGAGCAGGACCGCCTCGCCCTCCAGGGTGACGACGTTGGAGACGAGGCGTCCGCCAGGGGCGAGGGCGTCCATCACCCTGTCGAGGAGGCCCGCGGCCGTGACGCCGCCGCCAATGAAGACCGCGTCGGGGCGCTCCAGCCCCACGAGGGCGGTGGGTGCCGCGCCCTCCACCACCACGAGGCCCGGGACGCCGAGGTGATCGGCGTTGCGCCGGATGCGGGCGGCGCGGGCCGGATTCGCCTCGACGGCGACGGCCCGCAGGCCCGGCCGGCGCAGCATCCACTCGATGGAGATGGAGCCCGCCCCCGCGCCGATGTCCCACAGGCACTGGCCCGCGCGGGGCCGCAGGGCCGCCAGGGTCACGGCGCGGATGTCGGACTTGGTGAGCTGTCCGTCATTCTCGAACCACGCGTCGTCGAGGCCGGGCGCCAGGGGCACCACCCGGGCGTCGGGACCCGCCGCCACCGCGATCGCCAGGGTGTTGAGGGGATCGATGTCGTGGAGGGCGAAGGCTTCGGCCGGTGCGCTGCGGCGGCGCTCGCGCGGGCCGCCCATGGCTTCGAGCACCGTGAGGGTCGAGGCGCCGAACCCCCGCTCCGTCAACAGGGCCGCCACCGCGGCCGGGGTCGAGCCGTCCCAGCTCAGAACGAGAAGGTGGGTGCCGGGCTGGAGGTGGGGCAAAAGATTGGGCAGTGCCCGCCCGTGCAGGGTGAGGCAGCCGGTCTCGGCCACCGCCCAACCCAAGCGGGCGCAGGCGAGGCTGAACGCGGAAGGCTGGGGGAACACCCGCATCTCGTCCGCCGGTACCAAGCGGGCGATCTCCGCGCCGATGCCGTAATGGAACGGGTCGCCCGTGGCGAGGATGCAGGTCGGTCGGCCGCGCCGCGCCAGGATACCCGGATAGGCATCCGTGATGGGACTCGGCCAGATCCGCGCCTCTGCGGCGAGCGGCCCGGCGAGATCGAAGTGCCGGCGTCCGCCATAGACGCATTCGGCTCCGTCGAGGGCGGCGGCGGCGGCGGGGCTCAGGCCGTCGCGGCCGTCCTCGCCGATGCCCACCAGGGTGAGCCACGGCCGGCTCGACACGGGCTCAGCGCTCATGGAGAAGGCGTCCCATGCTCAAGCGTCTCCTCATTCTCGGCGGTACCGGCGAAGCCAGCGCCCTGGTACGGATTCTGCCGCCGGGCGTCGAGGCCACCCTGTCGCTCGCCGGCCGCACCTCCGCGCCGAAAGCCGAGCCGGTGCCGATGCGGGTCGGCGGCTTCGGCGGGGCGGAGGGACTCGCGGCCTGGATTGCGGCCAACCGCATCACCCACGTGATCGACGCGACCCATCCGTTCGCCGCCCGCATGGGCGCCAACGCGGCCGAAGCCTGTGCCCGCACCGGTACCCCGCTTCTGGCCATCCGCCGTCCGGCCTGGGATCCGGTGCCGGGGGATCGCTGGGAAGAGGTCGCCACGATGGAGGCCGCCGCGACGGCCCTCGGACCGGTGCCGCGCCGTGTCTTCCTCACGGTGGGACGACAGGAGATCGGCGCATTCGCGGGCGCGCCGCATCACACCTACGTGGTGCGCGCCGTCGAATCCGTCAGCCTGGACGTCCCGCATCTCACGACGATCGCCGCGCGCGGGCCCTTCGCGGAGGCCGACGAGGCGGCCTTCCTGCGCGACCAGAGCATCGAAATTCTGGTGAGCAAGAACTCCGGCGGCCCTGCGACCTACGGCAAGATCGCCGCCGCGCGGGATCTCGGGGTGCGGGTGATCATGGTGGCTCGGCCGCCGAAACCCGACGTTCCAAGCGTCACCGACGTCAGCGGCGCCCTGGTATGGCTCGCGACACCATGACGGGTGCTGGGTCGTCTCCCCCGGGGAGGAGAATTCACCTACTCAAGTCGGCACGCTGCGGAGGGTGTAGACGTAGGGCCGGAGCCCGTTCCCGCGCGGAATCAGGCGGGTGCCCGAGGCGCCGATGATCACCATGGTGGCCATGTCGGCGGTGGTCTCGCGGGCCTCGGCCAGGGTGAGGACGCGGATCGCCTCGTCGGGGCGCGAGACGGCGCGGGCGAAGATCACCGGGGTGTCGGGCGCGCGGATCTCGGCGGTCAGTGCCAGGGCGCGGCCGAGCTGCCAGGGCCGGGCCTTCGAGATCGGATTGTAGAGGCTCACCACGAAATCGGCCCGCAGCACCGCCTCGAGCCGGGCGGTGACGACCTCCCAGGGCTTCAAATTGTCGGACAGCGACAGGGCGCAGAAATCCCCGCCGAGCGGCGCGCCGAGGCGGGCGGCGGCGGCCAGCATGGCTGTAATGCCGGGTTCGACGGTGATGTCGAGCTGCGCCCAGGCCGGATCGCCGGCCTCGACCGCCTCGAAGATCGCCGCCGCCATGGCGAAGACGCCGGGGTCGCCACCGGAGACCACCGCCACGTGACGTCCGGCTGTGGCGAGCTCCAGGGCATGGCGGGCGCGGTCGACCTCGACGCGGTTGTCGGTGGCGTGCCGGGTCAGGCCCGGACGCTCGGGAACCCGTGCGACGTAGGGAATGTAGCCGATGAGGTCCTGCGCGCGGGCGAGCGCCGCTTCGGCCGACCGGGTGAGCAGGTCGGGGTCGCCCGGCCCGAGGCCGACCACCGTGACGGAGCCGGTCACGGCCGGCGGCCCTCGCCGGGCAGGAGCACCATGGAGAAGTAGGGCGCCACGTCGTCGGGCTTGTCGCGCAAGGCCACCACGCGCTCGCCCGTCATGGTGCCGCGCTCGACATAGACGGCGCGCTCGAGCACACCGGCTTCGGCCAGGGCGGCGCGCACCTTCGGCAAATGGCGGCCGAGCTTCATGATCACGGCGGCGTCGGTCTGCGCCAGCCGCGCGACGAGGGCGGCCTGCGGCAGGGTCGCAGGCAGAATCGTGAGCACGTCGTCGCCCCAGGTGATGGGGGTTCCGGCCCGGGTCCAGCACCCGGACATGCCGGTGACGCCCGGCACCACCTCCACGGGGAAGCGGTCCTTGAGGCGGCGCCACAGATGCATGAACGAGCCGTAGAAGAACGGGTCGCCTTCCGAGAGGATCGCCACGTCGCGCCCGGCGCCGAGGTGGTCGGACAGTTGCCCCGCCGCGTCGTCGTAGAAGCTCGCCAGGGCCGCGACGTAGTCGGGATGATCGGGGTGCAGCTCGGTGGTGTACGGGTAGGCGAGGGGGAACTCGCGCGCCGGGTCGGACGTCAGCACCGCGTCCGCGATGGTGCGGGCGTTGCCGCGCCGGCCCTTCTTGCAGAAATGCACGAGGACAGGCGCCGCCTGCAGCACCTTCATGGCCCGAACGGTGAGGTAGTCGGGTTCCCCAGGACCCATGCCGACGCCGAACAGGGTGCCGGTGAGCTTCGCCACGGGGCTCGCCACGTCTTCGAGAGGCGCGGTGGGGGGGAGGGGGGCGCCCGCCTCCATCACTCGATCTCCTGCGCCAGGGCGTTGATGGCGGCCGCCGTCATGGCGCTGCCGCCGCGCCGGCCATGCACCACGATAAAGGGGACGCGCCCATCGCGGGCGAGGGCTTCCTTCGATTCGGCCGCGCCGACGAAACCCACGGGAATGCCGATGATCGCGGCCGGCGGGGCGACGCCCTCGTCGAGGAGTTCGAGGAGGCGAAACAGGGAGGTCGGGGCGTTGCCGACCGCCACGACGCTGCCCGGCAGGTGCTCGCGCCACAATTCCATGGCGGCGGCCGAGCGGGTCGTGCCCATGGCGGCGGCCAGTTCGGGCACGCGTGGATCGCTCAGGGTGCAGATCACCTGGTTGTTCGCGGGCAGGCGGGCGCGGGTGACGCCGTCGGCCACCATGCGGACATCGCACAGGATCGGTGCGCCGGCCTTCAACGCGGCCTCGCCGCGACTCGCAAAGTCGTCCGACGCCTCCACGTCGCGGGGGAGGTCGGTCATGCCGCAGGCGTGGATCATCCGCACCACCACCCGCTCGGCGGTGCCGTGGAAGCGGGCGAGGTCCGCCTCGGCGCGGATCATCGCGAAGGAGCGGGCGTAGATCGCCTGCCCGTCGCGCAGGTAATCGAGGCGCGAACTCATGGTGTCGTGGTCCTGAAGGCTTGGGCGAGGGTTTGGGTCGGATCGGCACTCCTTACGCGGTCCAGCGCGGCCTCGAAAGTGAGTTGCATCGTCGGCTCGCCATCGGGACGGCCGTGAAGGACGATACCGTAGCGACCGGACCGGCCCACGAGGGTGAGGGTGGCGGCTCCCGGATGGGCGCAGCCCTTGGCGCAGCCGGAGACGTGGGCATCGATGCCCGTGCCCTTGAGCGCCTCGGCGAGGCGGGCGGCGTCGATGAGTGTCGGCGTCGAGCCCGAGGCGCAGGCCGGCGCTCCGGGGCAGGCCGCGACATGGCCGCGCGGATCGTCGGCTTCATGGATAAATCCGTCTCCGCCGAGGGCGTGACGGGCACGATCGACGTCATCGCGGTCGCGGCCCACGAACACGAAGCCCCGGGTCGGGCTGAGCGCGAGGCCGGGCGATGCGAGCCGCTCGCTCCACGCGGCGAGGCGATCGAGGGCGTCGGCGGTGCAGCGTCCGAAGGCGGTCTCGACGGCAAGGGCGGTCCGGCCGTCTCCGAGATCGTGCAGCCCAGGCGCCAGGGACGGAATCGGGGAGGGGGCCGGCATCGCCGTGCCGGCGAGACGATTGCGGCGTGAGGTATCGAGGTCGCGCATGCGCCGGGCTCCGCTCCCGGCCAGGACAATCAGGCTCTCGGACACGTGCGCGAGTGCCCGCGCCGTTGTCACCGGCGCGAACCAGATCGGTCCGTCCGGTCCTGCGAGAGACCACGCGATGCCGTCCGGCGCGACCATTCGGAACTGGATGTCCGCATCCGCCCGACCGAGGCCGGAGGCGCCCGTTTCCTCGATGGCCACCAGGGCCTTCGGCGGCAGGCCGGGAATCGCGCGGCCGATGGCTTCCACGGCCTCGGCCAAATCGGAGAGTCCGAACAGCGGCGCGGTCAGGGTCAGGCGCTGCGGGCCGCCATCGGCACGGATATCCCCCAGGCCTACGGCCGTGAGGTGAGGGGCGAGCGTGCCTTGCGTCTCGGGCGTGACGCCCCGGATCTGAAGGTTGGCTCGTGCGGTGACGTCGATATGGCCGTTGCCGAAGCGGCGTGCGCCCTCGGCCACGGCCCGCGCCTGGGCGGCGGTGAGGCGCCCGAGCGGCGGGTGGACCCGCGCCAGGAGCCCGTCGCCCGTCTGCATCGGGCGGGCGAGGCTCGGGCACCAGCCGCGCCGGCTCGCGGCCTCGGGCAGAACGCGGCGGGCGACGTTCACTCGGCCGCCTCCGGCAAGCGTTCGTCGGCCGCAATCGCCTCCGGCATCAGCTCGTCGGCCGCCATGGCGTTGCGCCGCGTCGTCCACAGACCCCGGCGGCGGGCCTCGTCGAATCGCTCCAGGATGGCGCGGGCGGCCTCGGGGTTCGCAGCGCGCAGGGCATCGAAGGTGTCGATGTCGGCGATCATCGCGCCGTAGAGCCGGTCGAGATCGGCATTCGACACGGCGTCCGTGGTGGCGGCGAGGACGAAGACCGCGTCGATTCCCTGCGCCAGTTCCTGGGCGCCGCGATAGCCGTGACGCAGCTGCGCCGCGATCCAGCGCGGATGGGCGAGTTTTCCGCGGATCAGCCGGGCCGCGTCCTCGCGGGCCGTCCGGGCCTTCGGGGCATCCGGGGTCGCGACATCGAGGCTGTAGAGGGTCGGCTGGCCCCCTGTGAGAGCGGCTGCGGCGGCGAACCCACCCATGGCCTCGACGGCGGCGTCGCCGTCGAGCAGGTCGCGCTCGGCGATGTCGAAGGCATGGACGTAGGCATCGGCCTGGGCGACGCGGGCGGCGAAGCCTGCATCGGCCACGTCCGATGCCCCCCCATAGGCATGCGAGGTGGCGTCGAGGTAGGCGCGGCCGAGATCCGAGCGCTCCTCCCAGGCCCCGTCGAGGGCGAGCTCGCCGGCGCCGGCGCCGTAGCGGCCCGGTGCCGCGCCGTAGACGCGGGGCGTCGCCTCGCCCCGGCGGCGCGCGGCCGCGAGGGGGTTCTCCGCGTCCTCCTCGTGACGCGCCGCGACGGAATCGGCTGCGCGGGCGAGGAGCGCGAGGGTATCCGGGAAGGTGTCGCGGAACGCCCCCGAGACCCGCACCGTCACGTCGATGCGCGGCCGGTCGAGGAGCGCCAGGGGCAAGACCTCGAAACCGGTGACACGGGTGGAGGCGTGGTCCCAGACCGGGCGTACGCCCATGAGGGCCAATGCATGAGCCACGTCCTCGCCGCCGGTCCGGAGCGTCGGCGACGCCCACAGATCCATGACGATGCGGGCGGGATACTCGCCCTCGTCCTGAAGGTAGCGGCGGACCACGGCATCGGCGGCCTTGGCGCCCAGGGTCGTGGCGGCCCGCGTCGGCAGGCTGCGCGGGTCGAGGGTGGTGAGGTTGCGCCCCGTCGGCA
Source organism: Methylobacterium sp. Leaf87 (assembly GCF_001422775.1). Classification (NCBI taxonomy): domain Bacteria; kingdom Pseudomonadati; phylum Pseudomonadota; class Alphaproteobacteria; order Hyphomicrobiales; family Methylobacteriaceae; genus Methylobacterium; species Methylobacterium sp. Leaf87. The sequence continues at coordinate 267,473 of NZ_LMMI01000001.1, read as the reverse complement.
TCACGTCGGTACGGCCGCGCGAGGGCGAGCCGGCGGGACCGGGGGCGACGAAGCGACCGTCGAGGGCGGCGAGCAGTCCGTCGCGCTCGGCCGCTGCGCAGGCGGCCACGGCTTCGGAGGCCTGAGGCGCCGCCCGGCCAAAGACATGGAGCCCGTCGCGGGTGGTCACCTCGCCGAGATCGCACAGATGGGCGTCCAGCGCCGCCAGGGCATCCGGCATGGGGGTGCCGGTATCGATGCCCGCCGAGGCCAGCAGTCCGGCCGACTCCGCCTCGTCCAGGATGGTGCGGGCGATGATCGCAGCGCGGCGCGGATCGAGGATGCTCGCCGCCGAGTACTCTTCCACGAGTTCGCGCAGGTGTGCCGATTCCGGGTCGAGACCCGGGCATTCGGTCTGCGGCGTGAGATGGCCGAGCGCCACGCCGCCGAGGCGGCGCTTGAGGGGGGCGGCTTCGCCGGGATCGTCGACGATGAACGGGTACACCACCGGCAGGGACCCGATCGCGCGGGCGGGCCAGCAATTCGGCGACAGGGCCACGGCCTTGCCCGGCAGCCACTCGGTGGTGCCGTGGGTTCCGAGATGGATCAGGGCGTCGAAGTTCTCGCGCAGGCCGAGATGGAAGGCGAGGTAGGCGTGGGTCGGCACCGCATCGGGGTCGTGATAGCCGGCCTTGCGGTCGGCGGCACGGCCACGATCGGGCTGGAGGAACAGGGCGACGCGGCCGTTCGGAGCGCGAACACGCTTTCCACCTCCAACCTCATCCTGAGGTGCCGCGTGAGCAGACTCGCAGGAGGGTTCCAGGCATCGCAGGTCCAACTGGACCCCTCCTTCGAGGGCTCCGCTCCGCTCCGCCACCTCAGGATGAGGGTGTGGGTGGGAGGTCGGGCACACCATCGAAAAACGGAAGGCGCCGTCGACGATAAGGGGATCGGCTTCTGGCCCCCCCCAAGACGCGATCAGCTCGGCCCGATCGGCCTCCGGCAACCCCGCGAACCACGCCCGATACGCGTCGAGGGACACCGAAAAATCGCGCGGCCCGTGCGTGAGCGCGCGCATCACCGCGTCGGCTTGCGGCAGGGCGCCGGCGGCGTAGCCCGCCGCCGCGAGGTCCTCCACCATAGCTCGCGCGCTCTCGGGGGTGTCGAGGCCGACGGCGAAGCCGGCCCGGCCGCCGCGCGCCGGGTAGTCCGACAGCACCACGGCGAGCCGCCGTTCCACCCGGGGCAGGCGGGCGAGACGCACCCAGGCCGCCGCCCGGTCGGCGAGCGCCGCGATTCCCGTCGCGTAGGGACGCGCGCGGCGCTCGGAGAAGCCGTCGATTTCGGGGCCGTCCTCCTTGAACGAGATCGGGAAGCCCGAGAGCCGGCCGTCGAATTCCGGCAGGGCCACCTGCATGGCGAGGTCGGCCGCCGACATCCCCCGGGCCGAGGCGTCCCACGCGGCGTGGGCCGCGCCGAGGGTGTAGGCCTGGATCACCGGGCAATCGGCGCCGTCCAGGACGAAGCCCGCATCCTCGCGGGCCGAGAAGGCGGTCGCGGCCACGACGAGGTCGGGCTTTCGCGCCGCGATGGTGTCGCGCAACGCCGCCAGGGCCGCAGGGTCCTTGAGGCTCGAGACGGCGACCACCAGCACCTGCAGGCCGCGGGCCTGGAGTGCATCGCCCAAGGCCGCCAGGGGTGCGGCATCCCCCGACAGGATCGCCGAGCGGTAGACGACGAGGAGCGCCAGGGGCACCGTGCCCGCCTGCAAGGGCCGGCCGGCGGCCAGAGCCCGATCGCGGTCGATGGGGCCGCAGCCGGGGCAGCAGACGAAGCCGCGCGGCAGGGCCTGCGGCTCCTCCACGGTGCCGGGAAAGCCGATCTCGGCCGCGATCCGCCCGAGCATCCGGCGCAGGTTGTCGGCGCCGCCCGCCCGGAAATAGGCGTCGAGGACGGGTGCGAGATCGGGCTCCGTCGAGAAGGCATCCAGGCGATCGTCGGGCCGGTCGTCGCCCGGCAGGACGATGAGGCGAACGCCGTTCGCCCGTGCGGCGGCAGCGGCGCGCTCGATGCCGTAACGCCAGTAATCGAGCCCGCCGAGGCATCGGATCACGACGCATTTCGACCGCGCGATCACCCCGTCGACGTAGAGGTCCACCGACATGGGGTGACGGAGCTTCGCGAGTTTCGCCAGACGCAGGGTCGGGGCCGGACCCTCGCCGGCTTGCGGAAATGCCGCCGCGAACGCGCCCGCGACGCCGAACAGGTCGGAATCCGTGAACGACAGGAACACGATGTCGCCCGGCGCCTGACCGAGATCGATGGCGGCTTCGCCCTCGTCGAGGGAAACCGTATCGACGCGGATCAGATGCATGGCGGGATGCGCGACCTCACAGCCGCGCCTCCGTGAGGGGCCGGCCGATCCGGGCGCGTCTGCGCCGGCGCAGCCGCCAGAGGGCGCGGACGAGGAACAGTCCGATCGCCGCCACGGGAAGCCAGGGCAGGCTGGCGACGGCGAAGCGCAGGGCGGCGCCCGCACTGGCGCCGAAGGTCTGGCCGGCCTGGCTCCAGGCTTCCTCGACGGGGGCGAAGGCACCCGCTCGCGCGCTGTCCGAGCGAAGCGAAACCGAGACGATTTCGGTATCGACGCGCCGTTGCAGGCCGCGCTGCTTCGCCTCCCCCTCCTCGATTTCGGATTGGACCTTGGAGAGTTCCTGGGCGATGCGGATGAGGTCCTCCACGCGCGTGTCCGCCTTCGCGGACAGTTCGTCGAGGCGCGCGCGATAGGCGGCGAGCTGGGCGAGCCGGCGTCCTCCGTCCGCGATGGGTGTGGTCAGGTCGTCGGCCCGTGTCGCCTGACGCCGCAGGACCACGTCGCCCGCCGCCTCGCCCGGCAGGGGAGCCGTGAGGAACGCCACGTAGGGGGCGACGGACTCGTGCGGCAACCGGACCTGGATCTGCGCCTGCGGTCGCCCCTGCGGACGCGGACCGTCATCGATGGACGACGTGACGAGGATGCAGCCGAGGCCCGCATCGGTCAGGCAGCGGTCACGCGCCGCCGCGAAATGCGCCGCCACCCGATCGGGCGGCAGGCCGATGGTGAGGTCGTGCGTATAGGCGAGCTTGGCTGCGGTGTTGCGGGCGGGCTGGGCCAGCGCGAGGGGATTGGCGGTGTCGGGCGCCGGCGGGCGCGTGTCGGAGCAGCCCCCCAGTCCGAGGAGTACGGCAAGGCCCAGGGCCGCCGCCGCGCGGCCGTTCCGTACCGCCATGGCGCTCACCCGGCCAGGGCGGCGGCGACCGCCGCCTGATCGAATCCCTTGAGGCCGATGACGACGAGGCGGCCGTCGCGGGCTTCCGTGCTTTTCCAGGGTCGGTCGTAGTGATGCGCGATGCGGGTGCCGACACCCTGCACGACGAGGCGCATGGGCTTGCCCGTGACTTCGGCGAACCCCTTGATGCGCAGCACGCCGGCGGTCTCGGCGGCGCGACCGACGCGGATCGCCAGGTCCTCGGCGGTGGCCGTGGCCGGGACGGGCAGGGCCACGGAGTCGAAATCGTCGTGGTCGTGGTCCTCGCCCTCGCCGTGGTGGGAGGGTCTGGCATCGAGATCGTCCTCGGCCGCGGCTCCGAGGCCGAGGATCACGCGCGGGTCGAGGCGGCCGTGCTCGGCCTCCACCATCTTCACGGCGCGGGGCAGGTGGGCCTGAACCTCGGCGCGGACCTTCTCGCGGCCGGCGGCGTCGAGGAGGTCGGCCTTGTTCATCACCACGAGGTCGGCGCAGAGGATCTGGTCCTCGAACACCTCTTCCAGGGGATTGTCGTGATCGACGTTCGTGTCCTCGGCACGCTGGGCGGCGGAGGCCGCCGGATCGTCGGCGAAGAAGCCCGCCGCCACGGCCGGACCGTCGATGACCGCGATGACGCCGTCCACGGTAACCCGCGAGCGGATCGCAGGCCACTGGAACGCCTGGACCAGGGGCTTGGGCAGGGCGAGGCCGGAGGTCTCGATAAGGATGTGCTCGGGTGGGTCGGCTCGGTCGAGGAGCTTGTTCAGGGCCGGCACGAAGTCGTCGGCCACGGTGCAGCAGATGCAGCCGTTGGCGAGCTCGACGATGTCCTCGTCTTGGCAGCCTTCGATGCCGCAGGCGGCGAGAAACGAGCCGTCGAAGCCGATATCGCCGAACTCGTTGACGATGATCGCGAGCCGCCGGCCGTTCGCGTTCTCGACGAGGTGGCGCACGAGGGTCGTCTTGCCGGCCCCGAGGAAGCCGGTGACGATAGTGCAGGGAATCTTCTCGACCAGGGTCATTCGGCGGCGTCCGTACTAGGGTGCGCCGCGAGCGGCGGGATGCGGGCGACGACGCCCTTGCGGAATTCCTGGGGCCGAGCCTTCCACGGCACGACGCCGTCGGGCGTCTCGCCGTAGAGGCCGACCCCTTCGAGGATGATCCGGGCGGATTCGGTGGCGTCGAGGTCGCCGTAGACGTAGGTCCAGCGCCCTTCCGAGGCCACCGCCACGGTGCATGGCCGCTTGCAGACGGAGAGGCACTCGACGCCTTCGATCCGCAGGCCGGTCTGGCCGTGCTCACCGACGGCCTCCCGGAGCGCGTCGAGGAGGCGCGCACCGGCGCGGGGTTCCGCCGGGTCGCCGGCCGCACGGCAGGCGGTGCAGACGTAGAGGGTGACCACGTCAGGCATGCGCCGTCGCCTTGCGACCGAACAGGGCCCAGGCCCAGCCGTAGGCGAGCCCGATGACCGCCCAGAACACGAAGGCGATCCCGAGCGAGCGTGCGGCGAACTGGGCCGCGTAGCCCGCCGGCAGGGCGGAAGCCGCGTGGCTCGTCTCGGGTGCTCCGGCGAGGTGTGGTGCCACGATCAGGACGAGGCCGCCCGCGATGGAGATCGGCGCGCGGCGGATGGCGATGAGGTAGAGCCCCATGGCGGTGGCGACGGCGGTCATCACCCACCAGAACTGACGATCGGCGAGGGGGGCGGCGTCCATGCCCGGTAGTTCCGGCGGAAGGCCGAGGGCCGGCGCCAGGGCGACGGCGAGGAAGCCCGCCACGGCGAAGCGCAGGCCGGTCTCGGGCGTCGGTTCGCGCCCGCAGGCCAGCAGCACTGCGCCGAGCAGCAGGGCATACCCGACGCCGCCCACCAGGGTGGCGAGCGCCGTGAACGCCATGCGCGGCAGTCCGGGTCCGGGCTGCCAGGCGGGCGCGGTCTCGCCGCCGGACACGCCCGGGTCCTTCGCGCCGTGATCGTGTCCGCCATGCACCCGCACCACGAGGGATGCGAATCCCGGCGCGGGGGGCGATACGGGGGCTTGAGCCTGCGTCTCGTAACGCTCGGCCGCGATGATGAGCGGAGAGGTCAGGGCGAGCTGCAGGCCCGTCGCGACGATAGCCGCGAGGAAGCCGGCGACCAGGGCCGCCGACACGAGCCGGATGATCATGGGGTGTCTGCCTTCAGGCGCCAGGCGCTCAGTGGCAGGGAAAATTCTGGGTGTGGCGGAAATCGTGCGCCGCGTTGTGGAGCGCCATCGCCGGGGCGAAGCCCGCCATGAACACGAGGCCGAGGCCGAGGAACGCGGCGACGAGAACGGCCCCGAGGCGCTCGTTGGTGCGGGTGCCGGTCAGAACGAGGGTGTTGGTCGACATCGGTTGATCTCCTGGCCGCCCCGCCGGCGGCCGTGGTCGAAGGTGAGGACGAAGGTCCCCGGTGCCGGACGGCAGGTCTCCTGGCTCGCGGGTCATCCGGAACCTGCCGCCTTCCCGGATCGCTCCGGTGGCCGATGGCAGGCCCGTCGCCGCTCACAGTTGCGGGGGCAGCCGCGGTTTCAAGGCGCTTGCCCCTCACCGCGTTCCCTTTTCACCCCGTCGCCGGGGCACCGTCCGATCCCGATGCTTCTACGCGGTCGCGCGATCCCTGACAACGCGCCGCTGTGCCGTTTGCATCGCCTTTGACCACACAAGGGCGTTTCGGGCTAAAGAAGCCCCATGCGGCAGCCGTCCCCCCCATGACCGAGATATTCCCCCGTGTGACCCTCGTCCTCGGCGGCGCGCGCTCGGGCAAGAGCGTCCATGCCGAGGGGGTGATCGAGGCGCAGCCGCCACCCTGGCTGTATCTCGCAACGGCCCAGGCCTGGGACGACGAGATGCGCGACCGCATCGCCCTCCACCGCACCCGAAGGTCGGCCGACTGGATCACGCAGGACGTGTCGATCGACCTGCCCGAGGCGGTCGCGGCCGCGCGCGGACCGGTACTGGTGGATTGCCTCACCCTCTGGCTCACCAACCTGATCCTGGCGGAGGCCGACGTCGAGGCCGCGACCGGGGCGCTGCTCTCCGCTTGCGCCGACGCGCCGGGGCCGGTGGTCCTGGTCGGCAGCGAGGTCGGCCTCGGCATCGTGCCCGAGAATGCCCTCGCCCGCCGCTTCCGCGACGCGGCAGGGCGGCTTCATCAGCGCCTCGCCGCACAGGCCGACCGCGTCGTGTTCATGGTGGCGGGGCTGCCGATGATCGTGAAACCCCAACTTGGAGACCACGCATGAGCGACGCCGCCGACCGCCATCGGGAGAAGATGGAGAAGCGCAAGGCCGTGCAGGATGCCGAGGTGGCGGAGAAGACCATCGAGAAGGGCCTCCTCATCGTCAACACGGGTCCCGGCAAGGGCAAGACCACGGCGGCCCTGGGCCTGATGCTGCGGGCGCTGGGCCATGGCTGGCGGGTCGGCGTGGTGCAGTTCATCAAGGGCGCCTGGGACACGGGCGAGAAGCACGCCCTGAAGGCCTTCGGGAACCAGATCGACTGGCACACCCTCGGCGAGGGCTTCACCTGGGAGACCCAGGACAAGGCCCGCGACATCGCGGCGGCCGAGCACGCCTGGGCGAAGGCCCTGGATCTCATGGCCGATCCGAGCATCCGCCTCGTGGTGCTGGACGAACTCAACATCGCGTTGCGCTACGACTACCTGCCCATCGACGACGTGGTGGCGACGTTCCGGGCACGCCGACCGGACCTCCACGTCATCGTCACCGGCCGCAACGCCAAGCCGGCCCTCGTCGAGGCCGCCGACCTCGTCACCGAGATGGGCTCCGTGAAGCACCACTTCGCGGCGGGCGTGAAGGCGCAGGAGGGGATCGAGTTTTGAGGTGCCGGCCGTCATGACCCGCGCCATCATGATCCAGGGCACCGGTTCGGATGTCGGCAAATCCCTCATCGTCGCCGGTCTGTGCCGCGCCTTCGCCCGGCGCGGGCTGCGGGTGCGGCCGTTCAAGCCGCAGAACATGTCGAACAACGCCGCCGTCACGGCCGATGGCGGCGAGATCGGACGGGCCCAGGCGCTTCAGGCGAGGGCCGCCGGAGTGGCGCCCTCGGTCCATATGAACCCGGTCCTCCTCAAGCCCCAGAGCGAGACCGGCAGCCAGATCGTGGTGCAGGGCCGGATGGTCGGCCAGGCCGCGGCCCGGGACTACCAGGGCTGGAAGCCGCGCCTCCTCGGGGCCGTGCTCGAAAGTTTCACCCATCTGAAAGCCGAGGCCGACCTCGTCGTGGTCGAGGGCGCCGGCTCGGCGTCGGAGGTGAATCTGCGCGCCGGCGACATCGCCAACATGGGCTTTGCCCGCGCGTCGAACACGCCGGTGATCCTGCTCGGCGACATCGACCGCGGCGGCGTCATCGCCAGCCTCGTCGGCACGAAGGCGGTGATCGACCCGGCCGACGCGGCGATGATCCGGGGCTTCCTCGTCAACCGCTTCCGCGGCGATCCGAGCCTGTTCGCCGACGGCATGGACCTCATCGCCCGCCACACGGGTTGGCCCAGCCTCGGGCTGATCCCGCATTTTCCGTCCGCCGTCCGCCTGCCCGCGGAGGACGTTCTGGGACTGGTCGGCTCCGAAGCAGGCGCGGCGGGTCGCACGGTGGTGGCCGTCCCCGTCCTGCCGCGCATCGCCAATTTCGACGATCTCGATCCCCTGCGGGGCGAGCCGAACGTCTCCGTGGTTCTGGTTCGTCCCGGGGAGCCGATCCCCGTGGCCGACCTCGTGCTCCTGCCGGGCTCGAAGACCACCATCGCGGACCTCGATGTCTTTCGGGCCGAGGGCTGGGATATCGATCTCGCCGCCCATGTCCGGCGCGGCGGCCGGGTGCTCGGCCTCTGCGGCGGCTACCAGATGCTTGGGCGCCGCCTCGCCGACCCGCACGGGATCGAGGGCGCCCCCCGGACGGTGCCGGGTCTCGGGCTCCTCGACGTCGAGACGGTGATGACCCCGGTCAAGCGCCTCGAGGCCGTCACCGGCACCTCGTTGCCCGACGGCGTACCGTTCTCGGGCTACGAGATGCACCTGGGTGATACCACCGGACCCGACGCGGCGCGCCCGCTCGTTCGTTTCGCCGATGGGCGCCCGGACGGGGCGATTTCGGCCGACGGCCGGGTCGCCGGCACCTACGTGCATGGCCTGTTCGCCGACGACGCGCAGCGCGCCGCGTGGCTCGCGCGCCTCGGCGCCCGGTCCGGCGGCGACGCCTACGAGGCGGGGATCGAGACCGTGCTCGACGCGCTCGCCGACCACCTAGAAGCCCATGTGGATTGCGACCGGCTGCTCGTCCTGGCGGCGTAGCGGGTCAGGCGTGGGGCGATCCTTGCGGAAGACGAGCGCGGTCGCCGGCATCGCCGTCATCGACTCCGTCGGCAATTCCCGCGGCTTCATCGTGCAGGATGCCACGCCGCGCATCCGCACTGGCGCGCCTTGGCCCCGGTCTAGGTCCTCGCGGGTTGTCTCGGGCTGCGGGCCTGATGGTTCTCGGTACTGTCGGTGCTCCGCCGCGGTACTGCGCGTCGAAGCACGCCAGCGGTCGGTCAGGCCGGAGCAATATGGTTCGACCCGTCCTGATGCGCCGAGCCGGCCGCCTACGGGATCGCCACCGCATACTCGCGCGGCCCGCCGTTCAGTACACTGTCGAACACCACCAGCACCCGACCGGGGCCGAGGCGCACGACGCCTTCGGGCTTCGCCCTGGAATCGTCGCCGTCCAATGGCGCAAGGGTGCCGAGCGCCGTGACCTTGCCGGACGACGGATCCGCGAGGAACAGCCCATAAGGCACCGACAAGCCGTTGCGGGTCGGACCCGAGAGGACGAGAAGGCGCCCGTCCGGCAGGGTGGTGAGATCACGGATGCCGGCATCGGCCCCGAGGGCGAGGGGGATCGTCGTCGGTTTGACGTCGAGCGGCGCGTCGCCGGGGGCGAACAGGGGCGCGACGGGTACGGAGACGAGGAAGGCCCGTCCGTCGATGACGGGCGCGCGGAGACCCGCGTAGAGAGTGTCGCCGATGACCGCGAGGCCCTCGACGTTGAGACCGGAGAGCGGTTTGCCGCCCTCGCGGGGTTCCAGATCCTTCAGAAAATACGCGCCCACCGTATCGGCATTTCGCAGGGCGTCGCCGAGGCGGTAGGTGGTCTCCACCCTGATCCCGGTGGCGTCGGCGCGCAGGCGCGCGAGGATCGCGGTGGAGAGCTTGAACTCCCGCCCCCGCCGGCTGCAGCCATGCGAGCCGGTGACGTAGAAGTCGGGTGCCGCATACGCCACGGCCTCGCCGTCCATCTCGCGGTACGCGCCTTGGCCCAGGGTGCAGTCGCCCGTGGTCGGGGGCGCGCCGACGGTGGCGGTGGGCGGCTTGCGGCCGACGATGTCGACGACGGCGCCCGGGGTCAGCGTCGTGCCCTGGAGGGTGACGAACTGGGCGCCCGCCGCCTCGTCGTCCACCACGACGCAGCCGCGCCGACCGGCTTCGGCCGGCGCGCAGGCGATGCCGCTGATGTCCTCGGCCGGCTTGGTCTTCTTCTTCGTGATCTCGCCCGCCAGTCCCTCGGCGACGGCGTAGGGCTGCCCCACGGGCTGCAGCATCTCGGCCCGGGCCGGCGACAGGAACGCCAGTCCCCATGCGGCAGCGACGAGGGAAGGACGAATCATGCGGTATCTCCGACGGACGGGCGGCGTGGCCGTGCTCATAGCAGCGCAACCGCGACGAGGGCGAACGTCACCGCGGTGAGGCCGAACAGCAGGAGGCACGCCGTGCGATAGAGGGCGAGCGCCCGCTCCACGTCGGCCGGGCCCGCCTCGGCGCGGCCATCGCCCATCCAGGCATCCTCGACTGAGGTCGCGCCGTAGACGCGCGGACCGGCGAGCCGCAGGCCGAGGGCTCCGGCCATGGCGGCCTCGGGCCACCCGGCGTTGGGCGAGCGGTGGCGTCGGGCGTCGCGCCGGAGGGCGCGCCATGCCGCGCCCGGCGAGGCGCCGCTCTGAAACAGCGCCGCCACGACGATGAGTCCGCCGGCGAGGCGCGAGGCCGGCAGGTTGACGAAGTCGTCGAGGCGGGCGGCGGCCCAGCCGTAGGCTTCGTGGCGCGGGGTGCGATGGCCGATCATGCTGTCGGCGGTGTTGATCGCCTTGTAGAGCGCGCCGCCCGGCAGGCCGCCGACGCCGATCCAGAATGCCGGCGCCACGATCCCGTCGGAGAAGTTCTCGGCGAGACTCTCGATGGCGGCCCGGCAGATGCCGGCCTCGTCGAGGGTTTCGGGATTGCGACCGACGATCATCGACACGGCGACGCGCCCGCCCGCCAAGCCGTCGTCACGAAGATCCGCCGCCACGCGGGCGACGTGGTCGTGCAGGCTACGTTGGGCCGGCAGGCTGGCGCAGAGCAGGCCGAGGGCCACGAGGCCGCCCCAGTTGCCGAACAGCGCCGCGGTGGCCGTGAGCCCGAAGGCGGTCCCGGCCACCGCGGCAAGAAGCAGGACCAGCCCAAACACGCCCATGATCCGGCGCCGGTTCTGGCCACCCGTGTTCAGCCCCCCGTCGAGCCGGCCGATGAGGGCGCCGATCCAGGTGACAGGGTGGCCGAGCGCCCTGTAGAGCCGGTCGGGATAGCCGGCGGCCGCCTCGACGGTCAGGGCGAGCAGCAGGATGGCGAGCGTATCGGGCGGATGGGTGAAGGCGGTCCAGGGCATGTGGGTTCGGTCAGCGAGCCAGTCCCCATCGCGCATGGCGGCGATCTCGACGCGGCGCGCACCCTGTTCCCGGATGCGCCGACACCGTGGATCGACCTCTCGACGGGGATCAATCCGGTGCCCTACCCGTGTCCGCCCCTCGAGGCCAGCGCGTTCCACCGCCTGCCGTCGTCGGCCGACCTCGCGGCCCTGAACGCGGCGGCGGCCCGGGCCTACGGTGTCGCCGATCCGCGCGGGATCGCGGCCGCCCCCGGCACGCAGATCCTCATCGAGACCCTGCCGCGCCTGTGGCCCCGCGCCCGTGTCGCCGTGGTGGGGCCGACCTATGCCGAGCACGCGGCCGCGTGGGGGAGGGCCGGCCATTCCATCGTGGCCGTGTCGACGCTCGACGCGGAGGCCGACGTCGTGGTGGTGGTCAATCCGAACAACCCCGACGGGCGGACCTGGGACGGCGCCACGCTCCGCACGCACGCGGATCGGCTGGCGGCGCGTGGCGGCCTCCTGGTGGTGGACGAAGCCTTCGCGGATCTCGAAACCGTCGACTCCCTCGGGCCGCATCTCCGGCCGGGTCTCGTGGTCCTGCGCTCCTTCGGCAAGACCTATGGGCTCGCTGGCATTCGACTCGGCTTCGCCCTGGCGGAGCCTACCCTTGCGGGCCGCCTCGCGGAGGCGCTCGGCCCCTGGGCGGTGTCGGGACCGGCGCTGGCCATCGGCCGGGCGGCGCTCGCCGATGCCGAATGGCGCCGCGCCGCGTCGGTCGCGCGCGGTGCCGATGCGGGACGCCTCGACCGGATGATCGCCCGCGCCGGTGGGCGGGTGGTCGGCGGAACCCGCCTGTTCCGCACGGCCGACTTCCCGAACGGGCCGGAACTGTTCGCGCGACTCGGCGCCGCCGGGATCTACGTCCGGCGCTTCGCCGCGGCCCCCGCGCGCCTGCGCTTCGGCCTGCCGGCGGACAGGACCGAATGGTGCCGGCTCTCCCGGGTCCTCAGGTAACCTTCGGCGTCCCGGGCTCGAGGATCGCGACGAGGAGACCGGCGCCCGAGAGGGCGAGGCCCACGGCGCAGACGCCGGGCCAGCCGGCCATGAGGAAGGCTTGGCTGCCGGCGAAGGCCCCGAGCGCCCCGAACACGAACATCACCGTGAAAAGAACCGTGTTCACCCGTCCGCGCGCGCCCGGGACGAGGGCGTAGACCCGGGTCTGGTTGGCGATGAGTGCGCCGTTGAGGCCGATGTCGATGAGGAGAACGCCGAGCCCCACGGCCACGAGGGAGACGTTGCCGCCGGCCCACAGGACCACGAAGGCCGCCACCACAAACAGGCTGCCGGCCACCACCACGGGCCGGGCGCCGCGCCGGTCGGTGTAGCGGCCCGAGACCGGCGCGATGAACGCGCCGACGACCCCGATGACGCCGAACAGCCCGGCGCCGGCCGCCGTGAGATCGAAGGGCGGCGCTTCGACCAGGAGGGCGAGGGTCGTCCAGAACGCGTTGAAGCTCGCAAACAGCAATCCCTGGCACAGGCTGGAGCGGCGCAGGGCCGGCTGGGTGCGAACCAGATGGAGGATCGACACCATCAGGGCGCGGTAGCGCAGGGGCCTGGTCTGGGCCGTGCGCGGCAGGGTCGCGGCGGCGATCCCGGCGATGATCAGCGCCACGGCGCTGGCGGCGTAGAACACCGCGCGCCAGCCGTATTGCGCGCCTACGAAGCCACTCACCGTCCGCGCCAGGAGGATGCCGCTGAGGAGCCCGGTCATCACTTGGCCGACCATGCGGCCCCGGGTGGCGTCGGGGGCGAGTTCGGCGGCGAATGGCACCGCCTGCTGCGCGGCCGAGGCGAGGAACCCGATGGCGAGGCTCGCTCCTGCGAGCGCTCCGAGGTTGGGACTCATGGCCGCCGCCAGGAGGGCCACGGCGAGGCCGAGCATCTGCGCCAGGATCAGGCCGCGCCGCGGCAGGCTGTCGCCGATGGGCACGAGGCACAGAATGCCGAGGCCGTAGCCGACGAGGGAAGCGGTCGGCACCAGGACTGCCGCCCGGTCACCGAATTCGCTCACCAGCAGGGCGAGAAGGGGCTGGTTGTAGTAGATGTTCGCCACGGCGCCCCCGGCGATGAGGGTGAGGCCGAGGCGTGCCCGAAGGGTGAAGTCGTGGTCCGTCGCCGGTGCTGTTCCGCTCATGCCGCGCCCCGTGTCGCCGCCGGGCGCCAAGCGCACGTCTCTGGCATGGCCGAAAGCGTCATGGCCGAAAACCTTCCGATCGGGGTGAGGAGGGGTGAGTAAGGCCCAGCGGGCCGTGTCGGCAAGGCCGGTGGAGCGGGCCGGCCGGACGCGTCGTCGCAGGACCGTTACCTTCGGATGAGCCCGTTCTCATGTTTTCGAGGTAGGGACTGCACGATTTGACGGCCAAGGCCACCCGAAGACGGCGTACAAGCCGGGCGAGGCTCTTGGAATACGCGGATTCTTGCGGTCTGATCGTGAACGGGATCGGGTGATGCCGTGCTTCGTTCCACCGGAGCGCGGTGCCGGGTCCGATGACGGAGCCTCGCATGCCGAATTACCGTATCGAGTTCGCCAAGGAGATTCTCGGGGTACCGTTCCCCGTCGGCTCCGTTGCCATTGTTCGAGCCCGCGATCCCATGCGGGCCCTGCGCGCTGCCGAATTGCGCTTCGCGCGCCAGCACGGGGTCGAGGATTGGCGGGAGCGGGCCGACCGGGCCGAGATCATTGCCGGCGGGGATGCGAGCTGAGGGACACGGCGTTCCTTTCTCGTATCCGAGTCCACGCAGGCGTTCGGCGGTTCTGTGGAAAGAACCTTCGTCCATCCCTCGCCGAAGCTTGGGGGCCGTGACTGCGAACCCGCCTCGGTCCCTGGTCCTTCGAGCGGGGCCGTCATAGAAGGTTCGTCGAACCCTGCGCGGATGCGTGGGGTGGATACGCCCGGTCCGGGCGCCAGCACGGGGACGGGCAGCTTCCATGGCGGCGATCTCTTTCTTCGGCGATCTGCTGCAGACCATCAGCGACCGCGGCCGCGACCTCATCGGGTTCGGACGCGGCGACCTCGCCGCCCGTGCCGATCCGGGGGAACTCGTCAAGCTCTGCGAGGATCTCATTTCCCGCCGCGGCGAAGCCTCGGGCGTCGCCCTCGCCCGCCTTATCCTCGACCGCTACGCCAGCCTCGCCCGGCCCGAACGGGCGAGCTTTCTCCGCCTCGTCGCCACCGAGTTCGCCGCCGACCACGAGGCCGTCGACGAGGCCATCGCGGCCTACCGTGCCGACCCGACCCGGGCGGCGCTCGGCGTTCTGCACGACGCAGCCGAGCCGCGCAGCCAGGAACTGATCCGCCGCCTCAACCTCGCCCGGGACGGCACCCTCGCGCTGGTCCGCATGCGGGAGGACCTGCTCGGGCTACGCCGCGCCCTGCGGGACGAGGAGGCCGACCCCGATCTCATCGACGCGGCCGACAGCCTCGACAGCGATTTCGAGCATCTGTTCGCCTCGTGGTTCAACCGCGGCTTCCTCGTGCTGCGCCACATCGACTGGACGACGCCCGCCCACATCCTCGAGAAGATCATCCGCTACGAGGCGGTCCATGCCATCGCCGACTGGGACGACCTGCGCCGTCGCATCGAACCCCGTGACCGGCGCTGCTTCGCGTTCTTCCACCCGGCCCTCGTCGACGAGCCGCTGATCTTCGTGGAGGTGGCGCTCACCGCCGCCATCGCCCCGGCCATCGCCCCGATCCTGGCCCACGAGCGCGAGATCCTGGCGCCGCGCGCGGCCACCACGGCGATCTTCTACTCGATCTCGAACTGCCAGAAGGGGCTCGCCGGCGTCACCTTCGGCAACTTTCTCATCAAGCAGGTGGTGGAGGATCTCGCCCGCGAGATTCCGAGCCTGAAGACCTTCGTCACCCTGTCGCCGGTACCGGGCTTCGCGACGTGGCTCGACCGCGAGCGCCGGGCCGACGCGCCGCAGGGGCTGACCCGCGAGGATGTCGAGGCCCTGCGGATCATCGACGAGCCGGACTGGCAGGCCGACAAGACGAAGTGCGAGGCCGTCCGCAAGGCGATGATCCCGGCGGCCGCCGCCTACTTCCTCCGCGCCAAGAACGAGCGCGGCAAGCCCCTCGACCCCGTCGCCCGGTTCCACCTCGGCAACGGGGCCCGGCTGGAACGCCTGAACTTCCTCGGCGACGTCTCGGCCAAGGGGCTGGCCCAGTCCCGTGGGCTGATGGTGAATTACCTTTACGACCTCGCGGCCATCGAGAAGAACCACGA
This sequence comes from Methylobacterium sp. Leaf87, assembly GCF_001422775.1. Classification (NCBI taxonomy): domain Bacteria; kingdom Pseudomonadati; phylum Pseudomonadota; class Alphaproteobacteria; order Hyphomicrobiales; family Methylobacteriaceae; genus Methylobacterium; species Methylobacterium sp. Leaf87. The sequence goes on along the minus strand of NZ_LMMI01000001.1, from coordinate 252,210 downwards.
GACCTACGCCAACCTCGGGACCGTCGCCGCTTCCGGCGCGGTGAGCCGCGAGTTGCGCAACAATCTGCCGCCCACCCGCGCCGTGGCTCTCGCCGACGCGTGAGAGTTCGACCGAAAGCCACCTGAAGCCCGCATGCCCAATCACCTCTTCGATCTCGTCCGCGCCAACCTGCCTGCCGATCCGACCACGAAAGCCTTCGTCGAGACGGGAGACGGCACGCACTTCACCTATGCCGACCTGCTCGCGCGTTCGGCCGCTTACGCGGGGGCCCTCGTCGGGCTTGGGGTGAAGCCCGGCGACCGGGTCGCGGTCCAGGCCGAGAAGAGCCCTGAATTCCTGTTCCTGTACCTTGGGACCGTGCGGGCCGGGGCGGTGTTCCTGCCGCTGAACACCGCCTACACCGCCCACGAGGTCGCCTACTTCCTCGGGGACGCGGAACCCTCGGTGTTCGTGTGCGATCCGGGCAAGCACGGGGCCTTGGAGGCGATCGCGCGCGATGCCGGCGTGGCGCAGGTGCGGACCCTCGATGCATCCGGGCGCGGGAGCATGGTCGCGGCGGCGGATGCGGCGGCGGATGACTTCACCGACGTGGCGCGCGGGGCCGACGATCTCGCCGCCATCCTCTACACCTCCGGCACCACCGGGCGCTCCAAGGGCGCCATGCTCACCCACGAGAACCTCGCCTCGAACGCCCGGACCCTGGCGGCGTTCTGGCGATTCACGGCCGACGACGTGCTGCTGCACGCCCTTCCGGTGTTTCACACCCACGGCCTGTTCGTCGCCACCAACACCGTTCTGGCCACGGGCGGCACGCTCCTGTTCCTGGCGAAGTTCGATGCGGCGCAGGTTCTCGGGCTGATGCCGCGTGCGACGGCGATGATGGGCGTGCCGACCTTCTACACCCGCCTTCTCAGGGAACCGGGACTCGATCCCGACGCCACGAAGGCGATCCGGCTGTTCGTCTCCGGCTCGGCGCCCCTCCTGGCTGACACGCACCGCGACTGGCAGGCCCGCACGGGCCACGCCATCCTCGAGCGCTACGGCATGACCGAGACCAACATGAACACCTCGAACCCGTATGACGGGGCCCGTGTCGCCGGCACCGTCGGATCGGCGCTGCCGGGCGTCGTTGTCCGGGTGGTGGACCCCGAGACGGGGGCCGCACTCGGCACCGACGCCGTTGGCATGATTGAGGTGAAGGGCCCCAACGTGTTCCAGGGCTACTGGCGCATGCCGGAGAAGACCGCGGCCGAGTTCAAGGCCGACGGGTTCTTCATCACCGGCGACCTCGGCAAGATCGACGCCGACGGCTACGTGCACATCGTCGGGCGCGGCAAGGACCTCATCATCACCGGTGGCTACAACGTCTATCCGAAGGAGGTCGAGAACGAGATCGATGCCCTGCCGGGTGTGGTCGAATCGGCGGTGATCGGCTTGGCCCACGCCGATTTCGGTGAAGGCGTCGCGGCCGTGGTCGTCGCCCGGGAGGGCGCTCCCGACGAGGCCACGATCCTGCGCACCCTCGAGGCGCGGCTCGCCCGCTACAAGTGCCCCAAGCGGGTGCTGTTCGTGGAGGATCTGCCGCGCAACGCCATGGGCAAGGTCCAGAAGAACGTCCTGCGGGAAACCCATGCGGATCTTTTTCGCACCTGACGCAGGCGCCTGCGGCGCGCCTGGAAGATCCCTGCCTGCGGCGCGCCTGGAAGATCCACGCCTGCGGCACCTTTGGAACGTCCGCATCCGCGTTGACGTTTGTCCGAGCGTAAGCTCAAGCTTGGCTTCCTGATCCAACCGGTCCACGCTGCGATGTCTTCCTCCCCCGAACCGGCGACCGCTTCGAGCGGCGCGGCTTCCGTGCTGTGGACCCTGGCCATGGGGGCGGCCCTCGTCGCCCTCGCGGCCGGCACGAGCGGGCGGCCACGACGGGATGGACCCGCCGCCGCGCCCGAGCCCGACCGGTGCCGGGAGGAGGGGGCGCGCTCCCACAGCGGGCGCTCCGCCGAATGGGTCGCGGCCACGCAGGTCGAGCGCGGTCGCGCCGCCCGGACCCCGATGGAGATCACCTCCAAGGGCTGGAAGGACATCCTGTTCCGGGTCTACCTCGAGTTCAACAAGGACCGGGTGCTGTCGGTCGCCGCCGGGGTGACGTTCTACACCCTCCTGTCCCTGTTCCCGGCCATCGCCGCCCTGGTCACCTGCTACGGCCTCGTCGCCGATGTCGGCTCCATCAACGAGCATCTGGCGAGCCTGCAGGGCGTGCTGCCGTCGGGGGCCATCGAGATCATCGGCGATCAGGTCAAGCGCATCGCCGCCAAGGGCGGAGGGTCCCTGGGGCTGACCTTCTTCACGAGTCTTCTCATCTCCCTCTGGAGCGCCAACGCCGCCATGAAGGCGATGTTCGATGCCCTCAATGTGGTCTACGAGGAGGAGGAGAAGCGCTCGTTCGTGATGCTGAACCTGCGTTCGCTCACCTTCACCATTGGCGCCCTGCTGTTCACGATTTTCGCGCTGTCGAGCATCGTCGTGCTGCCCCTCGTGTTCACCTTCGTGGGCTTCAGCGACACCGCCTGGCTTCTGGCGCAGCTGCGCTGGCCGGCCATGCTGGTGGTGGTGCTCGGCGGCCTGTCGCTGCTCTATCGCTACGGGCCGAGCCGGGAGCGGCCGCGCTGGCGCTGGGTCGGCGTCGGCGGCGCCGTCGCCGGCGTGCTGTGGCTCATCGCCTCGATCTTGTTCTCCTGGTACGTCTCGAGCTTTGGCAACTACAACGAGACCTACGGATCCCTCGGGGCGGCCATCGGCTTCATGACGTGGATCTGGATCTCGACGACCATCGTGCTGCTCGGCGGCGAGATCAACGCCGAGATGGAGCACCAGACCGCGCACGACACCACCACGGGCGCTCCCTTGCCCATGGGCGCACGCCGGGCCCGGATGGCCGACACCCTCGGCGCCGTGGCCTGACGCCCGGCCTCCTCGGGGCGGGGTCGGGACCCTATCTAGGGGACACACCGTTTCCTCTCGATGGATCAGATCATGACCGCACCGACCGCCGACACCCGCACCGACGCCGAATGGCGCGAGATTCTTTCCCCCGAGCAGTACCGCGTCCTGCGTGGGCACGGCACCGAGCGCGCCGGAACGAGCTGCCTCAACGCGGAGAAACGTCCGGGCGTGTTTCATTGTGCCGGGTGCGATGCCCCGCTGTTCGAGAACGGCACCAAGTTCGAATCCGGCACCGGCTGGCCGAGCTTCTTCGCGCCGTTCCCCGACGCGGTCGAGACCCAGGTCGACCGCAGCCATTGGATGACCCGGACGGAGGCACATTGCGCCCGGTGCAAGGGCCATCTCGGCCACGTCTTCGACGACGGACCCGCCCCCACCGGCCTGCGCTACTGCATGAACGGGGTTTCGCTCCGCTTCGAACCCGAGGCGTGAAACGGATCGGTTCCGAAGGTCGTATGACCCGCTGAGCTGGGGACGGCGCGGTGGATCGCGGGGGTGGTCCGGCGCGCGATCTTGATTTCTGCGGTGTTTTGCTTAGTCCCGAGAGTCAATTTTTAAATGAATACCGCAGCTTCGGTCTGGGAAGGGGATGCCTGACGCATTCCTTTCCGGATCGAGACGCCCTCGATTGTCAGTCCGGCGGATCTTCGACCGTGGGACGAACAGACCTCCGGAGAGTCCGCAATGAGCATCGTCCGCCGGTTCCTCGTCGCCCCGTCCCTCGTGCGCCTGATCCGCAAGGAGCGTGGTGGCGCACGGGTCACCGAGGGCTACTTCGCGCCCCAGGCCGGACGGGTCTCGTACGTTCGGGTCGATGGCCAGCAATGCCATCTCGTCCTCGTCAACACGGATCAGAACGGCGCTTCGAGCGAGGAGCGCACGGACGTGCCGCGCGCCCATGGCGACGCCCTCCTCGACGTCTGCAGCGGCAAGGCGCAGTACGACCGCACGGTGATCGCGCTCGGTGCCGGCCGTGAGGCGCGGGTCGACCGTTACGTCGCCCCGGGCAATCTCGACCTCGTGAGCGTGACCTTCGACGAGATCGGAGACGCAAACGGCTTCTCCGTTCCGGTCTGGTTCGGCCCCGAGGTGTCCGGCGACGCGGCGTACGAGCGCCATGCCGTCGCCCTCCAGGGCGTACCTCAGCCGGGCGAGATCGCCCTGAGCAACGCCGCCCTGGAAGCGGTGCTCGACCTCGTCGAACCCCGGTTCGGCTTCGGCCGCTACGGCGGCGCGTCGGGTGCCGCCGCGAAGCCGGCGGACGAGGACGGGATGATGAAGGCCTTGCGCCGGGTCGCCGGGGGCGGAACCGCAGCCCAGCCCAGCCCGCAGGCCGCGGCCCCTGCGCCGGTCGCGACGCCCGAGCCTGCTCACCCGGAGGCTGGCCAGAACGACGCCCGCATCGACGAGGTCATCGAGAGCCTGTCGCAGGCACTCGGCAATCCGCAGCCCCTGCCGCCGGAGGGCGAGCCCGCCCAGCCGGCGCGTGCCGAAGAGGCTGCGGGCGAATTCGAACGCTGGACTGTCCGCCCGCGCCGCAACCAGACCTGATCGGCGTCCCCGATCGGCCTGATGAAGGTGGCACGTTTGAGAATGTCACTTTCATCCCTGCCTGTGCGATTGAGTGGTGCACGCAACTTCGCTAGCGTCGTGGGCAAGAAACACGAAAGCGTGCGCGGTTCAGTGCACGGGCGAGGGAACCATGGCCCAGGCGATGACACACGGCACGGCGGCCGAGCCCCCCCGGGTGGCCGAGCCCTGGTACAAGGTTCTCTACATCCAGGTGCTGATCGCCATCGCGCTCGGCATCCTGCTCGGCTACCTCCATCCGGAATGGGGCAAGTCTGTCAAATGGTTGGGTGACGCTTTCATCGCTCTGATCAAGATGATGATCGCGCCGATCATCTTCTGTACCATCGTGCACGGTATCGCATCCATCGGTGACCTGAAGAAGGTCGGCCGCGTCGGCCTGAAGGCCCTCGTCTATTTCGAGGTGGTGTCCACCATCGCGCTTCTCATCGGCATCCTCGTCGGCGAGGTGGTGAAGCCCGGCGCCGGCTTCAACGCCGACGTGACGAAGCTCGATGGCAAGGCCGTCGAGAAATACGCCAAGTTGGCCGCCGACGACTCCGTGACGGGCCACATCATGGCGTTGATCCCGAAGAGCTTCTTCGATGCGTTCGCCACCGGCGACCTGCTTCAGGTACTGCTGATCTCGATCCTCACCGGCGTCGTCGTCACCGGCATGGGCAAGCGCGGCGAGGCCATCACCCACGCCATCGACACGATGGGGCAGATCTTCTTCCGCATCATCGGCCTCGTGGTGAAGCTCGCGCCCATCGGCGCCTTTGGCGCCATGGCCTTCACCATCGGTCAGTACGGCATCGGCAAGGTCGTCGATCTCGCCTGGCTCGTCGGCACCTTCTACGTCACCGCCTTCCTGTTCGTGGTGATCGTGCTCGGCGGCATCGCCCGGGTCGCCGGCTTCTCGATCTTCAAGTTCCTCGCCTACATCAAGGACGAACTCCTGATCGTGCTCGGCACCTCCTCCTCCGAGACGGTGCTGCCGCACATGATGACGAAGATGCGCCGGCTCGGTGCCTCGGACTCCGTTGTCGGACTCGTGATCCCGACGGGGTACTCGTTCAACCTCGACGGCACCAACATCTACATGACCCTGGCGAGCCTGTTCCTCGCCCAGGCCGTGGGAGCGGACCTGTCGTTCGGCCAGTATGCGACCATCATTCTCGTGGCGATGCTGACCTCGAAGGGGGCCTCCGGTGTGACGGGCGCCGGCTTCATCACCCTGGCGGCCACGCTCTCGGCCATTCCCAACAACCCGGTGCCGGTGGCTGCCATGACCCTGATCCTCGGTGTCGACAAGTTCATGTCCGAGTGCCGGGCCATCACCAATCTCATCGGCAACGGCGTCGCAACCGTCGTGGTCAGCCGCTGGGAGGGCGAACTCGACCGGGTGAAGCTGCGTCAGGTGATGGACAACCCCATCGCCATCGGTACGGACATCTCGGATCACGCACCCAACATGGACCCGATCACCACGCCGTCCGCGGCGTCGGCGCCCATCCCCGTCCCCGCACGCTGATCGGAACGTCTTGCGCCTCGGAATCGACCTCGGCGGCACCAAGATCGCCGGGGTCGTCCTCGACGCGGCGGGCATGATGCAGGCCGAGGCCCGTGTCCCCACGCCACGCGACGATTACTCAGGCACCCTCGCGGCCATCGCGGCTCTGGTCGAAGGCCTCGAATCCCGCACCGGCCCCGTCCGCAGTGTCGGGGTCGGAATGCCGGGGGCCATCGCGCCGGCCACCGGTCTGGTCAAGAACGCCAACTCGACATGGCTGAACGGCCGTCCCTTCGCCGACGACCTCGTTCACGCCCTCGGCCGCCCCGTGCGCGTCGAGAACGACGCCAATTGCCTCGCCGTGTCGGAGGCCGTCGACGGGGCGGGTGCCGGTGCCGCCGTGGTCTGGGCGATCATTCTCGGCACCGGCGTCGGCTCAGGCATCGCCCTCGAAGGACGAGCCCTCGCCGGGCGGTTGCGTATCGCCGGCGAGTGGGGCCACAATCCTCTCCCCGCACCCCGTGACGATGAGCGCCCGGGACCCGCCTGCTATTGCGGCCGCTCCAGTTGTATCGAAACGTGGTTGTCCGGACCCGCACTCGCCGCCGACCATGCCCGGCGCAGCGGGCGGCCCATCACCGCCGAAGCCGTCGTGGCGGCGATGCGCGCAGGCGATCCCGTCGCGCAGGAAACGTTCGCGCGCTACCGCGACCGCCTCGGCCGGGCTTTGGCGCAGGTCGTCAACATCCTCGATCCCGATATCATCGTGATCGGCGGCGGGCTGTCGCGTCTGCCCGAGTTGTTCGAGGGCCTGACGGAGCTCACTGCCCCGCACGTGTTCTCGGACCGCTTCGACACGCCCATTCGTCCGAGCCTGCATGGCGACGCCTCCGGAGTCAGAGGGGCGGCCTGGCTGTGGGACCCCGGTACCCAAGGCGCCTGACGCGCCGTGAGGAGACGAGACCCCTTGTCAGGGGCTCGAATTTCACATAAACATATCTTTATGTCTATCGCAGGCCCCATAGCGGACTCATCGGTGCCGTTCACGCATGCCCTCGGCGTGCTGCGCGCGGCGGCCGAAGAGACGCGCCTGCGTATCCTCGCCCTGCTGGCGGACGGGGAATTGTCGGTCTCCGACCTCACCGACATCCTCGGTCAGTCGCAGCCGCGCATCTCCCGGCACCTCAAGCTTCTCGTGGAAGCCGGTCTCGTGGAGCGCCATCGCGAAGGAGCCTGGGCGTTCTTTCGCCTCGTCGATGGCCGCGCCGGCCTCGTCGACCCCCTCATCGCCGGGCTCGACTCCCGAAGTGCTCCGATCTCCGAGGATCGGGCGCGACGCGAAGCCGTGCGGGCGCAGCGCGCCGAGGCGGCCCAGACGTTCTTCGCGCGTCTCGCTCCGAAGTGGGATCACCTGCGCTCGCTCCATGTGCCGGAGGCCACCGTCGAGGCCGCCGTGCTCGATGCACTGGGCAACCGGCCGATTCACAACCTCATCGATCTCGGCACCGGCACCGGCCGGATGCTCGGACTGCTCGCCGGCCGGGCCAGCCGGGCGACGGGCCTCGATTCCAACCATGCCATGCTGTCGGTGGCGCGCGCCAACCTCGAGCGGGCCGGCCTGTCGCGGGTCGATCTGCGGCAGGGCGACATCCATGCTCCGCCGTTCGGGCGCGGCAGCTTCGATCTGGTGCTGGTTCACCAGGTCTTACATTACCTCGACGATCCGGCTCGCGCCCTGCGCGAAGCCGTGCGGCTCGTGGCGCCGGGGGGGCGTCTCCTCGTGGTGGATTTCGCGCCCCACGATCTCGAGTTCCTGCGTGAAACCCAGGCCCATCGCCGCCTCGGCTTCGCACCCGAGCAGGTGACGGGCTGGCTCAACGATGCGGGGCTGTCCACCGTCACCACCCGCGATCTCGCCCCTCCGCCGGCCCTGGCCCACCACCAGCTCACCGTGACGCTCTGGCTCGCCTCCGAAGCCGAAGAGGCCGGGCTTGAGCGGGCCGTCGCCTGACCGACGCACGTCACATCCTGTTCGCGATCCGTCTGAACCGACCGACATTGAGGACGACCCCGATGCCCACCGCCTCCCAACACCGCGCCAGCCGCGACGGCTACCGTCCGATCAGCGTCTCCATCGAGTTTTTCCCGCCGAAGACCGACGAGATGGAGAAGATCCTGTGGTCGTCCATCGAGCGCCTGGCGCCGCTACAGCCGAAATTCGTCTCGGTGACCTACGGTGCCGGCGGATCGACCCGTGAGCGCACCCACAACACCGTGGCCCGCATGGTCCGGGAGACGGGTCTCAGGCCCGCCGCCCACCTCACCTGCGTCGATGCTACCCGCGAGGAGATCGACGCCGTCGTGCAATCCTACTGGGATGCCGGCGTGCGCCACATCGTGGCCCTGCGCGGCGACCCTCAGGACGGCGTCGGTACGACCTATCGTCCTCATCCGGGCGGCTACGCCCAGACGGCGGACCTCGTCGCCGGGATCAAGCGCATCGGCGACTTCAAGGTCTCGGTCTCGGCCTACCCTGAAAAGCATCCCGAGGCCGCCAGCCTCGACGCCGACATCGACGCGCTGAAGGCCAAGGTCGACGCCGGCGCCGATCAGGCGATCACGCAGTTCTTCTTCGAGAACGACATCTACCTGCGCTACGTCGACAAGGTGCGGGCGGCGGGCATCGATATCCCGATCATCCCGGGCATCCTCCCCGTCCAGAACTTCAAGCAATCGGCCAACTTCGCCCGCCGCACCGGCGCCTCGGTGCCGTACTGGCTCGCCGCCCGCTTCGAGGGGCTCGACAACGATGCCGACACCCGCCGCCTCGTGGCGGCGGCGGTGGCGGCCGAACAGGTGCTCGATCTCGTCGATCGCGGCGTCAACGACTTCCACTTCTACTCGATGAACCGTTCCGACCTCGTCTACGCCATCTGCCATCTCCTCGGCCTGCGTTCGCAGGCCCCGAAGGTGGCGGCGGCGAAGGCGGCCTGAGCACACGCGTTCGACCTTCTCAGAATCTCATCCTGAGGCGCCCGCGTCGGCGGGCCTCGCAGGAGGACACCAGCACCAATGTGCGAACGGGAGCCCTCCTTCGAGGCCTCCGCTTCGCTCCGGCACCTCAGCACGAGGTGGTTTGATGGGACCCAGCGTCTCCAAGGATACACCATGACCGACCTGCGACCCGTCGATGGAAAAGAGATCGAAGCCGCGCTCCGTGCGCGCGCCGCGGAAAAGATCCTCGTCCTCGACGGGGCGATGGGCACCGTGATCCAGCGCCTCGGCTACGGCGAGGCGGACTTTCGCGGCAGCCGCTTTACGGATCACGGCCACGACCAGAAGGGCAACAACGACCTCCTGATCCTGACGCAGCCCGATGCGATCCGGCAGATCCACCTCGACTACTTCCTCGCCGGCGCCGACATGTGCGAGACCAACACGTTCTCGGGGACCACCATCGCCCAAGCCGATTACGGCATGGAATCGATCATCCACGAGCTCAATTCGGAGGGCGCGCGCCTCGCCCGCGAGGCCGCCGCCCTGGCCGAAAAGCAGGACGGCCGCCGCCGCTTCGTGGCCGGCGCCATCGGCCCGACGAACCGCACCCTGTCGATCTCGCCGGACGTGAACAATCCCGGCTACCGCGCCGTGACCTTCGATGAGGTGCGTCAGGCTTACATCGAGCAGGTGCGCGGCCTGATGGACGGGGGCGCCGAACTCATCCTCATCGAGACCATCTTCGACACCCTCAACGCCAAAGCGGCGGTCGCCGCCGCCTGGGCGGTGTTCGAGGAGCGGGGCATGGTCCTGCCGATCATGATCTCGGGCACGATCACGGATCTCTCCGGCCGCACCCTCTCGGGCCAGACCCCGGAGGCGTTCTGGAATGCGCTCCGCCACTCCGCGCCCCTGACCATCGGCCTCAACTGCGCACTCGGCGCGAAGGAGATGCGCGGCCACATCTCCGAGCTGTCGCGCATCGCCGACACCCTGGTCTGCGCCTATCCGAATGCGGGACTGCCCAACGAATTCGGTCTCTACGACGAGAGTCCCGAAGCCATGGGGAAACTGGTGGGCGAGTTCGCCAGCGCCGGTATCGTCAATATGGTCGGCGGCTGCTGCGGCACCACGCCGGACCACATTCGCGCCATCGCTGAAGCCGTCGCGGGGTGCAAGCCGCGGGTCATTCCCGAAGTGCCACGCCTGATGCGCCTGTCGGGCCTGGAGCCGTTCACCCTGACGAAGGAGATCCCCTTCGTGAACGTCGGCGAGCGTACCAACGTCACGGGCTCGGCCAAGTTCAGGAAGCTGATCACCGCCGGCGATTACGCGGCGGCCCTCGACGTCGCCCGGGATCAGGTGGCGGCGGGCGCCAGCATCATCGACATCAACATGGACGAGGGCCTGCTCGATTCCGAGAAGGCCATGGTCGAGTTCCTCAACCTCGTCGCGGCCGAGCCCGACATCGCCCGCGTGCCGGTGATGATCGATTCCTCGAAGTTCCACGTCATCGAGGCTGGGCTCAAGTGCGTCCAGGGCAAGGCGATCGTGAACTCGATCTCCATGAAGGAGGGCGTGGAAAAATTCATCGCCGACGCCAAGGTGTGCCGCTCCTACGGCGCCGCCGTGGTGGTGATGGCCTTCGACGAGCAGGGCCAGGCCGACAGCTACGAGCGCAAGGTCGAGATCTGCACCAAGGCCTACCGGGTTCTGACCGAGGAGATCGGCTTCCCGCCGGAAGACATCATCTTCGATCCGAACGTGTTCGCGGTGGCCACCGGCATCGAGGAGCATAACGGCTACGGCGTCGCCTTCATCGAGGCGACGAAGACCATCCGCGAGACCCTGCCCCATGCCCACATCTCGGGCGGCATCTCGAATCTCAGCTTCGCCTTCCGGGGCAACGAGCCCGTGCGCGAGGCCATGCACGCGGTGTTCCTGTATCACGCGATTCAGGTCGGCATGGACATGGGCATCGTGAATGCCGGCCAGCTCGCGATCTACGCCGAGCTTCCGGCCGAACTGCGCGAGCTGTGCGAGGACGTGGTCCTCAACCGCCGCGACGATTCCACCGACCGCCTGCTGGAGGCGGCTGAGCGCTTCAAGTCCGGCGGCGGCGTCCAGGCGAAGACCGCCGACCTGTCCTGGCGCGAGGCGCCGGTGCAGAAGCGCATCGAGCACGCCCTGGTCAACGGCATCACCGAGTACATCCTCGCCGATACCGAGGAGGCGCGCCTGGGCGTCGAGCGCCCGCTCCACGTCATCGAGGGCCCGCTGATGGCCGGCATGAACGTGGTCGGCGACCTGTTCGGTTCGGGCAAGATGTTCCTCCCGCAGGTGGTGAAATCCGCCCGCGTGATGAAGCAGGCCGTGGCCTATCTCGAGCCGTTCATGGAGGCGGAGAAGCTCGCCAATGGCGGTGACGGCAAGCGCCAGGCCGCCGGCAAGATCCTGATGGCGACGGTGAAGGGAGACGTCCACGACATCGGCAAGAACATCGTCGGCGTCGTGCTCGCCTGCAACAACTACGAGATCATCGACCTCGGCGTGATGGTGCCGGCGGCCAAGATCCTCGACGTGGCCAAGCGCGAGAACGTCGACATCGTCGGCCTGTCCGGCCTCATCACCCCGTCGCTCGACGAGATGGTGCACGTGGCCGCCGAGATGGAGCGCGAGGGGTTTTCGGTTCCCTTGCTCATCGGTGGGGCCACGACCAGCCGCGTCCATACCGCCGTGAAGATCCACCCTTCGTACAACCGGGGCCAGACCGTCTACGTGACGGATGCCAGCCGCGCCGTCGGCGTGGTGTCGAGCCTGCTGTCGAAGGAGACACGGGATTCGACCATCGAGAAGGTCCGGGCCGAGTACAGGAAGGTCGCCGACGCGCACGCTCGCTCGGAGCTCGACAAGCAGCGCCTACCGCTGGCGAAAGCCCGCGCCAACCCGTTCCGGATCGACTGGTCGGGCTACCAGCCGAAGAAGCCGAGCTTCACCGGCACGCGGGTCTACTCCTCCTACGAGGTCGCCGATCTCGTGCCCTACATCGACTGGACGCCGTTCCTGCAGACCTACGAGTTCAAGGGCCGCTACCCGGCGATCTTCGAGGATCCGAACCAGGGGCCGGCAGCGAAGGCCCTGTTCGACGATGCGCAGGAGATGCTCTCGCAGATCGTCGCCGAGCGCTGGTTCAACCCGAAGGCGATCATCGGCTTCTGGCCGGCCAACAGCATCGGCGACGACATCGCCCTCTACACCGGTGAGAGCCGCTCCGAAAAGCTCGCGACTTTCCACGGCCTGCGCCAGCAATTGTCGAAGCGCGACGGACGTGCCAACACTTGCCTGTCGGATTTCGTCGCTCCCGCCGACACCGGTATCGCCGATTACGTCGGCGGCTTCGTGGTCACGGCTGGCCTGGAGGAGGTTCGTATCGCCGAGCGCTTCGAGCGGGCCAACGACGATTACCGCTCGATCCTGGTGAAGGCGCTGGCCGACCGCATCGCCGAGGCCCTCGCCGAGCGCATGCACGAGCGTGTGCGAAAGGACTTCTGGGGCTACGGCGCCGATGAGACCTATGCGCCCGAGGACCTCGTGCGTGAGGAGTATGCCGGCATCCGGCCCGCCCCCGGCTACCCGTCGCAACCCGACCACACCGAGAAGGTGACGCTGTTCGATCTCCTCAAGGCGGAGTCGCGCATCGGTGTGAAACTCACGGAATCCTACGCCATGTGGCCGGGCTCCTCTGTGTCGGGCCTCTACATCGCCCATCCGGAAGCGCATTATTTCGGCGTCGCCAAGGTCGAGCGCGATCAGGTCGAGGATTACGCGCTCCGCAAGGGCATGGATCTGGGGCAAGTCGAGCGCTGGCTCGGGCCGATCCTCAACTACGATCCGGCCCGCTATCTCGCAGCGGCGGCGGAATAGGGTACGAAGCTCCTCCTCGCTTGCGGGGAGGGGCGATGATGGTTCGGACGTCGAAACGCGCGGGAGTGTGTCCGGGCAAGGCTTGACCGTGGGGACGGCTGCGCTTCAATGCCCGCCGAGACTTTGGCGAGGCCAGACGGAAGGGCGCCCCGATCGTGTACCGGCTGACCAGCCCCGTGCTGTCGACCAAGATGCCCGCGGCGCTGGCGGTCATCACCCTCGGCCTGCTGGCCTCGGGCTGCACCGGCTTCTCCTACGTGTCGAAGACCTATGTCAGCCTGACCCCCCAGGTGGTCACCATCGGCTGCAAGGATCCCTACGAGGTCTACGACCAGCGACGCCTGCGCAAGATGCTCATCGTCTCCAATTCCCTGCGGGAGGTCACCGGCTGCGGGATCGACGACCGGCTCGAGGGCGGCGACCCGGCCCTGACCCGAACCAAGCGGTTTCGCGATGCGGCCCGCACCTATCTCGACGAAACCGTGCGGGAGGATTGCCGGATCACCGGCGAGACCGTGTTCACGGATCTTCAGACGGAGTTCGCCTACACCTGTGCCGGTCCGATCGAGCCACGCGGGACCAAAGTCCCGCGCCTGCCGGGTCGCAACCGCGTCGGGCTCTGAAGGCTCGGCCCCGAAGGATCAGGTTTCGGGCGGATGCTGGAACGTCCGCTCGATGGCGTCGCCCGATGCGGCCAGCAAGGCACGCGCGAGGATGCGGGCCTCGTCCCGGTCGAGGGCGAGGATCGCGGTGAATGGCTGACCGGCGACATCGGGCAGGCCGATCTCGAGCTGTACGCCATCCGCGCTCTCCGCGACCGACAGGCTCCAGTCCCGGTCGTGTGACCCTCGGCTCATCGTCTCGTCACCCTCGTGGCGGGTGTGTCCCGCCATTCCTGCATGACCGATCCCCTGCGATCAGGCCAGTCTCGCCCGGCGATTGACGTCGCGCCACCCGGTGGTGTTTGTGCGCCCCGACCCGCCCGGTTCATCGCCGGGTCCACAAACCTTCGAGAAAGACACCCATGTCCGAGATCTGGTTCCGCACCGGCGAAGCCACCGTGCTCGCCGCCGAAGGGCAGTACACCGATGCCATGCCAGAGGTGCTCATCGGCTCCACCCGTGGACCCGCCGGCCACGCCTTCGCGGGTATGATGGGGCAGGTTCAGGGGCACACCCGGATGTTCGTGGTGCGCGACCTCAACCAGCTCGTGCGCCCGGCGACGATGATGACCACCAAGGCCACCATCCACACGGCCGAGTACGTCGAACTTCTCGGCGGCGTGGTTCAGGCCGCAACGGGCGATGCCATCATCGACTGCGTCATCGAAGGCGTGCTGCCGAAGGATGGCCTCGACGATCTCTGCATGATCATCATGATCTGGCTCGACCCGCGCTGCGCCGAGGATACGAATCTCGACCACAAGGACCTCTACCGTACGAACTACGAGGCGACGAAGCTCGCCATCGCGCGTGCCATGAAGGGCGAGCCGTCCATCGACGAACTCATCGCCAACCGGAAAACGGTGAAGCACTACGCGTTGGAGGACGTGATCGAGTATTGAGCGCGAATGCCGGCCGTACGCATCGAAATGGTGGGCACGGCCCCTCGGGAATCGACGGTTTCGGGCCTTTCGCGGGCGGGCCCGCGACGGACCCCGACCGACCCCGACACAGACAGCCCGCATGGAGAACCGGAACCGGATGCCCCTCAAAATCATCGCAGCCATCGCGTTCGCGATCGGCGCTGCCTCGGCGGTCCAAGCTCAGGGCCTCGCACGCGGCGCGCAGGATGGCGCAGAACGGGGCGGCAATATCGCCGGCCCCCTCGGAGCGGCCGTCGGAAGCGCCATCGGGGGCGCCGTCGGCACGGCCAACGAGATCCTGGGGATCGATCGGCGCGAGCGCTTCCGCATCTATACGCAGGGCGAACGACGCCCCTCCTTCGCCCACAAAGGGCCGATTCAGGTCGGAACGGTCCTGCCTCCGAACGGTGTCGTGTACTACGACGTCCCGCCCGAATTCGCCCTGAAGGGTTTGAACTACACCATCGTCAACGATCATCCGGTTCTGGTCGACCCGGCGACGCGCCGGATCGTCGAGGTGATCGATTGAGCTTGGATTAGGAACCCTGTTCCATATCGGCTTTTCCGAAGGCCGGCGTGCCGCTTCGGATCCGATCTTCTGGAAAACGGACATGGCCGGCCCGGGCGGACGTATCCAACCCGAGCCGGCCAAGCCGAATATCAGTGGCCGGTCCTTCGCGAAGGACCGACGGCGTTGTCAGCGGTCGCGACGCTCACGCACCGTGCCGCGCTCCTCGCGGCGCTCCATGCGCTCTTCGCGCCGATCCGGATCGACACCGAGGACGCCACCGACCGTGCCCGTCGCGGCTCCGACCGCACCGCCGACGATGCCACCGACCGGCCCGGCCGCGCGATTGCCGTCCTCCACGCCGCGTTCCGCGCCGCGTACGGTTCCCTGGGCCTGAGCCGAGGCCGACAGGGCCAGGGGTGCGAGAACGAGGGTGCTTGCGAGAATGAAAGCCTTCATGGCCGTCTCCTTGATCTGCTGCGCTGGAGGGCCCGCGGCGTGTCGCGCCGACGGGGCCAGTTCATGAGGTTAACGAACGACGGCCGGATTGGTCCCCATCTCCGACACTTCTTGCCGCGAGGGAGGACCAGCGGGGCTTCCGAGCCAACCGATCAGCAGCTCAGCCGGCGGCCTTCGCGGCGGCCGAACTTCTGATAATGCGCCAGCGCCGAGGTCAGTTGGCCGGCACGCAGGGCTTGGGCGACGTCGGGGTTGCACCGCACGTAGGAGCGCTCATCGAACCCGCCACCACCGCCCCGATCCGCATAGCCCGAATCGCGACCGCGCGATCCGCGTCCGCGATCGTCGTAATCGTCGTCGCGATCACGGCGTCTCTGCCCATAATCACGATCGCCATAGCCCGAGTCGCGCCGGTCATAACCGTAATCCCGCCCGCCGTAAGGCTGAGCCTGTGCGAGATCCACCGGGACCAGCAGGCTCATGCCGACAGCCGCCACTGCAAAAAAGACTTTCATCGTGTGTTCTCTCCCCAACTAAGCACCACAACGATCCTGGGCCGTCGTCGGTTCGATCATCGGCCTCAATGCGCGAATGACGATCTGCCGAAGAGCCCGACGGAGAGGATTGTCTCGGCACGAACCGCGTCGTCAGCAGCGGCAATCTAATCTGGCACTCCGTAGGACTCGACTGATGTGTGAGCCGTTTCTCGGCGCACGAATACGTAGATGGCTTCGCGTCCGGTGTCCGAACCGTCGAAATCGCCCAGCACACCCGCGAGGCTGAGGCCGCACCGCTCCGCATTCCTGACGATCTCGGTTCGATCGACGGCATGATAGACGAGTTCTTCCCGCGACTGCCGCATGATCGTCCCGGCGGGATCGATCAGGGTATACTCCATCACCTGACAGAATCGGCCGGTGTCCTCTGCGAACGTTCGCGCGACCACGCGGATACGGACGCTGTCCCCGGCCGCATTGTACGGACCGGACAGTTCCTCGTCGCCGAGGGGCTGGCGCAGCATGGCATGGGCGGGCAGATGGATCGCCGCCTTGCCGCCGGGTTTCAGATGCCGGGCGACGACCGCCAGGGCGTCCGCTCGCGCGGTGGGCGTGCCCAGATGCGCGTAGCCGTAGAACGGGATGATCGCTCCATCGAATTGGCGGTCCAACACGATGCGGGTCATGTCGCCCTGCATCAGGGCGATGCGGCTTCCCACCTCCGGCGGCAGGCGCTCGCATTTCATGGCGGCGCGCTGGATCATCGCGGGCGCCAGGTCGACGCCGAAGACGCCGTAGCCGCGCTCCGCCAGGGCGCTCACGATCCGGCCGGTGCCGCAGCCGAGTTCGAGGACCGACGATCCGGCGGGGCCCACGAGGTCCGCATAGAAGTCGATATCGCCCCGAAAGGGATAGGCGCTCGAGACGACATCGTAGAACGCCGCACTCAAGCCGGTATCGTCGTAGTACGGAAGGTTGCTCATCGCATATCCAAGGAGGCTGACCCGTCGCCCATGGGCGGCCGGTCAGACGTTCCGTTGTCCTGCCGCACGATGGAAGCGCGCCTCAAGTGCCGGCCTGCTCGCGGCCGATGCGGCTGTGACGGCGGCTCCAGCTGAAATAGATCACGAAGCCGATGGCGAGCCACACGAGCAGGCGCAGCCAGGTCTCGCCATCCAGCGACACCATCATGGCAAAGCAGCTCACGATACCGAGGATTGGCACCAGGGGGACCAGGGGCGTGCGATAGTCGCGTCGTGCATCGGGTTGGGTCCGGCGCAGGATGATCACGCCGGCACAGACGAGCATGAAGGCCAGCAGCGTACCGATGCTCGTCATATGGCCGAGCTGGCTGATCGGAAGGAAGCCGCCGAGCGCGCTGGTGAACACCATGAAGAACAGGTTCGAGCGGTACGGCGTCTTCCAGGTGGGATGAATCTTGGAGAAGAAGCCCGGGAGCAGCCGGTCCTGGCTCATGGAGTAGAACACCCGGCTCTGACCGAGCAGCAGCACCAGGATCACCGTTGAGAAGCCCGCGATGACGCCGAGCGTCACGAGGCTGCGCAGCCACGGAAACGGCGTCTGTGCGATGGCGGTGTTCACGGGCGCCGCATCGCCCCTCATCTGGTCGTAATGCACGAGGCCGGTGAGCACGCCGGCGAACAGGATGTAGATGACCGTGCAGATGGCAAGGGAGCCGAGGATTCCGATCATCATGTTGCGCTGGGGGTTCTTGGCCTCCTGCGCCGCCGTCGATACGGCGTCGAAGCCCACATAGGCGAAGAAGACGACGCCCGCGCCGCGCATGATCCCGCTCCAGCCGTACTCGCCGAAGGTGCCGGTGTTCTCGGGGATGAACGGCACGTAGTTCTGCGCCTTGATGTAGAACAGGCCCACGCCGACCACGACTGCCACGACGGCGAGCTTGATCATCACCACAACGGCGTTGACCCGGGCCGACTCGCGGATGCCGATCATCAGGAGCGCCGAAGCCGCCACGATGATCAGGATCGCCGGCAGATTGACGAGGCCGTGCGCCGTCACGCCATCGACGGTGTAGGTCTCGAACGGCGAATGGACGAGGCCCGGCGGAAGGTTGATGCCGAGGGTGTCACGCAGGAAGCGGGTGACATAGCTCGACCAGCTCACCGACACGGTGGCGGCCCCGACCGCATATTCGAGGACGAGATCCCAACCGATGATCCAGGCGACGAGTTCACCCATGGTGGCATAGGCGTAGGTGTAGGCCGAGCCCGCCACGGGGATCATGCCGGCGAGCTCGCTGTAGCACATGCCGGCAAACGCGCAGGCGATGGACGCGATGGCGAACGAGATCACCACGGCCGGGCCAGCGTGTTCGGCCGCCGCGATGCCGGTGAGGGAGAACAGGCCGGCGCCGATCACCGCGCCGATCCCCAGCGCGATCAGGCTCCACGGCCCGAGGGTGCGGGCGAGCTTGTGCTCGCCGCCCTCGGCATCGGAGTTCAGCCGTTCGAGGGATTTCGTCCGGATGAGGTCGTCCGCCAAACCGCCGGCCATGCAACGTCTCGCTGTTGGAAATCCGTGAGATGGCCGCGACGTTAACGCAAATTATCCGATGTACCAGCCGGTCGCCGTGCGCCCGTCGCGGTTGTCCCACGCGAGGGCCATCAACGCGCCCGGGCAGCAGCGAGCGAGCCCTCGATCAGATCCTTCAGAATGCCGGTGGCGGAAGCCGTGATCGCGGGGCCGGCGGTGCGTGGCGTGCCGGCCACGAAGGGGGGCTGCGGAGCGTACTCCGCCACGAGCTGGCTGATCCGGGCATAGTCCGGATCGCGCAGGCGCGCGGATAGCGCCAGGGCGAAATCGAGACCGGCCGAGATGCCGGCGGCCGTCACGCGATTGCGGTCGAACACCACCCGTTCATCCACGGGGATCGCATCGAAGTGGGGCAGGACCCGATCGCGGACGCACCAGTGCGAAGTCGCCCGGTATCCCGTCAGCAGGCCCGCCGCGCCGAGGATCAGAGACCCGGTGCAGACACTCGTGACCCAGGCCGCCCGCCCGGCGCGATCGCGCAGGAAAGCGAGCAGCCGCTCATTGCGCATCTGGCCGGGCGTTCCATCACCGCCGGGCACGATCAGGACATCAAGGTCCCGCGGACAGGTCTCGAAGTCCGCGGTCGCGACGATCTCGAGTCCGGTATCGCTGGCGACGGGGCCGATCCGCTCGGCCACCAGATGGAAACTCGGACCCGCGAGACCAGCCAAAAGGGCCTGGGGCCCGACCACGTCCAGGGCCGTCATCCCCGGAAACAGCACCATAGCGATCTGCCGGAAAGGCGCCGGGTGGGCCGTCGTATCGGCGAATGCCGGCTCGCCACCCGTTGCGGAAAATCCGGCCGACAGTATGCCCATCGTCGCGAGGGTCACGGCCTCGCGACGGCTCGGTCCGGCATCGGCCGCCGGCCCGTGTTCGGGGCCGGCGCGACGTCCCGCAGAATCAGGCGGACTTGAGATGGGCGGCGAGATGCTTGTTCATCTCGAACATCGTGCACTTATCCTTGCCGAAGACCTTCTTGAGCTTGTCGTCGGCCAGAATCTCGCGCTTGTTCTCCGGGTTCTGAAGCTCATGCTTCTTGATGTATTCCCAGACCTTGCTGACGACCTCGCCACGGGGCAGGGCGGCATCACCGACAACGGCCGCGAGCTCGGGCGACGGCTTGAGCGGCTGCTGGAGAGCGTTCGGCTTGGCGCCCTCGCCCTTGGGGGCGGCGACCTTCTTGCCCTTTGCGGCGGTCTTCTCGGCGGCCGGCTTCTCGTCGCCAGTCGCGGCGCTCTTGTCCGCGCTCTTGGTGGCACTCTTGGTCGTGGTCTTGGCCATGGATTTCCTCCAGAGGTTCGGCAGCGAGCGCCGGTACGCCCACGGCACGAGGCCTCGGAGCGCATAGCTGCAACAACTAAGCAGTGTTGCGACCGTTCCAAGGGAAATCCGCCCTGTGCTTGGGAGCCGTCCACAGGGAGCGCGCCCTATCAACAGGATCGCTCCCGGCGCACGTGGAGAAGTTCAAGGCGCACATTCGAGATCTTGATCGGTGTCGGCGTTGTACTTTGCCTTGTCCGAGCGCGAAGCCAGCGATTCCAGCGGGCGGTAGCGCTCGCGCGATGCCGAGCCAAGGCCATGACTTGCAATGGTTTTCTCGAATTCTCGCAACGCCGGCCGGTAGGGCGGAGGTCTACGGCGATCCCTTGTTCCGGCGGCGACCGACCTCGCCGGAATACGGCCGGCTTCAGCCGAGGGTGCGCGGCGGACTACGCGGTTCGTCCTTACCCGCGAGGAACGAACTAATTTTCGCCCTCGATGGATCGACCGCCCGACGCGGCTTTTGCGCCTTCCGGAAACGGACGGTTAAGCCTCCGAGGCCGAGGGTCCGGCCATGATCATCGCCGTCTTCGCCCTCGCCCTCTGTGCGGCCCTCGCTCTCATCGGCGGTCTCGGAGCCGTCATCGCGTCCGAGTCCGGCACCGTCTCGGACGCGCCGCACGGCGCCGGGTACATCTGAGGCACCCGTCCGGGGAGAGCGATCCGGGAACCGGGGCGGGGCGCTCGCGCGTTTGCCGTTCCAGACATCCCGGAGCGACGAAATGCCGACCGATCTTCCCAATGAGCGCCCGATCAGGCCAGCCGGGACCCTCGAACTCGATCCCAAGGGTGAAGGGGTCGCCATCGACGAGACGCCGCGCCTCATCGCCTCGGACAAGGTCGAGGGTACGGCGGCCTACGACGCGGACGGCGCGCATCTCGGCACCGTGCATAATTTCATGGTGGACAAGGTTTCGGGACAGGTTGCCTACGCGGTCCTGTCGTTCGGCGGCTTCCTCGGTCTCGGTGAGAGCTACCATCCGCTGCCGTGGCGCTCGCTGCGTTACAGCGTCGAACTCGGCGGGTATATCGTCGACATCGACAAGGATACCCTCGCCCGAGCTCCGACGCACGGGGCCGGCGAAGATCCGTTCGCCGATCCCGCCTTCGGCGGACGCCTCGACGATTATTACGGCGGCCGTCGCTCCGCGATCTGAACTGCCTTAGGACAAGGGCCGGCGCATCGAGCGCCAGCCCTTGGACGCGCAGATCCCGGGTGGCCTTAGAACTTGCCGCCGACGCCGACGCCGCCCGAACCGAGGCTGGGGGTCATTCCACCGCTGCCCGAGCCCGAACGCCCGTCCGCGCTGCCTTCGATGTCCTCACGGCGAATGCGCCGCTCTTCCGACGCGGACGCGCGGGCGACGCCGCCTGCCGAGCGAGGCAGATCGAGTCGCCGCGTCGGCGTGGTCTGGATCTGGTTTCCATCGGCATCGACGCGGGCCGAGCGCGGACCCGATGCGTTCGGGACCGAGCCACGCATCGAGGGCGGCGGGCCGACATCGCTCTCCGGCATCACGCCGCCGCTACTGCCGAGCGCCTGGCAGCCCGCGAGGGCTGCGGCGAGGAGCGCCGCGGCGCTGGCGTTTCGAATGAAGGGCATCGGCTCAAGTCCTCGGACGATCGGGCACCCCCACACGGTGGGGTCTGGGCGAAGTTTCGCGTGTGTACGACGCGGGTTTGACGAAAACCAGACGAGGCGGATCGATCCCGACGACACAGGTCGGGAGATCGGATTCCAGCGAGATCCGTGACCGCGCCGCGAGGCGCTGGGACGCAGCCGCACCAGGCCCTCGAATTGGCCGATTGCGAACCGCAAGGCGGAATGGCAGAGCTGTGCGGGACCCTGCGCGGATCCGCGGAGTCGGCCCGGTTTTTGCCCACAGATTTTTGGCCGATGGTCCTTGCCGGATCTCGCCTTCACAACTTCGCCTTGGTCGTTGCGCAGTGACACGAGACCCGGACATGGGACCCGCTCCGTTGTGGGAACCCGCCGGATGGGTCCGTGTCCTGTCCAAGGGCCGGCGCGATCATCGCTCGGGGAACGCACGTGTTCAGATTTGTCCGGATGATCGCCGCGACGACGATCAGCCTCGGGGCCGCCTCCGCTTTCGCCGAGGATACGCCCCCCGGCAGCAAACCCGCCGAGGTACCCGCTGCGCCCGCAGGGCCGAATGGGGCCGCTCCGCCTGCACCGCAGGCGCCCCCGGCGCCGACCTCCGTCCAGCCGGCACCTGCTCCGACGGGCGCTGCGAACCCGGCTCCGGCCCAAGCGCCGGTTCTGCCCACGGGGACTCCCGCCACGGTCCTCGACACGGCGGATTACGAGGGCGTGCTCGGCAAGGCCGTGCGCAGCGCCACCGGCGAGGACATGGGCCGGATCATCGACATCATCCTCGACAAGGACGGCCGCCCCCGCGCCGCCATCATCGATTTCGGCGGCTTCCTCGGCGTCGGCTCACGCAAGATCGCGGTGGATTGGCGCTCCATGCGCTTCACCTCGGACGGCAAGCCGACGCGCCTCGTCCTGCAATTGTCCCGGAATCAGGTCCGCGTCTCGCCGGAATACAAGGCGGGCGAGCCCATCGTGGTCCTTGGGCCGGCGAGCCCGGCTGTCCCCGAGGGCGAGCCGCCGGCTGCCGCCCCCGTACCACCCGCTGCGGCCCCGGCTGCCGCGCCCGTCGCGCCCCCGGCTCCGACCGCCGAGAAGATGCCCGAGAAACCGGCAGAGAGAACGCCGGACAAATGACGGTTCCCCTCCCGAAGGACCGGCGCCCCCTCAAGCCGAGGGAGGTCGTCCGGTCCGAATTCCGGCCGCGCCCGATGCCTCGGCGCGAGGCCCTGGCCGATGCCGCGGAGGGTCCCGCCGACATGAAGGCGATCTCGCGCACCAGCAGCCGGGGCCTCGATGGGTTCGCGTTCTTCGTCGCCAACCTCCAGACGGGGTTCGGGCCGTTCCTCGCCGTGTACTTCACCCAGGCGAAGTGGACCCAGTCGGACATCGGCTTCGCGCTGACCATCGGCAGCCTCGTCAGCCTGCTCGGTCAGGTCCCGGGCGGGGCCTTCGTCGATGCCATGCGGTCGCTCCGCTTCGCCGCCGGCTTCTCGGTCGTCGCCATCGCGCTCAGCGCCTTCGCCCTGGCCATGTGGCCGAACTTCCTCATCGTCATTCTGGCCATGGCCGCCCATTCGGCGGCGAGCTGCATCCTCACGCCGGCCATCGCCGCCATCAGCATCGGTCTCGTCGGCCATGCCCGGGCCGGTGAGCGCCTCGGGCGCAACGCGAGCTTCTCGGCCCTGGGCAACGCCGTCGCCGCCGCCGGCATGGGAGCCTGCGGCTACTATCTTTCCAACGACGCGGTGTTCTACCTCACCGCTTTCCTGATGATCCCGACGCTGGTGGCCCTGTCGTTCATCCGGGCCGACGAGATCGGCCCCGTGACCGTGGCCAAGGCGCCGGGTCCCGCCCCTGGGGCCGTCGCGCCCCGGCGCGACGGTGTCGTCCGCGCCCTGCTGGCGAATCGGGCACTGATGTGCTTCGGCGGATGCATGATGCTGTTCTTCCTCGCCAATGCGGCGATGCTGCCCCTGGTGGGCAGCATGCTGACCCTGCGCGCCAGCGAAACCGCGACCGCCCTCATCGCCGCCTGCATCGTCGTTCCGCAGGTGGTGCTCGCGGTCTCGGGGCCGGCCGTCGGGCGCGCCGCCGAGCGTTGGGGCCGCCGCCCGCTCCTCCTCATCGGGTTCGCCGCCCTGCCGATCCGCGGTCTGCTGTTCGCCTACACGAGCAGCCCCGAACTCCTCGTGGCGATCCAGGTGTTCGACGGAATCTCGGCCGCGGTGTTCGGCGTGATGGTGCCCCTCGTGGTATCCGACGTCACCCGGGGCACCGGGCGCTTCAACCTCGCGCTCGGTGCCGTCGGCACGGCCATGGGGATCGGGGCCGCCCTGTCCACATCGCTCGCCGGCATCATGGCCGATCGCCTGGGGAGCCATTCGGCCTTCCTGGGCCTCGCCGCGGTGGGCTTCGCCGGCTTCGTGATGATCGCTCTGATCATGCCCGAGACCCGACGGTCCACCGTCGCTTAATCCCCGGGGTGGGGACTCGGCGGCATTGAATTCGCTTGCCGCTCAAGCAGCGTTCAGGTTTCTTCCTTGAGAACGGACGAAGCTGGACGTTAGCGTGCAACGCTCGACCGAGCTTCGCGTTGCGATCCTTGGGGGCACATAAGTCGCGTGCGGATCGCGCACGGGCTTCGTTCGAGGGACGGCAGGCGCGGGTCTGCTGGAAAACGGGATTGTCACCGCGATGGAAGACCTGTGCGTCTATGCAGACAGGCCGTTCGCCTTCGTCGCGCGCTACCTGCGCCGCCGGGCACTGCCGCATCTCGTGATCCTGTGCGCCGTGCTGGGCGCCGTCGGTTTCTCCGTCAGCACGGATTACGCCCTCAAGGGGGTCGTCGATGCCCTGAGCAAGGGGCCCGAGGCCGGCCTGATCTGGGGCGCGCTCGCCCTGCTCGTCGCCTTCATCGCCGCCGACAACATGCTCTGGCGCGTCGCCAGCCTCACGGGGTCGTTCACGTTCGTCGGCGTGACCGGCGACATCCGCCGCGACCTGTTCCGCCACATGACCGGGCATTCGCCCTCGTTCTTCGCCGATCGCCAGCCCGGCACCCTGGCCTCGCGCATCACCGCGACCTCGAACGCGATCTTCACGGTCGAGAACATGTTCGTGTTCAACGTGATGCCGCCTTGCGTCGCCGCCTTCCTGTCGATCCTCTACATCGGCACCGTCAGCCTCACGATGGCCCTGGTGCTCGCCGGCATCTTCGCCGCCGTCGTGTTGCTGATGTTCAAGATGGCGGCCGCCGGTAAGCCGCTGCACCACGATTTTGCCGCCAAGGCGGCTTCCGTCGACGGGGAGATGGTGGATCTCGTCGGCAACATGCCCCTCGTGCGCGCCTTCTCGGCGTTCAAGCGCGAATACACCCGCTTCGACGGGACCATCGGTGTCGAGATGCGCTCGCGCCGTTCGTCGCTGCTCTATCTCGAGAAGCTGCGTATCGTGCACGCGATCCTGACCGTGCTGGCCGTGCTCGGACTGCTCTATTGGGCCATCACCCTATGGGAGGCGGGGGCTGCATCGAACGGGCAGGTGGTTCTCGTCTGCACGCTCGGGATCCGCATCCTCGCCGCCACCCGCGATCTCGCCGTCGCCCTCGTGGACGCGACCCAGCACACGGCCCGCCTGTCGGAGGCCCTGCACACCCTGCTGCAACCCCACGATCTCACCGATCACCCGGAGGCCGTGCCCCTGTCGGGGACCGGCGCGGAGATCACGTTCGACCACGTTGCCTTTTCGTACCCCGACGGGCGCGCCGTGTTCACCGACTTCGACCTCGCCATCCAGCCCGGCCAGCGCGTCGGTCTCGTGGGCAAGTCGGGCGGCGGCAAATCCACCTTGTTCTCCCTGCTCCAACGCTTCTACGACGCGCAGGGCGGGCGCATTCTCCTCAACGGACAGGACATCCACCGCGTCACGCAGGACTCCCTGCGCGAGGCGATCACGGTGGTGCCGCAGGACGTGTCGATGTTCCACCGGACCCTGCGGGAGAACATTCGTTACGGCCGGCCCGACGCCTCTGACGAGGACGTGTGGAAGGCGGCCGCCGCAGCCCATTGCACCGATTTCATCGAAGCGCTGCCGGAAGGGTTCGACACCATCGTGGGTGATCGGGGCGTGAAGCTCTCGGGTGGCCAGCGCCAGCGCATCGCCATCGCGCGGGCGATCCTCAAAGACTCGCCGATCCTGCTTCTCGACGAGGCGACGTCGGCCCTCGATGCCGAGTCCGAGGAAGCGATCCGTCACGCCCTCGCCAACCTCATGAAGGGCCGCACGGTCATCGCCATCGCGCACCGCCTCTCGACCCTGAAGGACTTCGATCGAATCGTGGTGCTGGAAGGCGGCCGCATCATCCAGGACGGCTCGCCCGACAAGCTCACGCATCTCGACGGGTTCTACCGCGAGCTGATGAAGAAGGAATCCATGTCGCTGTCGCTGGCCGCGGCCTGAGGGCTACAGCCTCGGGCGGGCGACCTGGGGAGTCTAAGGCCCGCTGCCGCCCAACGTGCGGATCGCGGAGATGATCGCGTTGGCGCGGTAGGGCTTGGTGAAGAACACACTGCCCTCCGCGAGGCGCGGCGGCGTCTGGGTAAAGCCCGTCGCGTAGATGATCGGGAGGCCGGGCCGCAGGCGGCGTGCCGCTTCGGCGAGCTGCCAGCCGTCCATTTCACCCGGCAGACGGATATCCGTGAACAGGACGTCGATGGCCGCATCGCTTTCGATGAACGAGAGAGCGATCTCGGCGGTGGTCGCCTGGGAGACGGTGAAGCCCGCATCCTCGAGTTCTGCGGCGACCACTTCGAGGAGCATGATCTCGTCCTCGACGATGAGGACCCGTGGAGCGGTTTCGGTCATGGGATGTGTCGCGGCTCCGGTCAGGCGAAGCGGGGAGGGGGCAGGGCGGTCGTCAGCAGCGTCGGCTCTTCGAGGATTCGCGTCACGGGTCGTGCCGCCGCCTCGAAATGGCGTGGCAGGTAGACTTGCACCGTGGTGCCTTCGCCAGGCCGGCTGTCGATGGCGATATGGCCCCCCGACTGCTTGGCGAACCCGAAGGCCTGGCTCAGGCCCAAGCCCGTGCCTTCGCCCACGGCCTTGGTGGTGAAGAATGGCTCGAAGGCGCGCGCGGCGATCTCCCGGCTCATGCCGCAACCCTTGTCCGTGACGCTGATCAGAACGTGATCGGCAGCCGGCAATCCGACCAGACCGCCCGCTTCGGCGGCAGGTACGTTGCGGGTACGGATCGTTGCCCGCCCGCCTTCCGGCATGGCGTCCCGGGCATTGACGGTGAGATTCAGCAGCACGTTCTCCAGCTGATTGGCATCGACGCGCACGGGCCACAGGTCGGGTGCCAAATCCATTTCCGGCGGCTCGGCGGTGTTCAGGGCGCCGCGAAGCAGCTCTGTCAGATCCCCGATGAGTCCGTTGACGTCGAACCGGGTCGGCTGCAGGGGCTGGCGCCGTGCGAACGCCAGCATCTTCTGCACGAGGCTCGCGGCGCGCTCGGCGCCTTTCAGGGCATTCGTGCGCGCGCGTTCGGCGCCGCTGTCGAGGGAAAAGCGTTCGAGGCGGTCGAGGTTGGCGATCACCACCCCGAGCAGGTTGTTGAAGTCGTGCGCGACGCCGCCCGTCAGGGCGCCGATGGCCTCCATCTTCTGGGTCTGCCGCAGCATCGCCTCGGCCTGCTCGCGCTCGTGGATCGCCGTCTGGAGGGCCGCGAGGGCGGCATCGCGCTCCGTGACACGGGCAAGGAGCTCCGCATTGGCGCGGCGCAGGGTCTCGGGGGAGGGGAGCGCCAGCGCGCGCGGCAGCAGCAGCCAGAGCAGAATCGCCGTCAGCAGCGAGATCACCGCCGTGAACGCCTTCACCAAGGCCTCGGCGGCGTAGTCCGGCACCCATAGGGTCCAGATCGCGAAGAAATGCGTGGTTCCGCAGGCGAGGATGAAGCTGGCGAAGGCCCAGGCCATCCATCCGAACGCGACGTCACGGCGCTTCGTGACGAACACCCCGAGCGCCACGGGAATCGTGAAGTAGGCCAGGCCGATCACGAAATCCGAGACGACGTGCGTCCAGATCAGCTCCGGCCGCCACAGCAGGCAGATGCCGTGGGGGGACAGGTCGCTTCGGTCGAGGAAGCTCCCGAGGGCATCGAGCATGGCACAGTCTCAGGGTCGGTTTGCAAGGCGTGCGACGCACGATGCGGATTCGCGTCACGACGATGACGCGTTTTTGCGATCCGCGAAACCGGATCGCCGCGCACTGGCGCTCGGTCTCCCGCCGCGCGCCTACTCGACGATGATTTTGTAACCCTGGCCCATGCGCAGGGTCGCCCCGCGCTCCAACCCATTGAGGACGAGGAAGCGCTCGCTGGCCCGGTCGGACACCAGCATGCGCTGCGCGAGCGTATCCACGGTGTCGGTGGGCGTGGCCGTCACCACCTGCACGCGCAAGGGGCGTAGGGATTGGGTCTCCGCGGCCCCGACGGCCGCGAGGCTTTCCGTCCAGCGTCGGAAGGCCGCGTCCGGGTCCGTCATGCCCTTGGCGGCCATGATCATCCGGAAGGTCGTCTCGCCCATGCGGATCGCGGCGAGGCGGAAGGTCCAGTCCTTGCCCCGCGACAGGGCGGTGACGGCCGGATTTCCACCGATGGCCCGGTTCTCGAGGGAGCCGGGCTCGATGGCATCGTTCCAGGTCGCCTTCAGCACCTCTTCGAGACCCTGTCCGGCCGGGTTCTCCACCTGATCGAACAGGAGGCGTCGGCTGCCTTCGGGAGTCGTGCCGAGGACGGCGTTGCGGGTGTTCTCGATGGTGAAGCCATCCGGCACCTCGAAGGCGATGCCGAGGCCGGGATGCAGGAAGCGGCGGCCGCGCACCAGGCCGTCGCCCGGATTGTCGCCGTAGGCGATGCCGTCCACCGCCGCGAGATAGCGCGCGCGCTCGTCTACCCCGAGGCCGGGGGCGCCGATGAGGCGTGCCGCCCGCGTCACCAGGGTGATGCGCTCCTGCGTGCCCGGATGGGTCGCGAGCATGTCGGGTTCGCCCGCCTGCCCGGTTCCGGTCTTCATGCCGGTGGTTCGGCTGAGCGAGCGCAGGAAGCGCCCGGCACCGAACGGGTCGTAGCCGGCCCGTGCCAGGGTCTTCACCCCGACGCCGTCCGCCTCGAGTTCCTGATCGCGGGAGAACCGCGCCAGGGCGAATTTGGACTGGCTCTGCAACTGCGCGCCCGTGGCGGGATCGTTCAGGACGTCGGCGACGACCTTGCTCACGAGCTGGGAGCGGAGCGCCAGTTCCGTGCGAGCCGTCGCGTGGCGCAGGGTGACGTGCGCGATCTCGTGCGAAAGGACGGCGGCGATCTCGGAGGTGTCGCTGGCGAGCGCCAGTAGACCCCGGGTGACGTAGAGACGGCCGTTCGGCAGCGCGAAGGCATTGATGACCGGCGAATCGAGGAGGGTCACCGCATAGGTCTCCTCGGGCCGGTCGGTGGCCCGCACCAGTCGGTCGGTGACCTCGGTCAGGAGTTTCAGCGCGGCAGGAGCGCGATACTCGCCCCCGAAGGACGCGACCAGCTTGGCGTGATCGGCGTCGGACGCGGTGCGCTCGCGGCCGGTGACGCGCGGCGCCCCCGCCGGCACGGCGACCACGGCGGGCTGCAGGGTGGCACCGGTCTGATCGCCGATGCAGCCCGACAGCAGGGCCGACAGCAGGGCCGACCGGAGGAGAGCTGTCGCGCATGCGCCGGCGGTGCGGCCCGCGGGCGCCGCCAATCCGTTCGTGATCCTGTGCGCCCGCGTCATACCGTTCAGCGCCCCTGCGCCGTATCCAGGATTTCGATCATGTCCGCGCTCGCCACATCAAGGGTCGGGCCGCGCCAGACTTCGACGATGCCCCGAACCCGGACGAGACGGCCACGCAGGGTCGCCGCACTCAAACCACGTTCCTGCAATTGGCGCCAAGTGCGTTTCGACACGGTTACGGTTAGTCCGTCCTCGCCCCGCCGGGCGAAGTCGAGATAGGTCCGCCGCGGCCGTTCGCCGACCCAGAGGACCCGCCCGCGCGCCACCACGAAACCGCCGAGGCGCAGTCTCAGGGCGGCACCGTCCTGGGCATCCTGCTCCGCCTCCCGCCACAGGCCGCGCCCGGCCTGACGCGCGCCGGATTCGACTGCGAGCAAGCCGGGGCGACACAGGCTGTCGCGCTCACCGGCATCGACGGTGGCGAGGCCCGCTTCCACGAGGCCGCCGGCGAGATCGAGGGCGCCGTCCGCCACGCTCGCGTCGACATGGGCGCGGCCCCAGCGATCGGTCTCTCCACGCGCCACGAGGATGAGAGGAACGCTCCGCTGCGTCTCGAGCCAAGCGGCCGCAGCCCCTGCGAGTTCAGGATTATCCGGCCAGCGCAGACCGTCGAGGACCCCGCGGGCGCCGGATGCGAAGACGAGTTCGCCCCGGAGGCCGACGGCAGTCAGGGTGGTCGTACCGAACGGAGTCGTCCTGCATTCTGGTGCGACGGCCATGGCGGGAACCGCTCCGAAGACCCCGGAGACGCAGACCCCGGAGACCAAGAATGCCAGGATACGCCTGCCGAAAGCGCCGCCGCGCCGCCGCTGCTCCGTCATGGTGAAACGATCCCCGTGGCCTCGGCGGGCATTGTGGGAGATGGCGGAGGCAGGACAAGCGCGGCGCGTTCCCAAGCTGTCGTTTCGACCGCCCTGCGGCAGCCCCGCAACAGGAGTGGCGCAGCCCGGTTGGCCTGATCCGGGGTTGGTGTTACGAAGACGCCGGTGAGTCTCCGTAGCTCAGCTGGACAGAGCACAGGTTTCCTAGACACAAATTGGGCGCCGCGAGGGGAAACCGCGCGGCGGATCCGCTCAAATTCGGGGAAAGCCTGAGGGTCCGTGTCACAGCGGGCCCCGCCGATCCCGAGCCAAGCCCATCGTTCTCCGCGAGGCGTGCGACGGGAAGGTGTAGAGACTAGACGGGCGGCACCTAACGGCTTCCTCGGAAGCCCATGGTGGAGGGATAGTCCAGGCCACGAACGTGCCCGCAAGGGGGCGGCGGCGGAAGCCGAAGTGGTATGAAACCTGGGGTCGCAGGTTCGAGCCCTGCCGGGGACGCCACCATTCACCGAAGCCCGTGCCGCATACTTGCGGGATCGCGTGGCCCTTACCCGTCGCGGCGGGGGATGGCCGAGCTTTTCCTCCGAGATCCGGTGGAAGGCCGCGTACGGAACGAGCAGAATGGCTGGCCAGAAGACCGACGCGCGGGACGTGCATGTGGGTCGGCGCATCGCCGAGCAACGCAAGAAGGCGTCGTTGACCCAGAAGCGGGTGGCCGAGCGCTTCGGCATGTCGGCCGCGCAGCTTCAGAAGTACGAGAAGGGCACCAACCGGATCAGCGCGCTCCACCTCGAGAGCTTCAGCCGGATGACCGGGGTGCCGGTCACGTACTTCTTCGAGGACCTCGTTCACACGGACGAGGAGGCTGCCGTCGGGTTCTCGGAGCCGCCACAGCAACCTTACATTCCAGGCGACAGTTGGCAGGGCCTCGCGGACGCGGTGGCCCGCCACGTGTCGGAGCACTTCTCCGATGCGCGGCGTCAGGAATTGGCGGCGGCTGTGCAGGCGCTCCATGCCAAACTCAAGGCCTGATCAAAGCTCACTTTGTTCTTTTTAAAGAACGCGTCCGGTTTTTCGGCTTGACCGTCCCCATGGGCGGTGCGAGAACCCCGGCCTTCCGTAGGCCGGGGTAGACGCATCGCACGAGGCGCACCCGAAAACCGGGTATGCTGTCCATGGCACGTTCCAATTATCTGTTCACGAGCGAGTCCGTCTCGGAAGGTCATCCGGACAAGGTCTGCGACCGGATCTCCGATACGGTCGTGGACGCCTACATGGCGGCGATGCCGGAGGCCCGTCTCGGCGTCGAGACCCTGGCGACCACCAATCGCATCGTCATCGCCGGCGAGGTGCGCGGTCCGGATTCCGTGACCTTCGAGCACCTCGAGCACCTCACCCGTGAGGCCGTGAAGGACATCGGCTACGAGCAGTCGGGCTTCCACTGGAAGAACAACGACATCGCCATCCATCTCCACGCCCAGTCGGCCGACATCGCCCAGGGCGTCGATTCGTCCGGCAACAAGGACGAGGGCGCGGGCGACCAGGGTATCATGTTCGGCTACGCGTCCGACGAGACGCCCGAACTGATGCCGGCACCGATCTACTACGCCCACAAGATCCTCAAGGACCTGGCCGACGCCCGCAAGGGTCGGCAGGGCGATGCGGCCAAGCTCGGTCCCGATGCCAAGAGCCAGGTCACCGTGCGCTACGAGAACGGACGCCCCGTCGGCGTGACGCAGATCGTCCTCTCGACCCAGCATATCGACGAATCCCTGGATTCGGCCGACGTGCGCGCCATCGTCGAGCCCTACATCCTCGCCGCCCTTCCGAAGGATTGGGTCTCCGAGGAGACGGTCTGGCACGTGAACCCCACGGGCAAGTTCGTCATCGGCGGCCCCGACGGCGACGCTGGTCTCACCGGCCGCAAGATCATCGTCGACACCTACGGCGGTGCGGCTCCGCACGGTGGCGGCGCCTTCTCGGGCAAGGATCCGACGAAGGTCGACCGCTCGGCGGCCTACGCCGCACGCTATCTCGCCAAGAACGTCGTCGCGGCAGGGCTCGCAACCCGCGCCACCATCCAGCTCGCCTACGCCATCGGCGTGGCCAAGCCGCTGTCGATCTACGTCGATCTCCACGGGACCGGTCAGGTCGACGAGGCCAAGCTGGAAGACGTTCTCATGAACGCCTTCGATCTGTCGCCCCGCGGCATCCGGACGAAGCTCGGTCTCAACAAGGCGATCTACGCCCGCACCTCGGCCTACGGCCACTTCGGCCGGGCCCCAGAGGCGGATGGCGGCTTCTCGTGGGAGCGCGTCGATCTCGCCGACAGCCTCAAGTCGGCTCTGTCCTGATCCCATGACTATGGGGCGGGATGAACTCCCGCCCATCGCGGGCGGGGATGCCGTCGAGGGCGCTGACCGTGCCTTCTTCGGACGACGCAAGGGCAAGCGCCTGCGCGCTGTCCAGGAGCAGCGCCTCGAAGAATTGCTTCCGAGCCTGCGGGTCGTTCTGCCGGCACAGGGCGAACGTCTCGATCCGATCGGCCTGTTCCCGGTCCCGGTGGACGAGGTCTGGCTCGAGATCGGCTTCGGCGGCGGCGAGCATCTCGCGGCCCAGGCCACGGCCAATCCGCGCATCGGCTTGATCGGCGCCGAGCCCTTCGTCAACGGCGTGGTCAAGCTCCTGCGCGCCGTCGACGACGGGGGTCTCTCGAACGTTCGGGTGTGGGACGAAGACGCCACTGCGTTGCTGGCGGCGATCCCCGACGGTGCCCTGGCGCGGGTCTACCTGCTCTATCCCGATCCTTGGCCCAAGCGCCGACAGCGCAAGCGCCGCTTCGTCTCGGATGAGTCCTTGCGTGAGATCGCGCGTGTCCTGAAACCCGGCGGCGTGTTCCGCTTTGCCAGTGACATCGACGATTATGCCGGCTGGGCCCTCGTGCGTGCCGCTCGCTGCCCCGCGCTCACCTGGACCGCTGTGCGCGCGGACGATTGGCGCGTGGCGTGGTCCGATTGGCCGGGAACGCGCTACGAAGCGAAGGCCCTGATCGCCGGGCGTGCGCCCACCTATCTGGAATTCCGGCGCGCCTCGGCGGATTGAGGGGCTTTCCGACGGGGCTTCCTTTTCCGGGGCAGAGCCCTTCTCGTTTCCGGGGCAGAGCCCTTCTTGCAGGGGTGGACCCCCCCCTATACAGGGGAAGGGCCCCCATTGCGGGGGGCACAACCCCTCTTGCCTTCCGTCGCCCGAAGGCTTTGCATGCGCTCGGTGCGTCGGTTTCCCAAGATCGGCGAAGGTCTTCTCGAAGTTCTGGGAAGCTTGCATGCGGCGGGGTGCCGTTGAGCGAGGTTGCGGTTTGAGCGACGTTGCGGATCACAACGGGACGGCGGCGCCTCCACCGCGCGCGAACGATCCCGCCGACGTAGCGTTCACTGGGGCCGTCATCGGCCTTCTCGTCATCGGCCTTGGCGATGGCCGTATTCGCACGGCCAACCCCCATCTCTGCCATCTCTTGGACTACCCCGACGGGGGGCTCACGGGGGTGGAACTCACCCGCCTCGGTGAAACCGCCCTGCCCGTCACGAACGGCATCCGGCGCTGGCATCGCGCCGATGGCGGCATCCTCGATGTCCATGTCCGGTCCTCGACCCCTACGAATGGCGTCCAAGTGGTCGTGGTCGATGCGGTGGACGCCGACGACTTGGTGCCGGCCGTCGAGAATCAGGCAGCCCTCACCGCGGCCGGCGTCGGCGAATGGCGCTTCGATACGGCGACCGGCCTCATCTCGCTGTCGCGACGCGCGGCCTTCATCCTCGGCGACCGGCCAGGCGTCCGGTTTTCCTGGGCGACCCTGCGCGGCCGCCTGGACGCGGAGGAGGTGGGGCGGATCGAGACCCAAGTGCGATCCGCCCTGGCGGAGGGTGGGCCCTTCGCCCTGCAATGCCGGTTGCGCCGGGCCGACGACGGAACCGAGATCCATCTCGGCTTGCGGGGCGAGGCGAGCCGGAATGACGGTGTATCCGCCGGCATCGTCGGTGTCGTGCAGGACATCACCGCACAGGTCGTCGCCCGCACGGCCCTGCGCGCGGGGGAGCAACGCCTGCGCATCGCCACGTCGCTCGCCGCCCTCGGGATCTTCGAGTGGCACATGCTCGACGATCAGGCGGTCTGGGAGAACGAGCGCATGTTCGCGATCTTCGGGCGCAGCGTCGAAGATGGCGCCGTGGGCAAGCGCGAGTTCTTGGAGCACATCCTCCACCCCGACGATCGGGCGGCCTTCCGCTCCGCGATCACGAACGCCCTGCGCGGCGATGCCGTGCTCAAGGCCACGGGGCGGATTCGGCGCCGCAGCGACGGAGCGTGGCGGATCATCGATCTCGCCGGGCGCTTCGAGCGCGATGCCCCCCACCGGCTGCCGCGCCGGCTCATCGGGGTCGTGGCGGACGTCACCGAGCGGCGCATGGCCGAGGAGCGCCAGACCCTCCTCATCCGCGAACTGCATCATCGGGTGAAGAACACCCTCGCGACCGTGCAGGCCATCGTCGGCTCGACGGCCCGCACGGCCTCCAGCATCGAGAGCTTCTACGAGGCCTTCGTCGGGCGGATCATGTCCCTCGCCCACACCCATTCGGTGCTCACCGAGGACACGTGGCAGACCGCGTCCCTGCGCACCCTGCTCGCCAACGAGTTGCGACCCTACGCCGACGGTGACATGGACGGGGCCGGGGATGCCCGGATTCACCTGAAAGGTCCGGCCGTGGATCTCACGTCCGAACTCGCCGTCCCCATCGGCATGGCGATCCACGAACTCACCACGAACGCGGCGAAATACGGAGCGCTCTCGACCCCGGATGGACGCGTGGTGATCACTTGGGATCTGGTGCCGGACGGCCCGGCCGGGACCCTGCGCTTCGAGTGGCGCGAGAGCGGCGGTCCGACGGTGCGCGCGCCGACGCGCCAGGGGTTCGGTTCACGCCTGCTCCAGCGCGTACTCACGGCCCAGGTCCGGGCGGACGTGACGATTGACTATCCGCCGGACGGTTTTCATCTCCGGATGCTGGCGCCGTTGCCGGCACGCAGCACGGTTCTGGACCCCCGCGGCTAAGGGGGAGACGAGGAGGCGCCTCAGGCGGCCCCCCGCGCATCGGTTTCGCCGCCGGCTTCCACGAAGGCCTTCAGCTCGTCGAGGGAATCGAAGCTGAAGCGTCCACGCGGCGTCTCCGCTTCGATGGAACCGTTGGCGTACATCACGTAGGTGTTGCCGCCGGACGCATAGGTTCCGACGATCTCCGGTTTGTCCTCGACGGCGGGTGTTTCGGGCGCCCGCGCGGGCTCGGGGGTGATGTCGGCCATCGTATCCAGGGTCGGATACAGACGGACCGGCTCCCCCGGGGCGTCGGTGCCGGTGTCGAACAGGGCCATGGCGCGCCGATCCTCCGGCGGAGCGGCCTGCGCCGCGACCGATTCGGGTTCGTCAGAGCGGGGCTCGGCAGGCGAGATCTCGGCAGAAGAAGTCTCGGCAAACGTTGGCTCGGGAGCGAGGGGCCGCACCTCGGCGCTCGGCGCCTGCGCGTCCAGCGGCGGCAGGAGATCGGGTAGCAGCGGCTCCACGGTCTCTGGGGGCGGCGGGGCAGGAAGGTCGATGTCGGGCGGGAGAACGAAGGTCGGCTCCGGCCCGCGACCATGGGGCCCCGCGCCGAATTTCGCCTGGTCCGGTTCGGCGGCAGCGAGTGCCTGGGCTCCGAGGCCGGCGGCCCCGAGCCCCAATCCACCCATGGCCATGCCGCCCATGCCGAATTCGCGGCTTTCGGGGCCACCGAGGCTCGGACGCTGGCGCATCGGCCTTTCGCCGAGGGCCGGCATGGCAAACGCCGGTTCGGAGACCTCGGGCTCGGGTGGGCGTGCCGCGAGACTCTCGACCGGGGGCATCGCGGCCCGCACCTCGCCCAGGCGCCGCCCGAGGCCGCGCAGGTGGCTCGCCACCGTGGCGAGGCCCAGAACCACCGCCCCCGCAGACGCGGTGGTCGCGCCGGCGACGGTCATCGCCATACCGCTCTCAAGGCGCACGAAGGGAAACCCCTGAACGACCGATGCAACACCACCGACGATCATCAGGACGGCAAGCGCGAACAGCGCAATGATCATGGAACTCTCGAAAAACGCCCGCACCCGGAGTGCGGCGCGCACAGTAAGGCCCTGCCGGCCTTTTGCAAAATCGAAACCCCGGACACAGGCCATGGGCCGCTCGGGCGTTGCCGCCGTGTCGGCATCCACTTAGGTATCGGCGCGTTGGGTGTGCGGATGGCCGGCGGATCGTCCTGCCTGCCTTCGCATTCCCTGACGTCACGACCCGGAGATTTGCCGATGACCTTCACCCTGCCCGAACTGCCTTACGCCTATGACGCGCTCGGCCCCTACATGTCGAAGGAAACCCTCGAGTTCCATCACGACAAGCACCACAAGGCCTATGTCGACACGGGCAACAAGCTGCTCGAAGGTACGGGTCTCGAAGGCAAGAGCGTCGAGGAGGTTCTGACCTCCGCCTACGGCAACAACCAGCCGCTGTTCAACAACGCCGGTCAGCACTACAACCACATCCACTTCTGGCAGTGGATGAAGCCCAATGGCGGCGGTGCCGTGCCGGGTGCCCTTGCAAAGAAGATCGACGAGGATCTCGGCGGCTTCGAGAAGTTCAAGGCTGACTTCATCCAGGCCGGGATCGGTCAGTTCGGCTCGGGCTGGGCCTGGCTCGCGGTCAAGGACGGCAAGCTCGAGATCCAGAAGACCCCCAACGGCGAGAACCCCCTGGTGCACGGCGCGAAGCCGATCCTCGGCGTCGATGTCTGGGAGCATTCCTACTACATCGACTATCGCAACCGCCGGCCCGACTACCTCAAGGCGTTCATCGAGAATCTGGTGAACTGGGAGCACGTGGAGAAGATGTACGGCGAGGCCATCGCCTGATCGTTTCTTGACTGCGCGCCGCGAGCCATCGGGGCTCGTGGCGCCCCTTTCGGTTCGCGCCTCGACACGCGGCCATTCCCCACGAAGGCAGCCCGCCTCCACAAGAGGGGCCGGGCGCCCCGAAAAGCAACATCCTTTCTCGTCTCCCCGATTGTCTCCATGATCCGCTCCATCCTCTCCGTCGGCGGCTGGACGCTGGTGTCACGGGTCACCGGGTTCGCCCGCGACGTGGTGATGGCGGCGATCCTTGGAGCGGGTCCCATCGCCGACGCGTTCGTGGTGGCGTTCCGGCTGCCGAACCACTTCCGGGCGATCTTCGGCGAGGGTGCGTTCAACACCGCCTTCGTGCCGACCTACGCCGGCCTGTCCGAGGCCGCCGAGGCGGGGGCGGCCCGGCGCTTCGCCGACCGCATCTTCACCCTGATGCTGCTCGTCCAGGTCGTGTTCCTGGCCCTCGCGATGCCGGCGATGCCGTGGGTGGTCAGGGCCCTGGCACCGGGATTCTCCGAGGATCCCGAACGCTTCGCCCTGGCCGTCTCGCTCACACGGATCACGTTCCCCTACCTGCTGTTCATGACCTTGGTGACGCTGTTCTCCGGCCTGCTCAATGCGCAGCGGCGCTTTGCGGTGGCGGCGGGCGCGCCTGTGCTGCTCAACCTGTCGATGTTGGTGGCGTTCAGTCTGGCGTTCCTGTTCCCGAACGCGGCCTACGCCGCCGCCTGGGGCGTGTCGGTCTCCGGCGTGCTGCAATTCGCCCTGCTGTGGTGGGCATGCCGACGCTCCGGCATCGCGCCCTCCCTCGTGCCGCCGACCCTACGCGACCCCACCATGACGCGGTTTTTCAAGGTCCTGGGTCCGGCAGTGATCGGTTCGGCCGGGTTCCAGATCGCGTCCTTTGCGGACACCATCATCGCGAGCTTCCTCCCCACCGGTGCGGTCTCGGCGCTCTGGTATGCCGACCGTCTCTACCAGCTGCCCTTCGGGGTTATCGCCATCGCGGCCGGCACCGTGCTGCTGCCGGAGATGAGCCGGCGGATCGCCGCCGGTGACGCGGCGGGCGCGCATGCGGCGCAGAACCGGGCGGCTGGTTTCTCGCTCGCCCTATCGGCTCCCTTCACCATCGCGTTCCTGACCTTGCCGGGTCTGATCATGGTGGCCCTGTTCCAGCGTGGCGCGTTCGGTGCCGAGGATGCGGCACGCGCCGCCTCGGTGCTCGCCGCCTATGGGCTGGCGCTCCCCGCCGTGGTGCTCCTGCGCAGCGCCCTGCCGAGTTTCTACGCCCGCCAGGACACGATGACGCCCCTCATCGCCTCGCTCTCGGCCATCGCGATCAATGTCGGTTTCAAGGTCGTGCTCACGGGCCCTTACGGCGTCACCGGTCTGGCGCTCGCCACCGCCATCGGGCAGTGGGTCAATCTTGCGATTCTGGTGGTGCTCGCTTGGCGGCGCGGCTGGATGGCACCGAGCCGGGGGCTCGGCATTACCCTCGTCGGCGTCACCATCGCGTGCGCCGCTCTGGCCGTTGTCGCCCGCTATGGACTGTCGGTGGTCGAGGGTGTGGTGCCGGCTCTGCCGCATCTGCGCGAAATCGTAGTCCTCGGTGCGCTCGGCACCGCAGGAGCCATCGTCTATGGACTGATCCTCCTCGCGACCCTCCGGATGTTCGGCCTGCGCCTGCGCAGGGCTTGACGATCCGGAGTGCGGCGCACCTGCGACGAGGGAGATCCGGTGCCGCGGTAGAATGAGCTTACAGACTCGGACGGGCTCCGGATTGCGCGCCTCGGGCAGGCAATCGAACGAGCGCGGAACCCGGCCGATGAGCAAGGACGCCCCCGGGAATTGAGTCGCATCGGCGCTGCCCTCGACGACCCTAGATCGAACCGATGCATCGTACCTTCACCATGACCCGGGCCGCCGGGCTCGAGCGCCTCTCCGATTTCCTCGAAGGCCCCGGCGCCGCATACTCTGCGGACCGCAACACCGACCGGGGGCTGGGCAACGGGCCGAGCACATCGATGCTCTCGCCCTATCTGCGCCGGCGCCTGATCACGGAGGCGGAAGTCGTGGCCGCCGCGGATCGGGCGTTCGGCGATGGCGGAGCGGAGAAGTTCGTCTCCGAGGTCTTCTGGCGAACCTACTTCAAGGGACATCTGGAGACCCACCCGGCGGCCTGGACGGACTTCCTCGCCGAGGTCGGACACGGGCATGACCTGCTCGCCGCCGAACCCGGACTGCGCCGCATCCACGAATCGGCCATTGAGGGCCGAGCCGGCATCGACGGGTTCGATGATTGGGCGCGCGAACTCGTCGAGACCGGCTGGCTGCACAATCACGCCCGAATGTGGTTCGCCTCGATCTGGATCTTCACCCTGCGCCTATCCTGGGCGCTCGGGGCCGCATTCTTCATGCGACACCTCGTCGATGGCGATCCGGCCAGCAACACGCTGTCCTGGCGCTGGGTCGCTGGCCTGCACACCCGCGGCAAGCACTACGTCGCCCGTGCGGAGAACATCCGGCGCTACACGGAGGGACGCTTCGACCCCGTCGGTCTCGACGAATACCCGGACGCCCTCGACGAGCCGATGCCGCCGCGGGAGGTGGCGTTGCCGCAGGCAGATCCGATGCCGGAAGGCGATGTCGCGCTGCTCCTGCACCTCGACGATCTCCACCCGGAGAGCCTGCCGCTCCGCGGGACGAAGATCGTCCGGATCGGAGGTCTGATCGTTCATGCCCAGGGTGCGTCCGATCGTGTCAAGGCTGCGGACGAGGCCGCGATGGCGGATGCCTTGGCCCGGGCGGCGGCGCATTTCGCGTGCTCGGCGGCCCCGGTCGGGAACGGCTGGGCGGACGGCCTGCCTGTGGTGACGGCCTGGGCTCCGGTCGGACCATCGGCGACGGCGATGCCGGATGGGTGCTTGCGCGTGCGGCGGGCCTGGGACGATGCGGCGTGGCCGAAATCCACGCGCGGCTATTCCCGTCTCCGCTCGGCGATCCCGGCCCTGCGCGGCGCCTGACTTCGCATTCTCCGCCGTGTCGCCTCGCGATGAGCAAACCACTCCCGATCGGTCTCAGGCCCCCGGATCGTCAAGACGGAAGACGGAAACGATGCATCGGCGGGGACCCGTGGCGCTTGTCCGGAGGTGCCCGCCCGCAGATCCAGCAAAGTGAGCAGCGAAGCGAAACCCAGGAGCGACGTCCCGCCGGTCACCGGCTGTGCGGGCGCGTCCCGAGGGCGGACTGGTGCGAGCGGCGGTGGTACGCCCGGGACGATCCGTCACCCCACGGGCGTCGGCGGCACGGACTGCCGGGGAGCGTCCATGACCGTTCAGGGCTCGCCCGTGCCGGTATCGGCCAGCGGGGCGATCGTCTAAATGTCCCTCGCGAAACTCCCGCTGCACCGGGGTGCACAGAGCGAGTACTGGCGGTGACCGGGAGTTTTGTGAGGCCTCTGAGCCGTCGCTTCGCGAACTTCCCTCGATTCTCACTGGCCGGGCGCGGCTGGGGTGCGCGGAGGCGGACCCTCTCTCGCTCTCGGCCGTTGCGTTTGGGCGTGGCGGTTGCGGCGCTGTTCCCACGGAAGCGGACGGCATGGACATCGAGAACGAGCGCCTACGCACCGAGAACCGCGAACTCCAGGCCGAGATCGCGCGGCTGCGCGAGCGGAACATCTCGCATGTGCGTCGACCGGAGAGCGGTCAGCAGACGTCCGCGGCGGATGTCGACCTTCTGTTCACGGCTGCGGAGAAGACCCGCATGCCCCAGATCGTCACCGACCCCAACCAGCCCGACAATCCCATCGTTTTCGCCAATCGGGCTTTCCAGGATCTGTGCGGCTACTCGGCCGAGGAATTGATCGGCCGCAACTGCAGGTTCCTGCAGGGACCGGACACCGATCCGGCCGATATCGCGCGCGTTCGCGACGCCATCTCGGCCCGCCGCGATGTGGTGGTCGAGATCCTGAATTACCGCCGTGACGGTTCGACGTTCCGCAACGAACTCTACGTCAGCCCGGTCTTCACCCCGGAGGGCCAGCTACGGTACTTCTTCGCCAGCCAGCTCGATGTCACCCGGTTCCGGACCGAGGAGGGCATGCTCGCCGAGAGCGAGGCGCGCTACCGGACCCTGTTCAACGCCCTCGACGCCGGCTTCTGCGTGATCGAGATGCGTTTCGACGCGGAGGGAAAGGCCATCGATTACCGCTTCGTCGAGGCGAACCCCGCTTTCGCCCGTCATACCGGGCTCGACGACGTGGTCGGCAAGTGGGTGAGCGAGGTGGTGCCGGACCTCGAACGGACTTGGCTCGACACCTACGGGGCCGTTGCCCTATCGGGGCAGGCCGTCCGGTTCGAGAGCGGGGTCGTGGCGCTGGGGCGCTGGTTCGAGGTGCAGGCCCTGCGCATCGGCGAGCCTGTCCAGCACCGGCTCGCCTTGCTGTTCAACGACGTCACCGACCGCCGCCTCGCGGAGGGCGTCCTGCGGGATACCGCCCGCGAACGGACCACGGAACGCGATCTCGTGTGGCGTGCCAGCCGCGATCTGCTCGTGGTCTGCGGTTTCGATGGCATCTACCGTGCGGTCAATCCGGCCTGGACCGAGATGCTCGGCTGGTCCGAAGGCGACCTCGTGGATACGTCCTTCGACGACTACGTCTACCCCGACGACAAGGAGGCGGCCGCGGCGGCCTTCGCACAGCTTCGCGCCGGCGAGGTTCTCGACAACCTCGATGTACGGATCCGGGCGGCGGATGGCAGCTATCGCTGGGTGTCGTGGAACGCGATCCCCCAAGGCGATCACTTCTATGCAGCCGGTCGCGACGTCACCGAGCGTCGCGCCCTGGAAGAGCAGCTCCGTCAGTCCCAGAAGCTGGAGGCCGTGGGTCAGCTCACGGGCGGCGTCGCGCACGACTTCAACAATCTGCTGACGGTGATCCGGTCCTCGACCGACCTCCTGAAGCGTCCGGACCTGTCCGAGGAACGCCGGCAACGCTACATCGGAGCCATCTCCGACACGGTCACGCGCGCCGCCAAGCTCACGGGCCAGCTTCTCGCCTTCGCGCGGCGTCAGGCCCTGACGCCGGAGGTGTTCGACGTCGGCCGCAGCGTCGCTTCCGTCGCCGACATGGTCGGAACCCTGACGGGTGCGCGCATCCGGGTCGTCACCGACGTCACCCCGGTCCGGAACGCCGAGGGCGAGGACGTCCCCCACCTCATCGATGCCGACCCGAGCCAGTTCGATACGGCCCTGGTCAACATGGCCATCAATGCACGCGATGCCATGGGCGGCGAGGGTCGCCTCGATATCGGCGTGCGGCGCGCCTCCGGCATTCCGGCGGTCCGGGCTCACCCGCGCATCCCGGGCGACTTCGTCGCGGTGTCGGTCCGCGACACGGGAACCGGAATCGCCGAGGGCGACCTCGACCGGATCTTCGAGCCGTTCTTCACCACCAAGGGCGTCGGCCAGGGCACAGGTCTCGGCTTGTCCCAGGTGTTCGGTTTCGCCAAGCAGTCGGGTGGCGAAGTTCTGGTCGAAAGCGCGCCCGGCAGCGGCACCACCTTCACCCTCTACCTGCCCCGCGCGATGGGGCGGCACATGGCCGAAGAGACGGACGACGAGCCCGAGCCCCTCGCCGACGGCCATGGGACGCGGGTTCTCGTGGTCGAGGACAACGAGGAGGTCGGCGCTTTCGCCACCCAGGCCTTGCGCGAACTCGGCTACGAGACCGCCTGGGCGATGAACGCCGAGAAGGCCTTGGAGATGCTGCAGGCCCCCCCGGGCTTCGACGTGATCTTTTCCGATGTCGTGATGCCGGGGATGAACGGCATCGATATGGCCCGCGAGATCCGGCATCGCCATCCGGGAATGCCGGTGGTGCTCGCGTCTGGCTACAGCCATGTCCTGGCCGAGGAGGGCACACACGGCTTCCCGTTCTTGAAGAAGCCCTATTCGGTGGAGGATCTGTCGCGAATCCTGCGGCGGGCCGTGAGCCGGGCGGCCACGGGAGCTTCGCGGCAGCGACGCTGATCGCGCCGCTCGCTCGAGGCATTCGGGCTCGAAGGAGAAGGCAAGCGCTCGGTTCGGCCTTCGACGATCGACCGTAGAGCCCGCGTCGCCGCGTACCCGAAGACCGCGCGCGTCAGCCTGTCCTGGTGGTTGAGCCCTGACGCTTGAGTCCGTTCGGGGGGGCGGTTGGGGGATAAGACGCGGTCGACGCGCATCCCGCCGCTGGGGCCGGCGGTGGCGGCGCGCGTGGTGGCTCTGACGCAAGGCGATCCGCCCGGCGCGACCACGCATTGGACGACCGCTGCCATGAGCAAGGTCGCGGCCATCAGCGTTTCGTCGGTGCAGTGGATGCTGGAGCGGGCACGGTCTGCAGCCGCATCGGGTCCGGTAGTTCAAGCTCTCCACCGATCCGGCCTTCGCCGCCAAGTTGCGTGACGTCGTTGGGCTCTACGTCGACCCGCCCGCCCGCAGGACCCGTTGCCGATGAAGCCGGGCAAGCCGACGACCCGCACCCACGACTACAAGCGCCACCGCAGGAGTTTATCCGCTTCCTCAATGCAGTCGAGGCGGCGGAAACGGCGGGCAAGATCGTCAACGCGATCCTAAACAACTATGCCGTTTGGCTGGACACCAATGGCGTTGGCGATGCAGATGGCCCCGCTCGTGGCGATGTTGACGAGGCTGGCACCGCCGAAATTCACGCCTCCGCCGGTAATCGTCTCGCTCTTAGCAACGGTGCTGAAAGTCCAGCTATCCGGCGTGATCGGGCCGACCGGTACGTTGATGGCGGTGGCGCCCGTGTCGGTGAAAACGGCAGACCGGCCCGCTTCGATCGGAGCCGTCCCGTTATTCGGATTGGGTCCGGGGCTGTAATCGCCGGTCGTCGTGGTGGCGCCTGTGCCCTCTCCAAATCGACGATTGCGCGTGGGCCATGCCGGTCCCGACGGCGAGGGACGCGGACCACCAGCCCGGAACGGGCGAGCACGCCACGCGCCCGGACGGCCAACACCGCAACCGCCCGTAGGGTCTCCCGTAATTGCCGCCGCCCGATCCGCGCCGCCGGGCGCACCTTTCGGATGCGCAGGGGGTTCAGCCGGGCGACGAGGGCGGCCGGAGTCTCGACGGCGAGGGCCTGCCAGCGGGCGATCCGCTCGCGCAGGAGCGTCGCGGCCACGGGCGGCACCGTCGGGGTCTGGCACGGCTGAACGCTAAACCCGACAAGGGTTGTCGAGGCCAGCAGGAGATCGCGCGCCCGGAGGCGGGCCGACCCGACCGTGATGTTGCTGCCTGTCATAACCCGACCCTTGACGCCAGACCGATCCCGTCGGTCCCGTCCGACGGGAGGTTCGGCGCACTTAACCTCCGCTGGCAGCGGATGGCGCGCTATTGCCTATTGTCTGAGCGTTCCGATTTTCCGGATTGCCCATCCAGTTCATCACACGATCGAGAGTAGGTCGGTCAAGCGAGCCCGCCGGTCTTCGGCATCCCTGAGCTTTG
The DNA here is from genome assembly GCF_001422775.1 of Methylobacterium sp. Leaf87. Classification (NCBI taxonomy): domain Bacteria; kingdom Pseudomonadati; phylum Pseudomonadota; class Alphaproteobacteria; order Hyphomicrobiales; family Methylobacteriaceae; genus Methylobacterium; species Methylobacterium sp. Leaf87. Next base: position 207,559 of record NZ_LMMI01000001.1, on the reverse strand, counting down.
CGGCCCGTCTCGGTGCGAAAGCTTGGCTACGCTCGGCACGATCCAACGGCGGTGGGATGTGGGCTAGCCCCTGGGCGCCACAGCGCATCTGCAGGCGCAGCGAAGCGTGGGCCGATCTGGCTGGACTCCCGGTTGCGGTCGGCTGGGCAGGAAGCCTCGGCCCAGATGAGCCTTGGGCGAATCAATCTGAGGTTGCCGTTGGGAAGGGTATACCTGGAACTGAAGTGACGACCGTTACTGCATAAATATTGAGTAACGAATCGGGGTGTACATATTCTGCGATGGCTATCCAGTCTGAAATTTGGTGTCGGAAGCAGATCGTTGCCCGAAAATCCCAACAGATCGATCGAGCGCCAGCGTGCGCCCCGGAACACAACGAACTGGATCGGCCTCATTCGGACCCCCGGTGGGGCTGAGACGCCCTGCACGGTCAAGGATGTGTCGAAGACGGGCGCCAAGATCGGCGTGCCGGCGCACATCGAGCTTCCGAACGATTTCATGCTGAAGATCATCGGCATGGACTACGTCTGCTCGGTCAACCTCGCGTGGCGCGCCGGAAGCCTTGCGGGCGTGCGGATCCTCCAACTCGCCAAGTTGCCCCCGAAGCCGCTGACGCCGCAGCAGCAGGCCGAGGCCGCCGACCGGGCGCCGCATCAGTCCTTGGGAACCCGGCGCGGTCTGCGTCGTGGTTGAGGCCATCGGCACGGCGCCGGCCGACCGCGCGAAGCGCGTCCTCTGGGTCACGGACGATCCGGGCCGCAACGCTGCGCTGATCCCCCAGCTCGCGCCGGCTTTGGCCTGCCGGATGCACGATCTCTACGCCGATCCGGCTCCGGCTGAGCCGTATGCGACGTTGATCTGCGACGTCGTCGATCTCGATGAAGGCGCCATGATCCGCCTGCGCGCCCTGCGCGCCCTCTCGCGGATCAAAGGGCCGTTGATCGTCGTCCAGACGCAGGAAAGCCGCCGTCATCGCCTCCAGGCCGTCGAACTGGGGTCCACGCACATCCTGCCGGCCCCCGTCGACGTGCAGCGCATCCGCGCCGCCCTCGGGGTGGCGGAAGCGCCGCCGCCGCTCGCTCCGCATGTCGCCGCACAGGCGGCACGGGTCAGCGCGTTCTACACCGACGTGTTCGTCGCCGATCGCCCGATCACGCCGACCCTGATCGACAACAGCACGGAGCTCGTCGCGCGCGCGATCGGGGAAACCGGTATCCGGGACTGGATCGGGGCGATGCACCGCTTCGACGACGCCACCCACCAGCACTGCCTGCTGGTTGCCGGCGTCGCGGCGGCCTTCGCCACGCATCTCGGCTTCGGCGCCCACGAGCGGCACCGCCTGACCAAGGCCGCGCTGGTGCACGATGTCGGCAAGATCCACGTGCCACCCGCGATCCTGAACAAGCCCGGCCGCCTCGACGACGCCGAGTTGGCGGTGATGCGGCTCCACCCCGGGCAGGGGCACGCCCTGCTCGCCGGGGAGCGGTTCGAAGCGGAGATGTTGGGCGTGGTGCGCTCACATCACGAATTGCTGGACGGGTCGGGCTACCCGGACGGGCTGAAGGATGCGGAGATCCCCGACCTGGTGCGCCTGATCACGGTCTGCGACATCTACGCGGCGCTGATCGAGCGGCGGTCCTACAAGCCGCCGATGCCGGCGGCAAAGGCCTACGCGATCCTGACGGAGATGGACGGGCGCCTGGACCCAGTGCTGGTGCGGGCGTTCGCGCCCATCGCCGGCGGGTTCACCGACTGATCGGGCGGTCGATCCCGCGCCCATCCCGCAGGTGCATGGCCTCGGCGAAGTGGATGCAGGCGGTGGCATCCGCGGGAAAAGCCGTTGTGCTGGAAAGCCGCCATCGCGGTGGCGACACGCGTTTCAGTCGAGGTTTTCCCGCTGGACGGCTCGGTCCCTAAACGTCTCATGCCATTGCGGATTCCGGCATTGACTGTACGTCCCGGGTTCGGTGTGTGTCCCATACGTTGTCTGCGCGTCGACTTGTTCGGTCGTCCCGGGGAGATCCATGCGATGTAAGGCGTTGACGATGCGAGGCCTGGACATTGGTCTTCAGGGCGGGCGCCCCGGCACTCGCCATCGTCATGCGCGTCGCCTCGGCAAAGGAAGCGCGGGCATGTGATGGGCTTCCGATGGGTTCGACGCTCGGCATGCCACTCATACTGGGCGGAACGCGCGTTGTGTTCCACATATAGCCCGAGAACTGCCGTTGCCGATCACGACATGGACTGCCGTAGTACTCCCCCCAAAGGCTCCCTGCCGGCTCGAACCGTTCCGCAGCTGGACCAAGCGATATCGCCCCCGTTCAGCACGAACGTCAGTGGATCAACCACTGTCCGACAAGCACCAGGGTCGCCGAATAGCCGGCCTTGTGATCCTCATCACTCACCAGAATCGTATAGGCGAGCCGATCATTGCTGTTGCAGGCCTGCTCGCGCGCGATTTCGGGCAGGACTCGCATCGCTTGCGATTTCACCTCGTCCAGGCCGGAGCACTCGATGCCGACCGCATCGAAATGTGATGTGCCATCGTGAATGTCGAAATAATACAAGGCCACAGATGCACTCCGCGCTTGTCTGGCGAGAGCAATTTTCGCTCTCGTACGCTGCGTCTCAAGTATCGAGACGGGCTGTGGCTATAGCTAGTCAGGTCATTTGCCGGTGGCTACTGATCTTATGTGCGACCGGGTAACAAGCGGGTACGCTTTGTTCGGCCTAGGCCGCATGCCTGCTCTTGATGCCCATCACCGTGTAGCAGGTCCGGTTGCGGCCGTTCGCCTTCGCTTCGTAAAGGGCTGCGTCGGCCAGACCGAACAGGTCTTCGGGCGTACCGCCCTTCCATGGCAGGCTGAAGGCGAGGCCGATGCTCACGGTGACCGGTCCGACATCGACGCCATCAGCCCAGACGACGAGCTCGCCGACTGCCGCGTGTACCCGGTCGGCGATCCAGGCGGCTCCCTCCGGTTCGATGTCCGCCAGGAGTATGGAGAATTCCTCGCCACCGACGCGGGCGACGAGATCGTTCGGGCGACGTGCGCTCCGCTCCAGGGCGCGGGCGAGCGCCTGCAGAACTCGATCGCCGACGGCGTGCCCGTAACGGTCGTTGTAGCGCTTGAAGTGATCGGCATTGATGGCGAGCAAGGCCTCAGCGCCGCCGCGACGGCGCGCCTCGTCCCAGATCCGTTCCGACGACTCCTCGAAGCTGCGCCGGTTGTGCAGCGCCGTGAGCGCATCGGTGCGGGAAAGGCAGGCCAACTCGGCTTCCGCGGCAGCGCGGCGCCTGAGTTCCCATCCGACCAGGAGCGACAGCCCGACCGTGAGGCCGCACAGGACCAGTACGAGGGCGCCGATCACAAGAGCCTTCGCCCGCCACTCGCCCTCTATTTCCTGCGTGTGGAGGGCGACGTTCAGGATCAGCGGTAAGTCGGCCACCTGCGTGAAGGTGTACAATCGCTCGAGCCCGTCGCTCGGGGTGATGCCGACGAAGCTTCCGCGAATCTCGCGCAGGAAGCGTTGGACGTTCGGCGAATCCGCGAAGTTCGGGGCGAGCACCGAATTGGGCTCGGGATGGCGCACGAGGCGCGTGCCGTCGTGCAGGAACAGGTTGATCGTCCCTGCCCGTCCGAGCTTGATCCGGTCGAACAGGCGGTTGAAGTAGTGCAGCGACAGGCTGCCGAGCACGACGCCGCCGAAGGAGCCGTCGGCCTTGTCGATCCGCCGGCTGAGCACGACGATCGGTGTGCCGCTGAGCTGTGAGATCAGCGGCCGGCTGATCTGGAGGCCCAGGTGGGGGTTGGCCTTGTGGGCCTGGAAGTAGGGGCGTTCGGCGCTGTTGAGGCGGCGCACTGGCCAACTCGCGGCGTCGAAGGCCACATCGCCGTTCTCGTCGAGCACCAGCATCACGCCGAGGTCCTTGGCATTGACGGCGCGGTCGAACAGGATGCGTTGGCGGAACTGCGGCGCGATCTCGCTCAAGCCCGGCAGCTTGAGATTGTCGACGATGCCGAGCAACGCCAAGTCGATGATCTCGATGTTGCGATCGATGTCGCGCTCGATCACCTGCAGCAGGTTTCGGGAGGTTTGCTCCGCCTTGTCCCAAGCGTCCTGACGAAGTTCCATCAGCATTACGACGCAGACGCCGAGCATGCCGAGAGGTGCCAGGATCCCGAGCCCGATCCAGACCCGGGCGGACCGGAAACCGGGTGCGACGGTTGCTGCCACCGGCTTGACCACCCGCGCAATCGCGGGAGCGATCCGCGTTGTCATGCCGGCGATCTGCGGCATCCGGCCCATCGGCAAGTCCTCGTGTGGTGGTCTTACGGGAACATCGCGTCGACGGCGTCCTGGCTGACGGCAGCCGTGCCGGGCAGTGCGGGACCGTTCAGCAGCGATTATTCTTCGTCCGGCCTAGCGCCGACCGCCTTGCGGGCTGCCGGTCTGGCCGACCCCGTCGTCCCGGCTTGACCCGTCCAGAGGCGCAGCATCTCACCGACCCGCTCCTCGACATAGGCGATGGTGCGAACGACCTTCGAGATCCGCTGCCCCGTGAGATCCTGAAAATTGCAGGCCTCGAAGATGGCCTGCATCTGGCGCTGGATGGCCTCGGCGTCCGCTCGGGTCGCAACGTCCTGCGTCCGTCTGGCAATCCCACGGGCGAGGCCGTCCACGGTCTCGGAGGCGGTGAGGATGCTGTCGGTGGCCTGCTCCGTGCCGAGAACCACGGCTTGCAGTTCGTCGCAGGCTCGACCGGCCTCATGCTCCTGTTGCAGTTCGGCGATTTCCCGGCGAGTGCGCACGATGGCTTCGGAAATGGAAACCAGATGTTGCTGCAGGCGAGCGGTACGATCGTCGAGGACGGGCTTGCTGCTGATCATTGGGTCGATCGCTACTCGCTGGTGGTGCGCCACCATCGATAACCTATAGTTGTTAAACAAATCGGAATTGAACTCCGTTCTCCATTGTTCGGTGAGTGATGGGATATTTCGGGATGAGTTTGTGTTTGCGGTTGACCGAAGACGCTGTGTTGGAAAAAGCAATCACCCTGACGATTGCTGCAATATCTCAGTATTGAACCAAAAATTGTTTCTCTGTTTTCGCCTGATCGAATGCCCCACGGCCAAGTCGGCGTGGGCTCGGTGTATCCCCCACACAGCCTGCCCCGGCTGATGACGTCGTCGATGAGTGCGACAAAGCGGGTAATCACATCATTGTCCGTCTCGCAGCCGGTCGGACCGGCTCCTACGCTCGTGTTCGTTCGAGGAAGCGCGAGCCGAACCAGGATCGAGACTGGCGGAGATCGAGACGTGCGATCCTTGTGGAAATCGTCCGTCGAGCGGCGACCTACGCGATGAGGGATCCCGACGGTCGGACCTTTCGACGATGTCGGCCGGATCGAATAGGGTCACGTCGCGATCCGGCTGGATGGGAACGACGAAAGCCGCGGGCTCTTGCCCGTGATGCCTCGACGGCTCGGGCATCGCTTGTCCGGACCTCGACGAACGGGTGTAGATTCCTCCGGTCCGACTCGTCACGGAACAGATCGGAACCGAACATCCGGCGTCCGGTCGTCCGTCGAGATCGGTGCCTTTGCGAGAGTATGGAGCGATCGCGTTCCAGCAACGAACGGGCCGGCTGCGGTCCCAGTCCGAAGCCTACTTGAACACCTGGATCATCGCCGGGGTGAGGATCACCACGAACAGCACCGGCAGGAAGAACAGGATCATCGGCACGGTGAGCTTCGGCGGCAGGGCCGCGGCTTTCTTCTCGGCCTCGTTCATCCGGGTGTCGCGGCTCTCCTGGGAGAGCACACGTAGGGCCTGGCCGACGGGCGTGCCGTAGCGCTCGGCCTGGATGAGGGCGGTGGTCACCGCCTTGACCGGGTCGAGGCCCGTGCGATTGGCGAGATTCTCGAAGGCTTGGCGCCGGTCGGGCAGGAACGACAGTTCGGCGGTCATCACCGCGAGTTCCTCGGCGAGCACGATGGACTGGGTCGCGATCTCCGTGCTCACTCGCCGGAAAGCGTGCTCGACCGACATGCCGGATTCGACACAGATCAGGCTGAGGTCGAGGGCGTCGGGCCAGGCCTTCCGGATCTCGGTCTGGCGCTTCTTGGTGGCGTTGTGGAGGTAGAGCTCGGGCATCTTGATGCCGAGAAGCACGGCGGCGATCACCATCATGGCGCGGATCGCCACGGGCTGGTCGATGACGTTGAGGACGAACAGGTAGAGGATCGACGCCACGAGCATTGCGATGGGCGTCACCATGCGGAAGAACAGGAACCCGGTCTCGGCGCCTGGGGAGCGGTAGCCGGCCATGAGGAGCTGCTGTCGCGCCGTCTCGGTTCCGAGCCAGCGGCTGAGGTTGAACTGCTCGACCACGCGCTTCATGTAGGCTTTCGGCGCCACCCGAAGGGTCGCCTTGGCGGCGGTGTTCGACAGGCGTTCGCGCTCGCGCTGGCGCAGCTCGTCGCGCTCCTCACCGACCATCTTCATGCGCTTGCCCAGGCGATCGGGCTCGATCAGGGGCTGGAGCAGGGCGAAGGCGGTGGCTGCCGCCGCGATGCCGGCGAGCGCCATCCCGAGGAAGCGCGGATCGATGAGCTTGTGGGCAAGGACGTCCAGCATGGTTTTCAGGCTTTCGCGCGGTCGCGCTCCCGTCAGAAGTCGAAGCTGATCATCTTCTTCATGGTGAAGATGCCGAGCGACATCCAGATCGCCGAGGCGACGAGGCCGATCTTGCCGATATCCGTCGTCCACAGCAGGGCGATGTAGTCCGGGCTGGCGATGTAGGTCAGGGTCGCGACCACGAACGGCAGCGCCGCGATGATGCCGCCCGACGCCTTGGCCTCCATGCTCATCGCCTGGATCTTGCCGGCCATCTTCTTGCGTTCGCGCAGCACCCGGGAAAGGTTGGCCAGGGCCTCCGAAAGGTTGCCGCCGGATTTCGCCTGGATCCCGATGACGATGGCGAAGAAGTTCACGTCCGAGACGGGCACGCGCTCGTGCATCTTCACCAGGGCTTCGCCCAGGGACAGGCCGAGGGTCTGCGACTCGACCACGATCCGGAACTCGGAGCGGATCGGCTCCTCGGCCTCGCGCGAGATGATGCGGAAGCAGTCGCTCACGGGAATACCGGCGCGCACGCCGCGCGTGATGATGTCGATGGCAGTTGGCAACTCGGCGATGAAGCGCGCGACCCTGCGCTTGCGCCAATGGGCGAGAAACCACATCGGCAGACCGAGTCCACCCGCGAAGATCGCCGCGAGGGTCGCCGGAATGCTGCTGATGGTCAGATAGGCGACGAGGCCCAACAGGAAGGCGAGCACGCCCGAGACGACGTAGTACTGCTCCCGGCTCCAGGTCAGGCCGGCCTGGGCGATTCTGAGCTCCAGGCTGGCGCGGGTGCCGGCCTTCTTGGCCTCGATCTCCTTGAGGCTCTTCGCCACCTGCTCGCGCCGGCTGGTGGTGACCGCGCGCGCGCTCGCCCCCGGCGTCACCACGCTGATCGCCCGGCGGCGCTGGCTCGCGCGCTTCTCGCCCGTCATGAGCGGGGTCAGCATGACCCAGGCGACTGCGCCGGCGGCCAGGGCGGCGAGCCCGGCGGCGAGGGGCAGGTTGGCGTTCACGGCGTCACCGTGGGGATGCGACGGACCCCGTCGCTCAAGAACGGGTGCCTCACAGGCTGCCCTCCTCCAGTACGGCGGCGGCGTCGAGGGCCGCGGCCAGGGCCTTCTCCTCGCCGTAGTACCGCGCCCGTTCCCAGAAACGCGGCCGCCCGATACCGGTGGAGCGATGCCGCCCGATGAGCTTGCCGTTCTGATCCTCGCCGAGGATGTCGTAGAGGAGCAGATCCTGGGTGATGATCACGTCGCCCTCCATCCCCATCACCTCGGTGATGTGCGTGATGCGCCGCGAACCGTCACGCAGGCGGGTGGCCTGAACGATGATGTCGATGGAGCCGCAGATCATCTCGCGCAGGGTCCGCGACGGTAGGGTGAACCCGCCCATGGTGATCATCGATTCGAGGCGGCTCAGGGCCTCGCGGGGCGAGTTGGCGTGTAGCGTGCCCATCGAGCCGTCGTGGCCGGTGTTCATGGCCTGGAGCAGATCGAAGGCCTCCGGGCCGCGAACCTCGCCGACGATGATCCGTTCCGGCCGCATGCGCAGGCAGTTCTTCACGAGATCGCGCATGGTGACCTGGCCCGAGCCCTCCATGTTGGCCGGCCGGGTCTCGAGGCGCACCACGTGGGCCTGCTGGAGCTGCAGCTCGGCCGCGTCCTCGCAGGTGATGATGCGCTCGTCGTGGTCGATGTAGGCCGTGAGGCAGTTCAGCAGGGTGGTCTTGCCCGAGCCCGTGCCGCCCGAGATGACGACGTTGCAGCGCACCCGGCCGATGATCTGCAGGATGCGCGCGCCCTCCGGCGAAATCGCCCCGAAGGTGACGAGCTGGTCGAGGGTGAGCTTGTCCTTCTTGAATTTACGGATGGTCAGCACCGGTCCGTCGATGGCCAGCGGCGGCGCGATGATATTGACGCGCGAGCCGTCCGGGAGACGCGCGTCGCAGATCGGCGAGGCCTCATCGACGCGTCGGCCGACCTGGCTGACGATCCGCTGGCAGATGTTCATGAGCTGCTGATTGTCGCGGAACCGCACGCCCGTGAGCTGGATCTTGCCGCCGACTTCGATGAAGGCCCGGTTGGCGCCGTTCACCATGATGTCGGCGATGTCGTCGCGCATCAGAAGCGGCTCGAGCGGACCGTAGCCGAGGACGTCGTTGCAGATGTCGTCGAGCAGGTCTTCCTGCTCGTTGATCGACAGGACGATGTTCTTGAGACCGATGATCTCCGAGACGATGTCGCGGATTTCCTCACGGGCGGATTCGGCATCGAGGCGAGCGAGCTGAGCCAGATCGATGGCCTCGATCAGCGCGCCGAAGATCATGCTCTTGGTGCGGAAGTAATCCTCGGATTTTGCCGCCTCGACCACGGGCTGGACGGGCACCGGCAACTCGACGCGCGGGCGCCCCGCCGGTTCCTGGTGGATCGGCTGGGTCGCGACTGGACGCGGGGCGAGGTGCATGGGGGCGACCTGAGCGGCCGCCGAGCCGTGTCGCCTACCGAACATGGGGGATGTCTCCGGTCGAGGGAGCTGGGACCGGGCGACGATGCGGATCGCGCATCACGACGCCTTGCGGCGCTGCAGCCGCGCCAGGAGCGGCTCGAGAAGGTTCGCGCGCGGGCGTCGCGTCTCGGAACGCCCCACGAGGGTGGCGGCCAGTGCCGAGAACACGTCCGTGACCTTGGCCCCGGCCTGCACTTCGGCGATCATCTGGCCGTTGTTCGCCGCCGTTCCGAACAGGGCGGGCTCGAAGGGCAGGCTCGCGGTGATCGGGGCGTCGAGGGCCTTGGCGAACTCGGCGACGCTGATCTCGGGGCGCTTCGACATGCCGACGCCGTTGAGGACGACGCGCGCCTTGGCGTCGTTCGGGCGGTTTTGCTGGAGCAAGGTCAGAAGGTTCTTGGTGTTGCGCAGGGACGCGAGTTCGGGTGCGCTCACGATCAGGATCTCGTCGGCCGAGACGAGGAGACGTTTCGACCAGGCGGTCCAGACATGCGGCACGTCGAGGACGACGCACGGGACCGTGTTGCGCAGGAGGTCGATGACGGCGTCCATGGCCTGTTCCGACAGGTCGATGGTCCGGTCGAGGGTCGCGGGCGCGGCGAGAAGGGTGAGGTTGTCGGCGCATTTCGACAGCAGGCGGTCGAGGAGGTTCGCGTCGAGGCGCTCGGGCGAGAACACCGCTTCGGCGATGCCCTGGGGCGGATCCTGGTTGAAGTTCAGGCTCGCGGTGCCGAAGGCGATGTCGAGGTCGGCGATCACCGTCGCGGTGTCCTGCTCCCGGGCGATGGTCCAGGCGAGGTTGTGGGCGAGGGTGGACGCGCCGACGCCGCCCTTTGCACCCACCACCGCGATGGTGCGGCCGACGGGCTTGGCGCCCGGGGCCGAGAACAGGTCCGATATCGCCTGGATCAGCATGATCGGATCCACGGGCGCCATGAGGTACTCGCTCACCCCGCGCTGAAGGAACTGGCGGTAGAGCATCACGTCGTTGACGTGGCCGATGACGATGACCTTGGTGCCGGCGTCGCAGACTTCGGCGAGGGAATCGAGGCATTCGATCGGGCGTGACTTGGCCCCTTGCGTCTCGATGACGATGACGTTCGGGGTCGGCGCATGGCGATAGGCTTCGACGGCGGCGGCACCGCCGCCCATCTGCACCTTCACGTGAGCCTTCTGCATCCGCCGGTCGAAGCTCGCGGCTTCGATCACGACGGCCGTGTCCTGGGTCTCGCAAAAGGCCTGGATCGTGATCCGCGGCACCGGGGCGATGAGGCGCTCGGGTGTCTGGTTCGGGTCCACCATGGCTCTGGTTCCGGTTCAGGTTGCCCCGAAGGGCGCATTCGGGAGTCGCGGGTTTCGGTCGATCGGCACGTCTTCGGGCGCGGCACCCCGGAGCAGGCGCCGCGGCCGGGGGCTACTGCGAGACCTGGGATTTCACGTCGGCCTTGCCATCCTGGCGCCAGGGAATTGACGGATCATTGCCGGCCCGCAATTTCTCGATGTTCTTCGTGCGGCGGACGGTGTCGATGCGCCCCTCGGGACGGCCGCGCACGAGATCGATGGGATCGGCGACTTGAGCGGCGATGTTCGACTGCGTCGAGCAGCCGAAGTTCCAATGGGCCTCGTTGCGCCCGTTGAAGGCGGCGTCGCCGACCCCGAGATCCTGCGGCCACGATCCGCACTGGCCCGCGACCTTGGCCTCCATCCGCTGGAAGCTGAGGCGCAAGGGGGCGACGAGGGTCGGGGTTGCGACGGCGTAACTCGTCACCACGAGTTGTCCGGGGGCCAAGCCGCCCTCGGCACTCATTCGGCGGATGGCCGCGCCCGTGCGTTCGACGGCGGCCCCCATGGCGGGGGCGACGCCCCGCGGCATGTCGAGGACGAGGGTGCCGCGGCCGTAGCGCCGGAAGTCGACGAGGAACGCGTCGATGTCGGCGGCCTGGCGCGGATCGATGTGGCCGGTGCCGGTGACGAACACGTCGAGGCTGCGGCCCGCATCCGTGAGGGCGATGGGGTGCCGTGCCCGGTAGTCCGTCGGATAGAGCGAGCCCGTCGTCGCCGGAGCACGGTTCTGGCACGCGCCGAGGAGCGCCGTCAGGGCGCTGATTGCGGCCAGGGCTTTGAGCGTGGAAGACTTTGGCGTGGGAGACGCGGGCATGGAAGGGGTCCTGGCGGAACGGGGGCCGGGTCTTTGAGCGGGTAGGCTTAGTCGGTGATGAAGCCGACGCGGCCGCGATAGGCCGGTCCGAGCGGACTTGCGCCCGCGACGCCGTAGAGGCGGTTCAGGCGTCCGAGCAGGATGCCCTGCGCGTCCTGGGCGTCGACGAAGCCGTCGTCTGGCCGCGTGGGCTGGCGCGCCTCCATCGGCTTGGCGATGTAGGGGGTGACCATGATCATCAGCTCCGTCTCCTGGCGCTGGTAGTCGCGCGACCGGAACAGGGCACCGATGATCGGCAGGTTGATCAGTCCTGGCAGCCCCGAGATGGTGGCTTTGTTGCGCTGCTGGATCAGGCCGGCGGTCATCATGCTGGCGCCGGAGGCGAGCTCGACGGTGGTCTCGGAGCTGCGCACCGTGAAACCCGGCACGGGAAAGCTCGTGCCACCCTGGCCGAGGTTGATCGAGTTCGTTTGATCGATCTCGGTAACATCGGTGCCGACCCGGATCGAAATTCGGTTCTCGGCGAGTACCACGGGGGTGAAAGTCAGGCTGACGCCGTAAGGCTTGAACGCAATGGAAGGTGTGCAGGTCTGTACGCCAACGTTCTGAACGCACGAGAGGGTGGACGGTACCGGAATCTGACCGCCCGCAGTGAACTTCGCCGCTTCGCCGGAAATTGCCGTCAGGGTGGGCTCGGCGAGCACACGGGAGACGCCGGCCTGCTCAAACGCCCTGAGGGTCGCCGTGAGACTCGCGCCACCCGTACCGGTGACGGTGCCACTGAGGGCGTTGCCGTTGGGAAAGGCGCTGCCGTTGAGGGCGAACGGTGCATTGTTGACGAGGTTCAGCCCCGACCAGTTGCCGCTGATGTTGATGCCGAACTGCTTCAGCACCGTGCGGGCGACCTCGACCACGGTCACGCGCAGCATCACCTGATCACGGCCCCGGATGGTGATGTTGTTGATCACCGTGCCGCGGGTCGGGGTGCTGCCCGCGGCGGCGCCCGCCGAGGCGCCGCCCGCGCCCGCAGAACCGGACTGGCCCACGAAGGCGTTGGCGATGTCGATCGCCTGGGAGGCTTCCGCCGCGGAGTTGACGCTGCCGGACAGGATGATCGAGCTGCCGGCGGTGCGGATGTCGAACCGGGCATTCGCGATGCTCTGGGTGAGGATCTGGCGCAGGGCGCCGAGCTGGAGGTCGCGCGCCACGGTGACGTCGAGGGCGGTGATCTGTCGGCCTTCGCCGTCCATGATGAAGATCGAGGTGGCGCCGTCCTCCATGCCGATGACGAACACCTTGCGGGTCGAGCGCACGACGGCGTTGGCGACCTTCGGGTTGGCGACGAACACCTCCTTGGCGTCGCGCGGCAGGTCGATGACGATGGAGCGGCCCATGGTCAGCTCGATCTTGCGCGAGGTCGCGGCCTCGTTCGAGCCCACGGCGAGCACGGGCGCCGGAGCGAGGTCGGGCACCGGCCGAGCCGTGACCGGACCGGCGAGGAGGCTCGCAAGGACCGGCACCACCAGGATCGGCAGTTGGCGGGTGGCGCTCCGGGATCGGACAATCATCGGTGAAACCCCTGTCATCGCGTTCGCCGGAGCCATCAGCGCCGCGACTGTTGCTTGGAGACGCCGAAGCGCACGACCGTCACGCCACCCTCGCCGCGGGTGTCCGGCGCCACCTCGGTGGCGCGCCCGGAATCGACGAGACTACGCAGGGACAGGGAGAGCTGGCCGACCTTCTGGGCGAGGGTGACGATCTCGGCTTGCGCCGGCGTCAGGGCGAGGGTCGTGGTCTCGCCGGTCACGACGTTGCTGCCGTTCTTTTCCTGGACGATCTGGCCGACGGCGAGCACGCGGATGTCCGTGAGGATGGTCTCCGAGATCTGTGTCTCGGACCCACCGGCCTGCATGGCCTCCTCGTCGCGGTAGGTTCGGATGAGGTCGACGTGGTCGTTGGGCAGGATGAAGCCGCCGGCGGAACTCGATCCCCGCGAATCGGTGACGATGGCCACGGCGCGCATGCCGGATGGCAGGATGGCGGCCATGAACCCACCGTCCGAGCGGGCGAGCTTCTGGGGCCGGATCGGCTCGCCGGAGAGGAACCCGGAGCGGGCGATGGAGCCTGTGATGTCTTCCAGGCCCTTGGGCTGGCTGGTGCGGGTGATGTAGCCGGGCGTGATGGCCTGATCGGGCCAGGGCTGCCAGCGCAGATCCGCTGCCTGGAGGCTTTGCCCCATCGGCAGCTCGGCCGCGGCGACGAGCACGTCGGTCGTTGGCAGGACCGGCGGCGGCGGCGCGGCCAGGATCACGGGAGCCGGGGGTTTGTCGTCGCCGCTCATCAGGTAGGCGGCGAGGCCGCCGGTGACCAGGGCGATGGCGAGGACGGCAAGGCGAGCGGGTTTCATTGCCGGGGATGAACCTGTGGGACGGCCGAGTGCCGCGCCCCGTCACGATGGTCCCGGATTCCTCAAATTAGGGTTAAGACTTCCTGATGAATTGCGTGGTCCGCCGGTCACCGCGAAGGCGATGCCGTTCGTCCGCGTCGATCAGAGACCGAGGGCCCGCGTCCAGATCGCCGTCTCGGGCAGGACCATCACCGCCGCGAAGGCCAGCGCGATACCGTAGGGCACGCCCGTGCGCTTGTCGTGGAGGTGGAGGAGGAACGGCATGCGCGACAGGGTCGACCCGACGAACACCGGCAGGGGCTGCGAGCGCAGGGCGAGAATTGCCACCGTGAGCACGCCTCCCGCCAGGGCCGCGAGGGTGAAGTAATCGAGCAGATGGTCGAAGCCGATCCAAAGGGCGGTGCCCGCCGCGAGCTTTGCGTCGCCCCCACCGATATGCCCGAGGGCGAACAGGGTGAAGGTGATGGCCAGCACGAGGGCCCCGGCGCCGGCATGCACCGCCAATTCGGTCCATCCGAACCCGAAGCTCGCGGCGAGGATGGCAAAGCCCGCGATCAGCGCGAGGGTGATCCGGTTCGGAATCAGCATCGTCAGGAGATCGTTGGCGGCAGCGTAGACCATCAGGAACGGGAAGACGAACAGAACGCTCGCCGTACCCATGCTCGCTGTACCCATGGTGGGGCTTTCAGAAGTAGTCAGAAGTAGAATGGGGGTTTGACAACGAAAGGAGGCGCGAACTCAGGAACGCGCCTCCTTTTCGGACCTCTTCCGCGCATCGTCCGCTGGAGCGGATGCGGGGCCTCGTCGTGCCGATCGCCGCTTCGGCTTCAGCTCTGCTTGAGATTGTTGCCGACGTACTGGAAGGTTCCGCTGATCTTGGTCGAGAGCACGTTGAGGGCGGCGATGATCGCGACGGCGATGAGCGAGGCGATGAGGCCGTACTCGATGGCGGTGGCGCCGGACTCGTCGGAGGCAAAACGCTTGAAGATGTTCGTCATGACGCAGGATCCTTGTTCGACCGAGAAGAAATCAGGTGCCGTCGAAGATCGTCACGTTTCGTCCGGCGACAGAAACGACATTGCCCGTCCCACGTTGCAAATCGGTTAAACGAGTCGCCGAAACCTGGGCTCGTCCGGTCCGATCGCAGCATGGTAAAGCTATCGTAAAGACTAGACCGTCTGCGAAGATGATGGAGGAGGCGGTTCGCCGGTGTCGTGCCCGGTCACGGCCCGTCCTTAGGGGCCTGTTTACCCTCCCTGTGTTTTGGTGATCCGTCGGCTCGACGAACGCGGTCGACCGCCGCTCCAATCCGCGCGGGTGCGGTCCCCAGGCACGAGTGATCCCCATGGACGACCGTTCCCCAGCTTTCCGATCCACCGCGTCCCGTGCGGTGGTTCCGTTGCTCGCCGCCCTTCTGCTCGCCGCCGCCCTCGGACCGGCCGCCGCGCAGGCGCCGACTTTGGTGACGGTGACGGTGGACAACGCCAAGGTGATCCGCTTGCCGGAGAACACACAGACGGTCATCGTCGGCAATCCGATCATCGCCGACGTGTCCCTTCAGAAGAACGGCGTCCTGATCCTCACGGGGAAGAGCTTCGGCTCGACCAACCTCATCGCCCTCGACCGCGGCGGCAACATGCTGGCCGAATCCACCATCAGCGTGCAGGCACCTCAGGCCGCCGTCGTCACGGTGCAGCGTGGCCTGGAGCGCGAATCGTATTCGTGCACGCCCAATTGCCAGCCCTCGGCGCAGCTCGGCGACTCGACGCGCTATTTCGGCGAAGTCAGCGGCCAGGCCGAAGCCCGCCGTGCCATGGCGGTCGGCGGGAAGTAGACCGCCTTCCCCCTTCGCTTCCTCAGAGGGTCTGGTTGTAGGCACCGACCCCGTCGTTCTCGCGCAGCACCCCGTCCACCGCCGCGAACATGGCGTGGAGGCGGTCCTCCGAGATCGGGCTCTCGATCACCACCACGAGTTCGGGTTTGTTCGACGAGGCCCGCACCAGTCCCCAGGTGCCGTCCTCGGTCGCGACACGGACGCCGTTGACGGTGACGAGGTCCGTGATCCTGGCGCCCGCGAGGGTCTCGCCCGCGTCCAACATCGCCCGGAACCGCGCGGTCACGGCCTCGACCACCCCGTACTTCACCTCGTCGGCGCAATGGGGCGACATGGTCGGCGAGCCCCAGGTCTTCGGCAACGCCCGGTAGAGGTCGGCCATGGAACGCTCTGGATTGCGGTCGAGCATCTCGATCACCGCGATGGCGGTGAGCAGTCCGTCGTCGTAGCCGCGCCCGATCGGTTCGTTGAAGAAGAAGTGCCCCGACTTCTCGAAGCCGGCAAGCGCCCCGAGTTCGTTGACCCGGCGCTTGATGTAGGAATGCCCCGTCTTCCAGTAATCCGTCCGGATCGCCAGCGCCTGGAGCTCGGGGTCGGTGTGGTAGAGCCCCGTCGACTTCACGTCGACCACGAAGGTGGCGCCGGGATGCAGCCTACCGAGGTCGCGGGCGAGCATGACGCCGATCTTGTCGGCGAAGATCTCCGCGCCCTCGTCGTCAACCACGCCGCAGCGGTCGCCGTCGCCGTCGAAGCCGAGTCCGACATCCGCCCCCGTCTCCTTCACGCGCGCCGCGATGG
The DNA here is from genome assembly GCF_001422775.1 of Methylobacterium sp. Leaf87. Taxonomy (NCBI): domain Bacteria; kingdom Pseudomonadati; phylum Pseudomonadota; class Alphaproteobacteria; order Hyphomicrobiales; family Methylobacteriaceae; genus Methylobacterium; species Methylobacterium sp. Leaf87. The sequence goes on along the minus strand of NZ_LMMI01000001.1, from coordinate 191,228 downwards.
CGTGCAGCATCGCCATGTCCTCGGGGTTCGGGTTGTAGCGTGGGAAGGTGTAGTCCGGGTCGACATCGAGGGGGATCACCTCGACGCCCAGGGCCTCGAGAAGTTGCGGCGCGAAGGCTCCGGCCGTGCCGTTGCCGCAGGCGGCCACCACTTTGAGTTTTCGCGAGATCGGTTTCGCCCGCGCCTTCAGGTCGGCGAGGTAGACCTGCGAAAACCCCTCGACGAACTCGTAGGCGCCCCCATCCCGGTAGCGGTAGGTTCCACCCAGCACGATCTCCTTCAGGCGGCCCATCTCCTCGGGGCCGAAGGTCATGGGCCGGTTGGCGCCCATCTTCACGCCGGTCCAGCCGTTGTCGTTGTGCGAGGCGGTGACCATGGCCACGCACGGGCAATCGAGGGCGAACTGCCCGAAATACGCCATGGGGGACAGGGCGAGGCCGACATCCTTCACCCGCAGGCCCGCCGCCTGCATGCCGGCGATGAGGGCGAGCTTGATGGAGGACGAGTAGGCCCGGAAATCGTGGCCCGTGACGATGTCGGGGCGCACGCCCATCTCGTGCACGAGGGTGCCGATGCCGAGGCCCAGCGCCTGCACGCCCATCAGGTTGATGTCCTGCGGGAACAGCCAGCGTGCATCGTATTCGCGAAACCCCGTCGGCTTGACCAGCGGCAGTTCCTCGAACGCGAAGGTGTTCGGCACGAGCGCGGCGTGGGGCTTGGGGAACATCGCGGGGCCTCTCCAGGATCTCGATGAGGCTTATCCGAACGGCGTCGACAGAAGAAGTCCGGGCGGCGCTGCCCCCGGCACCTTCGCCTGAAGCCGACGCGTTCGCGTCCATCCGGGGGCCACTGTCCATCCGGCGTCGTGCGGGGCGGGTCCTTGAACCCGGGCGCCCCCCAGGCTATAGGCAACCCGCGCCCGCCAGACACCCTTGGAGGCACGGGCGCGAATCGGGGTTCGGTGTGGCCGTCCGTTTCGGGCGGCCTTTCGTTGTTCCCCGGCTTGTTTCAATCTTTGAAGGATCACGCCATGAGCGCAGTCAAGACGCTTGAGGCCGTGGCACGCGACCGGGTCGGCAAGGGGGCCGCCCGGGCCGTTCGTCGCCAGGGCCAAGTTCCCGCCGTCATCTACGGCGGCGGCCAGGCCCCGCAGGCCATCGCCATCGACCTCATCCGCACCCGCACCCTGATCTACGCCGGCGGTTTCAAGACCACGCTGTTCGAGATCAACGCCGGCGGCAAGAAGACCCGTGCGATCCCGCGCGACTTCCAGCTCGACCCGGTCAACGGCGTGCCGCTGCATGTCGACTTCCTGCGCGTCGTCGCCGGCCAGTCCATCACCGTCGAGGTGCCGGTGCACTTCATCAACGAGGACGCGGCCCCCGGCATCAAACAGCGCGGCGGCACCCTCAACATCGTGCTGCACACCCTGGCCCTCGAAGTCGCCCCCGATGCGATCCCCGAGGCCGTCGAGATCGACCTGACCGGCCGCGAGATCGGCGACGCCATCCACATCGCCGACGTCAAGCTGCCGGCTGGCGCCACCTTTACGGGTGAACCCGACGCCACCGTCGCCAACGTCGTGCCGCCGACGGTGCTCGGCGCCGAGGTGGAGGCCGAGGAGGCCGCCATTGCCGAGGCCCAGTCGGCCGAAGCCGCCGAAGAGAAGATCGAGGAGGCCGCGGAGGCCGCCGAGGACGAGAAGAAGGAGGACTGAGACCTGGGGCTCCCCCCGGTTTCACGTCCCTGAGGATGCCCCGGCCGCGAGGTCGGGGCATTCCTGTTTCCAGACCCTTTTCACCTGTTCCCAGACTCCCTCGCTGGTCCGGTTCTCCCTCGTTCGGCAGGAAACGTCGCGCCATGCGCCTGATCGTCGGCCTCGGAAATCCGGGCGCCCGCTACGCCCGCAACCGCCACAACATCGGCTTCCTCGCCCTCGACGAGATCGCGCGGGTGCACCGGGCCGGTCCGTGGCGGAAGAAGTTCCAGGGTGAGATCGCAGAGGCGGTCCTGGGAACCGAGCGCGCGGTCCTGCTCAAGCCGCAGACCTTCATGAACGACTCGGGCCGGTCCGTCGCCGAGGTGCAGCGCTTCTTCAAGATCCCCCTCGGCAGCGTGATCGTGCTGCACGATGAACTCGACCTCGCCCCGGCCAAGGTCCGGGTGAAGCTCGGCGGCGGCAATGCCGGGCATAACGGCCTGCGCTCGATCACGGCCCAATGCGGCAACGACTATCACCGGGTCCGCCTCGGCATCGGGCATCCGGGCGACAAGGCCCTGGTCCACGCCTACGTGCTCAACGATTTCGGCAAGGACGAGGGGCCCTGGCTCGACGATCTCAACCGGGCCATCGCCGACCACATCGCCCTGCTGGCGGCGGGCGAGGATGCGAGCTTCCAGAACAAGGTTCACCTCGCCATGGCGGGGCGCGGCTGGGACGACGTCAAGGGCGTCGGCGAACGGGCGAGTTCGGGCAAGCCCGCTTGAGGCTGCGAATTGACACGAAAACACGGGGACACGATATCGGGTGCGGAACTGGGGAGCGGGCGATGAAGAATGTCACGGTGACAATGGACGACGCGGTTCTGCAACGCGCTCGTGTGGCGGCGGCGCGGGACGGTAAGAGCTTGTCGAAATTCATCGCCGAGACGGTCGAAGTCCGAGTTGGACGTCCGCTCAATCAGCTCGAAGCGCTCGAGCAATTCCTGGCCGGGCCCCTTCTCCCCCTCACCGATGAGAACGGGAAGGCTCCTTCACGCGATGATCTCTACGACTGATCTCGTTTTCATCGATACGAACGTTCTCATCTACGCACGAGACGACCGCAATGCGACGAAGCGCGAGCGGGCTCGCTCCTGGCTTGGAACGGTCGGAGCGAGCGGGCGGGCGCGCACCAATCTTCAGGTTCTCAGCGAACTGACTCGGTGGCTCCTGAAGAAGGAGAGCCATCGCTCAGCGGACGACATTCGCTCGGACATCGCGGCCCTGCGAAGCTGGGGCGATCGTCCGATCTCGGAGGAGGACGTGGAATTGGCATGGTCCGTCCGAAACCGGCTTGGATATCAATGGTTCGACTGCCTGCTCGTGGCAGGTGCTTCGCTGGCCGGCTGCCGGTTCTTCCTCACCGAGGATATGGGACACGGCACGGTTTTCGAGGGGCTGACCCTCATCGATCCCTTTCAAGCGTCGCCAAACGACGTGTTTCAACGGAACTGACACCATGGGCTTCAAATGCGGTATCGTCGGCCTGCCGAACGTCGGCAAGTCGACCCTGTTCAACGCGCTGACGCAGACGGCGGCGGCGCAGGCGGCGAACTATCCGTTCTGCACCATCGAGCCGAATGTCGGCGAGGTGGCGGTGCCGGATACGCGCCTCGACGATCTGGCGAAGATCGCCGCCTCGAAGGAGATCATCCCGACGCGGCTTACCTTCGTGGACATCGCCGGCCTCGTGCGCGGCGCCTCGAAGGGCGAGGGCCTCGGCAACCAGTTCCTCGCCAACATTCGCGAAGTCGATGCCATCGCCCACGTGGTGCGGTGCTTCACCGACGGCGACGTGACCCATGTGGAGGGCAAGGTCGATCCGAAGGCCGATATCGAGACCATCGAGACCGAACTGATGCTCGCCGATCTCGATAGCCTGGAGAAGCGCCTGTTCGCCCTGGAGAAGAAGGCCAAGGGCGCCGACAAGGAAGCCAAGGAGGCCCTCGACCTCGTGAACCGCGCCCTGCCGCTCCTGCGCGAGGGCAAGCCGGCGCGCCTCGTTCCCCGCAAGCCCGAGGAGGAGGCCCTGTTCCAGACCCTCGGGCTGATGACGGCCAAGCCCGTCCTCTATGTCTGCAACGTCGACGAGGGCGACGCCGACAAGGGCAACGCCTATTCCGACGCGGTGCTGGCGCAGGCCAAGGCCGAGGGCGCCAAGGCGGTCGTGGTCTCGGCCAAGATCGAGAGCGAGATCGCGGTGATGCCGGTCGCCGATCAGGGCGACTTTCTCGAGGCCGTGGGTCTGGCCGAGCCCGGCCTCAACCGCGTCATCCGCGCCGGCTACGAGCTTCTCGGCCTCATCACCTACTTCACGGTCGGCCCGAAGGAGGCCCGCGCCTGGACCATCGAGAAGGGCACGCGGGCGCCGGCGGCGGCGGGCGTGATTCACACGGACTTCGAGAAGGGCTTCATCCGTTCCGAGACCATCGCGTTCGCCGACTACGTCGCCCTCAAGGGCGAGAGCGGCGCCAAGGAGGCCGGCAAGTTTCGTCTCGAGGGCAAGGAGTACGTGGTCCAGGACGGCGACGTGCTGCACTTCCGCTTCGCCAACTGAGCGGGCGCATGACCGGTATCGCTTTCGAGGATTTCACCCCCGGCGCCGTCATCGAGGGCGGGCCGATCACCGTGACCCGCGAGGAGCTCGTCGCGTTCGCGCGGGAGTTCGATCCGCAGCCGTTCCACCTCGACGAGACGGCGGCCGAGGCGACTTTCGTCGGGCAGCTCATCGGCTCGGGCTGGCAGAGCGCCGGCTTCGGCATGCGGCTCCTGCAGAAGCACGTCTTCCGGGGCGCGACCTCCATGGGCTCGCCCGGTGTCCTGCAGCTGCGCTGGCTGCGGCCGGTGCTGCCAGGGGATACCCTCGGCATCTCCGTGAAGGTCGACAGTTGCCGGGCCTCGAACACCAAGCCCGACCGCGGCTTCGTGCGGTTCGACCTGACCCTGCGCAACGGCCGCGACGAGGCGGTGATGACCCAGGCCTTCACGGTGATGTTCGCCCGCCGGGGGGCCACGCCGCTGCCGCCGCGTGTGGTCAATCCCATCGAGCCGAGCGCACCCGCGGAGGGGACCGACGCGGTGCAGCTCGATTTCCTCGCGGATGCCCCCATCGGGGTCGCCCGCGACCTCGGGCATCACCTCTTCACGCCCGAAGCAATTGTGGCCTATGCGAAGGCCTACGATCCGCAGGCCTTCCACCTCGATCCGGCCGCGGCTCGGGAGACCCATTTCGGCGCGCTCTGCGCATCCGGCTGGCACACGGCCGCCGTCTGGATGAAGCGCCTCCACATCACCCGCGCCCGCGACATGGCGCTCACCGCCCGGTCGGGCCCGGTGCCGCAGCTCGGACCCTCGCCGGGATTCCGCGACATGCGCTGGCTCGCCCCGGTCTATGCCGGCGACACCCTGCGCTATGCCTGCGCCCTCACGGCCAAGCGCCGATCGGCCTCCCGCCCCGGCTGGGGCCTCGCGACCCACCACAACACGGCGGTGAACCAGCACGGCACCAAGGTGTTCGAGTTCACCGGGTCGGTGTTCTGGCAGTGGGAGGGTTGATAGAAAAACCAAATCCCTCTATGGTTGTGCAATGAATTATTCCGTATCAGAAATTGAAGAGCTCAATCAGGTTTGTTCTGATTTGAGGGATGGCAAGACGGCTACCCCTGTAACAATTAGAAATTTTCTTTGGTGGTTCGATACGCAGAGACGAACACCCGCGCGCGTCCAGTATATTGACGAAGAGCTTGCAAGGTTAGGAATCAGGACGGTACCAAATTATCATGATATTTGGGTCGATACGCCTATTACTTTTGAGCTGATTGCTGATCACAAAGATGAGGCGGCTTCTAAGGAGAGTACTACCAATGCAGATGGTAGTATGAGTAAAGAAGAGGATATTCCTGAAAGAACAGCTGCCGACCCGTCATTCCGAATCGGGAAAATTCCTTCCGCAAATATTGCGCCTGTATACGTTTCCCCGAATGCAAATTTGGCAGAAGCAATAACGTTGATGTTAGCTAGAAACTTTTCTCAGCTTCCAGTCATGACTACTGAGCGTGACGTGAAAGGAGTTATTAGCTGGGCTTCGATCGGAGCGAGAGGTCTTGGAGCGAAACAAGGCTCTCTAGTTCAGCACTTCATGGATGAACATTATGAAATACCTTTGTCCGCTTCGCTCTTCTCCGGCATTCAAATTATTCTAGAGCACAACTACGTTCTTATAAGAGCTTCTGACCGGAAAATTTGTGGAATTGTGACTTCAAACGATATTGCCTTCCAGTTTGAGGAGATAAGTACGCCATTTCTTCTGATTTCGGAAGTCGAAAACAGCTTGAGGCACATAATTAGCAAGAAACTAAGTATAAGCGATATAAAAGATAGTTGCTCTCCAGAATATTTACCAGCGGAATTCTCGGATGTTGCGGAGCTGACATTTGGAAACTACGTAAAAATCCTTGAGAATCCTGTTAATTGGTCAAAAATTGGCCTAAGTCTAGAAAGGAATGTGTTCTGTAGCGAGCTCATGGCAATCAACGCCATCAGAAACGACGTGATGCATTTCGATCCAGATCCGTTGAAGGTTGAGGATCTCGAAAAACTTCGTAATGTAGCCAAGCTACTGAATAGACTTCGAGAAATTCGTGCCTACTAAGCCCGCCGCTCTGGATACAGGGACAGCAACCCGTCCGCGCTCGCGCGCGCCACGCCGCGCTCGGTGATGATGCCCGTCACCAGGCGGGCCGGGGTGACGTCGAAGGCGGGGTTGGCCACGGGGCTGCCGGGGGACACCACCTCGATGGTCGCGAAGGCGCCGTCGGGGAGGCGGCCGGTGAGGTGCGAGACCTCGCGGCCGTCGCGCTCCTCGATGGGGATCTGGGCCACGCCGTCGTCGAGGGTCCAGTCGATGGTCGAGAACGGCAGGGCGGCGTAGAACGGGATGCCGTTGTCCGAGGCCGCCAGGGCCTTCAGGTAGGTGCCGATCTTGTTGCAGACATCGCCCGAGGCCGTGGTGCGGTCGGAGCCGACGATGCAGAGATCGATGCGGCCGTGCTGCATGAGGTGGCCGCCGGCATTGTCGGCGATGACCGTGTGGGGCACGCCGTGGGCGTTGAGCTCGAAGGCCGTGAGCGCCGCGCCCTGGTTGCGCGGCCGGGTCTCGTCCACGAACACGTGGACCGGCACGCCGGCATCGTGCGCGACGTAGATGGGGGCGAGCGCCGTGCCCCAATCGACGGTGGCGAGCCAGCCGGCGTTGCAATGGGTCAGGACGTTGACGGTGCGGCCGGTCCTGGCGTGGAGATCGGCCAGGATCTTGGCGCCGTGCACCCCGATGGCGTGGCAGCTCTCCACATCCTCCTCGGCGATGCGCCCGGCCTCGGCGAACGCGAAGGCGGCACGCTCGGTCTCCGGCACCGTGCGCAGCTTGGCCGCGACCCGGTCGAGCGCCCAGCGCAGGTTGATGGCCGTGGGGCGCGTGTCGGCGAGGAACTCCACCGCCCGCTCGATGCCGGCATCGGACGAATCCTCGGCGAGGCCGAGCGCCAGGCCGTAGGCCGCCGCCACGCCGATGAGGGGCGCGCCGCGCACCACCATGGTGCGGATGGCGGTGCCGGCCTCGTGCATGGAGGCGAGACGCTTCAGTTCGAACGCGAAGGGCAGTCGGGTCTGGTCGATCACCTGCACGGCGGCGCCGTCGGCATCGGGGAAGATGGTGCGGTAGGGCTGGCCGTCGATCTTCATGGCGCGCGTCCGAGAGGTGAGGGGCCGGGCGGGAGGCCGAGCCTTTACGTCAGAACGCCCCGGCGAGGCCAGCCTGTGCGAGAGCGATGCCGGCGCACGCGCCGATGTCCGCCCGGTCTTCGGGGGAGGGGGCGTACCAGCGGTGGACCGCAGGAAGCCGATCCGTTCACTTCCGGAACCCGCTCCACCGTTTGGAAAACTTGACTCGCGGGTGTCGGCGTCCTAACCGAGCCCAATCGATTCCGACGATCCGATCGTCAGCACGAACGCCGACCGGCCCCATGAGGCCGGAGGTCAACGCCCGACAGCGCGATGCGCCCTCGGGCGGGATTCGCGTTGGGGTAGAGGGCGTCGATCCCTCGTTCGTTCGAAAGCCGCATGCCCAACGCCACGCCCGACATGTCGAACACACCGCTGCGCCTCGCGGACGCGGTCAACGACGTCTGCCCCTGGTCGGGCAAGCCGATTTCGGCCGATGCATTGACCCTCTACAACGGCGCCGTCGTGGGCTTCTGCAGTCCCGAATGCCGGGACAAGTTCGCCCGTGCGGTGCGCAGCTTCGAGAACGCCCTCCAGGCGCGCCGGGCTGCGAGCGCAGGCGTCAACCAGTGATGCGCGACGGCGTGACGAGACGTGACGGAACGGGATTCGCCGTGACGATCCTGGTCCAGGGAGCCTGACGCATGTTCGAAGGCCTGTCCGATCGCCTGTCCGGCATTCTCTCGGGGCTGACGCGCCGCGGCGCCCTCACGGAGGCCGACGTCACGGCCGCCCTGCGGGAGGTCCGGCGCGCCCTGCTCGAGGCCGACGTCGCCCTCGAAGTGGTGCGCGACTTCACCGAGAAGGTGCGCGAGAAGGCCGTCGGTGCCGTCGTCGTCAAATCGGTCACCCCCGGCCAGATGGTCGTCAAGATCGTCAACGACGAGCTGACGGCGATGCTGGGCTCGGATGTCGGGCTCATCGACCTCAACGCGCCCGCCCCCGTCGCCATCCTGATGGTCGGCCTCCAGGGCTCGGGCAAGACCACCACGACGGCCAAGATCGCCCGCCGGCTGGCCTCGCGCGACAAGCGCAAGGTGCTGCTCGCCTCCCTCGACACCCGCCGCCCGGCCGCCATGGAGCAGCTGGCGATCCTGGCGCGTCAGGTCGAGGTCGAGTGCCTGCCCATCGTCGCCGGCCAGTCGGCCGTGCAGATCGCCCGGCGCGCCATGGACGCGGCCCGCCTCGGCGGCTTCGACGTGGTGATGCTCGACACCGCCGGCCGCACCACCCTCGACGAGGCGCTGATGCAGGAGGCGGCCGAGGTCAAGGCCGCCACCAACCCGCACGAAGTCCTGCTGGTGGCCGACGCCCTGACCGGCCAGGACGCGGTCGTCACCGCGCGGGCCTTCGACCAGCGCCTCGGCGTCACCGGCATCGTGCTCACCCGCATGGACGGCGATTCGCGCGGCGGCGCGGCGCTGTCCATGCGCGCCGTCACCGGCAAGCCGATCAAGCTCGTGGGCACCGGCGAGAAGGTCGATGCGCTCGAGGAGTTCCACCCCTCCCGCGTCGCCAACCGCATCCTCGGCATGGGCGACATCGTCTCCCTCGTGGAGAAGGCCGCCGAGACCATCGACCACGAGCAGGCGCTCCGCACCGCGGAGAAGATGCGCAAGGGTAAGTTCGACCTCGACGACCTGTCGATGCAGCTCGCCCAGATGGAGAAGATGGGCGGCATCGGCGGCCTGATGGGCATGCTTCCGGGCATGGGTCAGATCAAGAAGCAGGTCGAGAACGCCAACCTCGACGAGAAGATGTTCGCCCGCCAGCGGGCCATCATCTCGTCGATGACCGCGCAGGAGCGCAAGAATCCCGACCTCCTCAAGAACTCCCGCAAGAAGCGCATCGCGGCGGGTTCGGGGACGAAGGTCGAGGAGCTGAACAAGCTCCTCAAGATGCACCGGACCATGGCCGACATGATGAAGGCCATGGGTTCGGGCAAGCGCGGCATCGGCCAGGCCCTCGGCTCCATGTTCGGCATGGGTGGCGGAATGGGCGGCGGCGGGATGCCGGGCGGCATGCCGGGCCTGCCTCCGGGCATGCCGGAGCCGACGCCCGAGATGATCGCCGACATGCAGAAGCAGTTCGGCGGCAAGCTGCCCCCGATGCCCCCGGGCCTCGGCGGCGGCAAGATGCCCGGCAAGATGCCGGGGCTTCCGGGTCTCGGCGGCAAGGGCCTGCCCGGCCTCGGCGGCTTTCTGCCGGGGAAAAAGAAATGAGCGGCCCCGAGACCATGGCGGCGCAGGGGATCGACCCCGAACTCGTGCGCCTGCGCGAGAGCATCGACAATTTCGATGCCGCCCTGATCTACCTGCTCGCCGAGCGGTTCCGCTGCACCCAGCGGGTCGGCGAGCTGAAGGCCCGCAAGGGCCTGCCCGCCTCCGATCCCGGGCGGGAGTCGATGCAGATCGCCCGCCTGCGCAAACTCGCGATCGACGCCAAGCTCGATCCCGATTTCGCCGAGACCTTCCTGACCTTCGTGGTCAAGGAAGTCATCCGGCACCACCAGACGATTGCGGCCAATCACAACGCAATCGAAGAGAGAAAGTAGACATCATGTCCCTCAAGATCCGTCTCACCCGTGGCGGCGCCAAGAAGCGCCCGTACTACCGCATCGTCGTCGCCGACGCCCGCGCGCCCCGCGACGGCCGCTTCATCGAGAAGGTCGGCGTGTACGATCCCATGAAGGCCAAGGACGATCCGGCCCGCATCGTGCTGGAGTCCGACAAGATCCAGGCCTGGCTCGCCAAGGGCGCCCAGCCCACGGACCGCGTCCTGCGCTTCCTCGACGCCGCCGGCCTCGCCAAGCGCCCCGTGCGCAACAACCCGCAGAAGGCCGAGCCGGGCGAGAAGGCGAAGGAGCGCGCCGCCAAGCGCGCCGAGAAGGCCGCTGCCCCGGCCGAAGACGCCGCGGCCTGAGGCGCCAGCGATGGCCCGCCGTCCCCCCGGTCACACGCCCCACGGGGACGGCGGACGCCGCGCGCGTCCCGGACGCATCGGCGAGAGCGTACCGACTTCGGCCCACCGACTGAGGCCCGATGCCGATGCGCCCCTGCCCGCCACCGATCCGAGCCTCGTCCAGATGGGCGAGTTCGGCCGGGCGCACGGGCTCAACGGCGAGATCCGCCTGAAATCCTACACCGGCGACCCGCAGGCCATCGCGTCCTACGGCCCGCTCCTCGGCGCCGACGGCCGCCGCATCGAACTCACCGACGTGCGCCACGCCGGCGGTGCCGCGCCCGACCTCCTCGTGGTGCGGGTCAAGGGTGTGACCGACCGCACGGGGGCGGAAAGCCTCAACCGCCTCGCCCTTTACCTCCCCCGCGAGCGTCTCGGCACCGTGGCGGACGCGGACGAGTTCTTCACCGCCGACCTCGTGGGCCTCGACGTGGTCGATACCGCCGGCACCCGCCTCGGCACCGTCGCGGACGTGCCGAATTACGGCGGCGGCGATCTCCTGGAGATCAAGCCGGCGCTCGGCGGCGCCACGGCGCTGCTGCCCTTCACCAAGGCCTTCGTGCCGGAACTCGACATCGCCGGCGGCCGGGTCGTGATCGATCCCCCCGACGACCTGTTCGCTCCGGCCGGGCCGCGCCCGCCGGAGGAGCCCGTCTAGGGCCGGAACGGCGCTCCCGCACAGCGGCGATCCTCGATCGCATGAATCCGGGCGATCTCGCTTCCTGTCATGCCACTCTGTTCCTGGTCCTTCGATGAAGGGCAGGACAGCGCGAACAACATCGCGACGGGCACACCAGCCCTGAGGCGCCCGCCCTAACCCCGCCCCTCGATCATCACCGCCCGCGCCCGCTCGATGGGCGCCGAGCCCCGCGCCATGGGGCCGTCGAACGGGCGCTCGTGTAGGGCGACGACCCCCAAAGTCGTAACCATGGCGATGGAGAACATGATGAGCGTCGTCGCCTGCGCCACGGGGCGTTCGAGGTGGACGAGGCCGATGGCGACGAGGGTCAGCCCGGCCAGAACCATCAGGGTCAGCCATTTCGATTGATCCCCCTGGGCGTCGCTGAGCGCGAGGCGTTCACCCCGGGCCGTACGCAGGTTCATCACGGCGTCGAGCAGGAGGGCATGGGCGGCCCGGCCCGCCGCCTCGTGCTTGGGGTCGGCCGACACCGCCATCAGGCGACCCAGGGCGGCCCCCGCCACGGGCGACGACAGCCCGTCCGTCATCTTCGGCCATTCGTCCAGGATCAGGGCGTTGGCGTAGGTCATGAGGGCGGCGCGGATCTCGCTCATGTCCGACACCGTGGCGAGGCTGAGATCGTGGGCCGCCAGGAGGTTCGAGCGCTCGTTCTGCACCACCCGCCCCGCCTGACGCTGGCGCTCCCACGCATCGTTGGCGACGGTACCCGTGAGCAGGGCGAGCAGCACCGAGATCGCGGTGAAATAGGCCGGCACCATGCCGGTGCCGAGGCGCAACAGGATTGGCCGGGTCCGGCGCGAGTTGGTCAGGAGCACGAGGAGCCCGGTGGTTCCCGCGAAGACACCGCCCAGGCTGGTGAAGATCAGCCAGACCGGAAAGTCGAGCCACAGGCCGAGGATCACGCCGCGCCTCCCGTCGAAAAGTTCGTCGGGACCGTAGCGCCAAGCCCGCTACCGAAGGGTGAACCGCCCTCAGCGCGGCGTCGGGGCGGTGCGGGTCGCCGTGTCCCGGCAGGGCCGGATCGCGGCGGGCTCCGGCCGGTCCGCGGCGGCGGGGGCCGCGAAGATCGCCAGGTAGCCGACGCCCCCGTCGAGAACCTGGAAGCCGGTCTCCCGGTAGCCCGCGGCGGCGAGTTCGCAGCGCAGCAGGGCCGGCGGCGTGCCGTGGCGCGACGGAATCGCGTCGGCGTCGACGATGCCGACCCGGCCGCCGGGCTTCATCGCCGCCGCCAGATTGTACAGCAGGCCGAAGGGCTGGGTGATCTCGTGGTACATGTGCACGAGAACCGCGGCATCGACGGAGACCGGGGGCAGACGGGGGTCGTGCGCCTCGCCCCGCACCACCGTGACGTTGGGGAGCGTCGCCACGCGGCGTTCGAGGCCCGCGAGGTAATCCGGGGTCACGTCCTCGGCGAGCACGCGGCCCTGGGGGCCCACCCGCGTCGCCAGCCGCACGGTGTAATAGCCGCTGCCCGCGCCGATATCCGCGACGGTCTGGCCCGGCCCGATCCCCATGAGACGGGCGACCTGCCCGACCTCGTCGACCCGGTCGCGCTGCCCTTCCTGGGCCCAGAGCGGCGCGATGATCTCCGCCACCGGCCGGTCGGGTTTCGGGAAGGCGGCGGCCGGGAGACCCGGCGGCCCGAGGGGGTCGGCGGCGTGCGCCGGCAAGGGCAGAAGGCCGAGGAGAGCGGCGGCAAGCGGAGCGAAGCGCATCATGCCGGGACAACGGGTTCCGGTCTGCAAAAGTGCCCGCCCCGCGCGCGTTGACCCGCCGCCCCGCCCCGCGTCATGGAGCATCATGACTGAAGATAGCACGGCCTGGCGCGCCACCCTCCTCACCCTCTACCCCGAGATGTTTCCCGGGCCGCTTGGTCACTCCCTCTCGGGCGAAGCCCTGGCGCGGGGCACCTGGACCCTGGAGGCCCGCCAGATTCGCGAGCACGGCCTCGGCCGCCACCGCGCCGTGGACGACACCCCCGCCGGGGGCGGGGCCGGCATGGTGCTGCGCTGCGACGTGCTGGCGGCGGCCCTCGACGCGGCGGCCCCGGTGGACGATCCGCGCCCGCGCCTGCTCATGAGCCCGCGCGGAAAACCCCTGACTCAAGCCCGCGTGCGCGCCCTGAGCGCGGGGCCGGGCGTCGTCGTCGTCTGCGGTCGGTTCGAGGGCGTCGACGAGCGGGTCATCGCCGGACGCGGCCTGGAGGAGGTCTCCATCGGCGACTACATCCTGTCCGGCGGCGAAATCGCAGCCCTGACCCTGCTCGATGCCTGCGTGCGCCTGCTCCCCGGCGTCATGGGCAAGCTAGCCTCGGGCGTCGAGGAGAGCTTCGAGGGCGGGCGCCTCGAATACCCGCACTACACCCGGCCCCGGGACTGGGAGGGGCGAACCATCCCGGACGTGCTCACCGGCGGCAATCACGGTGCCATCGCGCGCTGGCGCGGCGAGGAGGCCCTCCGCCTCACCCGCGAACGCCGGCCGGACCTGCTCGACCCGTCCGAGCGGTGAGACACAAGTCATGGTGGGGCGAATAAGCCGTCTGTAGGCTGCCTCAAACGGCTTTTATCGAAAGCCAACTGAGTTTCATAAAAAGAAACTTGCCCCGACGCCGCGCGCGGTTCACTGCTCCGGGCGGGCCACTCCTCCCCAACGAGGAGCTTTCATCTGTAAGGATGACCACCATGAGCCGACCCACCACGCGCCCCCGCGTGCCGAATTTCTCGTCCGGTCCCTGCACCAAGCGCCCCGGCTGGAGCCTCCAGGCCCTCGAAGGCGCCGCCCTCGGGCGCTCCCACCGCTCGGTGATCGGCAAGGCCAAGCTCAAGGAAGCCATCGACCTCACCCGCACCGTGCTGCAGGTGCCGGCCGATTACCGCATCGGCATCGTTCCGGCTTCCGACACCGGTGCCGTCGAGATGGCCATGTGGTCGATGCTGGGGACGCGCACCGTCGAGGTCGTGGCCTGGGAGGCGTTCGGCCTCGAATGGGTCACGGACGCCCTCAAGGAACTCAAGATTTCCCCGAAGGTCCATGTGGGGGATTACGGCATCCTGCCGGATCTGTCCGCCGTCGATACCCGGCACAACGACGTGATCTTCACCTGGAACGGCACCGCCGCCGGCGTCCGCGTGCCCGACGGCGACTGGATCGCGGCCGACCGCGAGGGCGTCACCATCTGCGACGCCACCTCGGCCGCCTTCGCCATGCCGCTCGCCTGGGACAAGCTCGATGTCGTGACCTTCTCCTGGCAGAAGGTCATGGGCGGCGAGGCCGCGCACGGCATGATCGTGCTCTCGCCCCGTGCCGTCGCGCGCATCGAGGGCAATACGCCGGCCTGGCCCGTGCCGAAGGTCTTCCGCATGGCCAAGGACGGCAAGCTCATCGAGGGCATCTTCAAGGGCGACACCATCAACACGCCCTCGATGCTGGCAGTGGAGGATTACCTCGACACGCTGAACTGGGCCAAGAGCATCGGCGGCCTCGAGGCGCTCTTCGCCCGTGCCGACGCCAACGCGAAGGTGGTCCACGACTGGGTCGCCCGCACCCCATGGATCGGCCATCTCGCCGCCGATGCCGCCACCTACACCAACACCGGCGTGTGCCTCGTGATCACCGATCCGGACGTGCTGGCGAAGGGTGAAAAGGCCGTCGAGGCCGTGGCCAAGGGGATCGCCGACACCCTCGACCGCGAGGGCATCGCCTACGACATCGGCGCCTATCGCGATGCCCCGGCGGGCCTGCGCATCTGGTGCGGTGGCACGGTGGAGGCCTCGGACCTCGAAGCGCTGATGCCGTGGCTCGACTGGGCGTTCGCCGCCGAGAAGGCGAAGCTCGCGCAGGCCGCGTAGGGCCGCCCCCCCTCTGCGGGGGAGGATGCCGGATTCGTACACCCGCACCGTCGCCGTTCTGAAGGCCCGAAGGGGTTCATGAAAGGCGCGACCGGCCCCCTCTCCTGGAAGGAGAGGGTTGGGGTGAGGTGTGCGAACCATCCGAAAAGGTCACATACCTCACCCTGTCCCTCTCCTGGAATGTGTGGGGGCCCGCGCTGCCCGCGATCCGTGTGAAAACGGTCATCCGCAGGAAAGGGGCGAGGTGCCCTGCGCCAAACCCCAAAATCCCTTTTCCTAGAACCCGGAGGCCATCATGGCTGCTCCCAAGGTGCTTATTTCCGACGCCCTCTCCGACGCGGCCGTGCAGATCTTCCGTGATCGCGGCATCGACGTCGATTTCATCCCCGACCTCGGCAAGGACAAGGACGCCTTCACGGCGATCATCGGCCATTACGACGGGCTCGCCATCCGCTCGGCCTCCAAGGTCACCAGCAAGGTCATCGCCGAGGCGGGTCGCCTCAAGGTGATCGGCCGGGCCGGCATCGGCGTCGACAATGTCGACGTGGCGGCGGCGACCGCCCGCGGCATCATCGTGATGAACACGCCCTTCGGCAATTCCATCACGACGGCCGAGCACGCCATCGCGCTGATGTTCGCCCTGGCCCGCCAGCTGCCCCAGGCCGACGCCTCGACCCAGGCCGGCAAGTGGGAGAAGAACCGCTTCATGGGCGTGGAGCTGACGGCCAAGACCCTGGGCATCATCGGCTGCGGCAACATCGGCGCCATCGTGGCCGACCGGGCCATCGGACTCAAGCTCAAGGTGGTGGCCTACGACCCCTACCTGTCGCCGGAGCGCGCCGTCGAGCTCGGCGTCGAGAAGGTCGAACTCGATGCCCTGCTGGCGCGGGCCGACATCATCACCCTGCACGTGCCGATGACGGACAAGACCCGCAACATCCTGTCGGCCGAGGCCATCGCCAAGACCAAGCGCGGGGTGCGGATCGTCAACTGCGCGCGCGGCGGCCTCGTCGACGAGGTCGCCCTGCGGGCCGCCCTCGATTCCGGTCATGTCGCTGGCGCGGCCCTCGACGTGTTCGTCACCGAACCCGCCAAGCAGAACCCGCTGTTCGGGCATCCGAACGTCATCTGCACGCCGCATCTCGGCGCCTCCACCAACGAGGCCCAGGAGAACGTCGCCCTGCAGGTGGCCGAGCAGATGTCCGACTACCTGCTCCAGGG
Source organism: Methylobacterium sp. Leaf87 (assembly GCF_001422775.1). Taxonomy (NCBI): domain Bacteria; kingdom Pseudomonadati; phylum Pseudomonadota; class Alphaproteobacteria; order Hyphomicrobiales; family Methylobacteriaceae; genus Methylobacterium; species Methylobacterium sp. Leaf87. The sequence continues at coordinate 174,959 of NZ_LMMI01000001.1, read as the reverse complement.
CGCCATCACCAACGCCATCAACTTCCCCTCCATCTCCGCCGACGAGGCGCCACGCCTGAAGCCGTTCGTGGCCCTCGCCGAAAAGCTCGGCTCGTTCCTCGGGCAGCTCACGGAGGCGCCGATCAAGGGCATCCGCATCACCTACGAGGGGGCGGTGGCCTCCATGAACACCCGTGCGCTGACCTCCGCCGCCATCACGGGTGTGCTGCGGCCGTTCCTGCAGGACATCAACATGGTGTCGGCCCCGGCGCTCGCCCGGGAGAGGGGGATCGTCGTCGACGAGATCAAGCGCGAGGGTGCGGTCACGGATTTCGAATCGGTGATCCGCATCACTGTCGACGCCGAGGACATGCCGCGCGACGCGGCCGGGACCGTGTTCCACGACGGCAAGCCCCGGGTGATCGAGATCCGCTCCATCGCCATCGACGCGGCCTTCGCGCGCCACATGCTCTACGTGCGCAATCACGACAAGCCGGGCTTCATCGGGCGGCTGGGCAGCATCCTGGGCGAAGCGAACGTCAACGTGGCGACGTTCAACCTTGGCCGCGAGGAGGAAGGTGGCAGCGCCATCTGCTTGTGCGCCGTGGATGCGCCGGTGTCGGATGCGGTGCTGAAGCAGATCGACGCGATCCCGCAGGTGCGCCGGGTCCGGGCCGTGAGTTTCTGAAACGGGCTCGGTGGACGCGCGGCGCCCGGGGCCACCCGGGCGTCGTGCGATCCCCCTCCCAGCCCGGCCGTACGGATCGGTGAAGCGCGGGTTACCGTCCCTGCAAGGCGGGGCTTGATCACATCCGACGGTGGCGGGCGGCTGCCGGAAACGCAGGGTTCGCGAAGCCGCGGCTTCGGACGGGCGTCAACGGTCGGGCGTCGGAAGTCCGGGCAGGGCGGCCAAGGCGGGATCGGAGATCGCCATCACTTTGAACAGGCTGCCCATGCCGCGCCGGGTCGGATCTGTGAGACGCGAGACGGCTGCGGCGATCCGAACCGCCTGCTGCGGCGTTGCGCCGGCTCCCAGGCGCTCGGCACGCGCGCCGAGGCCAAGGGCCTGAAGGAAATCACGCTGGTCGACCGGTCCGTGCACCCGGGCGCCTTCGGCCGAGGCGGCCCGAGCCAGGGCGGAGAAATCCACGTGGGTGGTGAGGTCGGCTTCCCCCGGTGCCGCCAGGGGATCGACGAAGCGGTGCTGCGCCACCGCCTGGAGCGAATCGCCGAAGCCCGGCTGCGTATGGCCGTAATCAATGGACAGCAGGGCGCCCCGGTCGCGCACGAGGCGCCGGGCGAGGATGCGGACGGTGTCGAGGGCGGCGCCCGGCAGGGTGAGGATCACGCCGACAGGGGCTTGATGCACGATGCGCGGATCGGGCTCCGCGCCGAGCCCGAAGGCGAGGCGCTCCCCCTCGGGTGTCAGGCCGATGCAGCGCTCGAACCAGCCACGCTCCGTACGCTGGAACTGGCGCACCGGCAGGGCGTCGAAGAATTCGTTGGCCACCACCAGGGCGGGCCCCGGCGGCACGGTCTCCACCGTCTCGTGCCAGGTCGGCCGGACGGCGGCGAGACGTTCGGCCTGCGCCGCCCGCAACACCGGACTCGTCTCGACGAGGTGGAGGTGGGGGCGAAGATCCGGGGCGGCGCGGGCGAGGGCCCGGAGCGCGTCCTGCATCAGGGTGCCGCGCCCGGGGCCGAGTTCCACCAGTGCGAGGTCGGCGGGCGCGCCGAGGGCACCCCAGGTGGCGGCGATCCAGATGCCGACGAGTTCGCCGAACATCTGCGAGATTTCCGGCGCGGTGGTGAAATCCCCGGCCGCGCCGAGGGGATCGCGCGTGCGATAATAGCCATGGACCGGATGGCCGAGGCAGACGTCCATGTAGCGCGCCAGCGGCATCGGCCCCGTGGCGAGGATCTCGTCGCGCAGAATTGCGAAGAGCGGCGTCGTCACGTCGGATCGGTCCGGGCGGGATCGGGCCGCTTGGAAACGGATTCCCGCGGTGCGGTCACGCCACGGGCGGCGAGCAGAATGGTGGCGATGCCGACCAGCGCCATAGGCACGCAGAGCAGCATCCCCATGGTGATTCCGCCGGTGCGCCAGCCCTCGGTGCCGAAGAGGTAGCCGAGCTGCCGGTCGGGCTCGCGGAAGAATTCGCAGAACGTCCGGGCGAGGGCGTAGCCGAGGACGAAGATCCCGCTGAGAAGCCCCGGCCTGCGGAAGCCGAACACCCGTACCGCCACAGCCATCACCCCGAACAGCAGGGCGCCTTCCGTGGCCGCCTCGTAGAGCTGACTTGGGTGGCGGGGCAGGGGGCCGCCGGAGGGAAACACCACGGCATAATCGAAGTCCGGGGCGATACGGCCCCACAGCTCGCCGTTCACGAAATTCGCGATGCGGCCGAAGAACAGCCCGATGGGGACGGTGACGGCGGCGAGATCGAACAGGTTGAAGGGCGTGAGATTCCGCGAGCGCGCGAACAGACCCATGGCCAGCACCGCCCCGAGGAACCCGCCATGGAACGACATGCCGCCGTTGCGGATGGCGAGGATCTCCAGGGGGTCGTTCAGGTAGAGGGGCAGGTTGTAGAACAGCACGTAGCCGATGCGCCCGCCGAGTACGACGCCGAGCGCCACCCAGACGATGAGATCGTCGATGTCGTCGAGGCTCGGCCGCTTGCCGGCCCCCCAGAGCCGGTCGATGGCCACGAGCCGGCGGGCGTAGAACCAGCCGCCGAGCAGGCCCGCGATGTAGGATAGCGCGTACCACTTGATGGTGAGCGGCCCGATGGCCACCGCCACCGGATCGATGGCGGGAAACGGCAGGGCGAGGAGCGGTGGCATCGGCGGGCGTCCCGATCTGAGCGGCTCTCGCGGACCTCCCGCGGCCCCTCACGGGCCCGGATTGGGGCGGGTAGCCCCGAGGAGTTCCGCGAGGGACTCCGAAGCCGGGCATTGGACGCGTGGGGCCGGGCGCGTCAAGGCCGAGCCCTGCACGGGGCTGATGTGATGTGGGGCAGCCTCAGCCCTCCGCGATGAGCAGGATTCCGTGGGCGTCGGGTCCCGCGAGACCGATCACGCTGCCGTCGCGTGCGGCGTGAAGCGGAACGTGCGGCCAGTCGCACGCGAGCCGGTCGCGAAGCGCCGGCAGGTCGCGGAGGCCGAAGCGGAGCCGGGAGGTGAACCGGTCGCGGGCCGTGAAGGGCCGGCGGGCGGCGGTGGGAACGGGCGCGCGGTAATGCAGGAGTTCGACGTGCGGCACCGCCTCCGCGTCGGGCCGGAGCGCGATCACGTCGACCACGGGCTCGTCCAAGCCGTCGAGGGCGGCCTGCTCGTGCCCGCTGTTGCGGCTCAGTCCGTCGAGGTGCAGCCCGAGGGCGTCGCGGAAGAATGCGATGGCGGATTCCGCGTCCGCGACCGTGATGGCGGAATGATCGATGCCGCGAAACAGGCCGGGGGCTTCGGCCCAACGCCGGGCGCCTGCGCCCTCCGGAAAGGCCAGGAGTTCCAGGGGATGTCCATCGGGATCGCGGAACTTCCAGGCTGTGACGCCTCCGGAGGAGGGCGGCAGGCGTTGCGGACCGCCGCGCGAGATCGGCACGGGTGCGAAGGCGTCGAGGCGCGCGACGGCGCGGTTCATGTCCGCGACTACGATGGCGGCGTGCTGGAACCACGGATCGTTGGCCAGGGCACCGGTAGGGTAACGCTGACCGGGCGCATCGAAGGCCAGGAACTCGATGCTCTGGTCCCCAAGCCCCATACGCAACCGCCCTCCGCTGGCCTCGGGAAGCCCAAGCGCATCCAGTACCGCGCTCGGGATGCGTTCGACGGGGCCGAGGCGCCGGAAATCGAGCCCGTCGCGGTAGAACGCCTCCGTTCGGGCGAGATCCGCCACCGTGCGACTGAGGCCGAGGAGGCGGGCGACGCGGGGCCTCACAGCAGGCGCGCTCCGCGCTGGTTGAGGTAGATCGCCTGAAGGCGCTGGCCGGTGCAGAGGAAGAGGCGCGACCGTTCACGACCGCCGAAGGCGAGGTTGGCGACGGGGCCGGGCGTCAGGATCTTGCCGAGCAGCGCACCGGACGGGTCGATGCAGTGGACCCCGTCGCCGGCGCTCGACCATAGGTTCCCGTCCGTATCGCAACGGAACCCATCGGCGAAGCCGGGCTCGACCGTATGGAACACCCGCCCGCCCGACAGGCTGCCGCCTGCGCCGACCACGAACACCCGCAGGTGCCGCGTCGGCGCATCGGCGAATTGCAGGCCGCTCTCGGCGATGTAGAGCCGGGTCTCGTCGGGCGAGAAGCACAGGCCGTTCGGCCCTTCGAAATCGTCGGCCACGATGGTGAGGTCGCCGGTGCCCGGATCGAGGCGGTAGACCCGTGCCGGCAGTTCGGAGACCTGCTTGCCGCCCTCGTAATCCGTCTGGATGCCGTAGGGCGGATCGGTGAACCAGATCGTCCCGTCGGACCGGCAGACGATATCGTTGGGCGAATTCAGGCGCCGTCCCTCGTACCGGTCGGCCAGCATCGTGACGGTGCCGTCGAGTTCGGTCCGGGTGATGCAGCGCCCGCGGTGCGAGCAAGACAGCAGCCGCCCCTCGCGGTCGCGGGCATGCCCGTTCTCGAAGCCGCTCGGCGCGCGGAAGACGCTGAGGCCGCCGTGCTCGCTCCAGCGCATCACCCGGTCGTTGGGCAGATCGCTGAACAGGAGTTCGTTCCGGTCGCCGAACCAGACCGGGCCCTCGCACCAGCGAAACCCTTCCGCGAGGGTCTCCAACGGAGCGTTCGGCAGCACGAAGGCGCGAAAGCGCGGGTCGTGGATCTCGAAGCCGTCCATGGCGACCCCCTCAGGTGAAGCGGCCGGGCTGGTTCACCGTGGCGGACACGTCGAGGCCGACCACCATCATGGTGCAGGGTTCGTCGCCCACGGTGCCGGAGAGATGTCCCTTGCGGCCGTCATGCGCCACGGTGTTCTGATCTTCGCCGAACATGAGGTCGCCTGGCCCCATCTCGACCCGGTGCCCGTCCATGGTCTCGACGAACCAGCGCCCCGTCAGGACGGCGATCCACTGGGGCTTCGGGTTCTCGTGCCATTCGCCGACCCAGCCGACGGGGAGCACCGTGAAGGTGACGCCCGCCTTGGTTGGGTCCTGCTTGTCGTTCCATTGCGGCGCCACATCCGGGCCGACACCCTGGAACCGGAAGTTCGAGAGGGTGAACCGCTCCTGGCGGCTGATCCCCTCCGGGTCGGTGAAGACGTGCCAATAGGGCATGGTCGGCGTCGTTCCGGTCATGGCGGGTTTCCTGTCTCAGGGTCGGGCTGGTGCGGCCGGCATATGGATCTCCGCCGCTTGCGGGCCGCTCGAGAGGGGATGGTGCACGACCTGCGAGGCCGGGGCGTAGCCGCCGATCACCACGAGCAGCAGACCGCCGACGAGGCCGAAATTCTTGAAGAAGTCCCAGAAATGGGCGCGCCCTTCGCCGTCCCGCGACCAGAAGCCGGGGAACTCCCAGAAGCGGTGGAACAGCACGGCCGTCACGCCGCAGAAGCCGGCGAGTAGAAAGGCGCCGGCCCGGTCGTACCAGCCGATCACGATCATCACCGGCGTCATCGTCTCGACGAGGATGCCGAGCACGAGGAGCAGCGCCGGAAACGGCAGGGGGCCGGAGGCGGCCTGGGCCAACGCCTCGTCCCAGTGAACCACCTTGTCGTAAGCGCTCAGGGGAAACATGCAGACGAGGCAGATCTTGGCGAGCAGCGGCACCGCCACGAGATCGAGCCAGGTCATCGGCCGGTATCCGCTGCGTCGGACGCAGGGTTCACAGCGAACGCAGCGATCATCGGAGCCTCGTGCGGTGTTGCAGGGCAAGAGCGTGCCCCACCCGATTCCAACGCCACTCCGTCCGTACGGTTGCGCCCACGCGCGTCATTGTGTGCACCGCAGCGCGGAACGGGGCGGACGGGTTCACGTTGGCCGTCTCGAACGTCCGGCGGACCGTTCGGCACGGCTGCCCAGCCCAGGATCGACCCATGTCCCAGGATCGTTACGACGTCATCGTCATCGGCAGTGGTCCCGGCGGCGGCTCCCTCACGGCGGCCCTGGCGCCGACGGGAAAACGCATCCTCCTCCTCGAGCGCGGCGACTACCTGCCTCGCTCGCAGGCGAACTGGAGCGCCAAGACCGTGTTCGTGGACGGTGCCTATCAGGCCAAGGAAACGTGGTACGGCGGCGATGGGCGGGCCTTCAGTCCGGCACTGCACTACTACGTGGGCGGCAACTCGAAGGTGTACGGCGCGGCCCTCCTCAGGATGCGCGAGCGCGATTTCGAGGCCGTGCGCCACGTCGATGGTGTCTCACCGGCCTGGCCGCTCGGCTACGACGTGTTCGAGCCGTACTACACCCGGGCCGAGCGCCTGTTCGCCGTCCATGGCAACCGGGGCGAGGACCCGGGGGAGCCCTGGGCGAGCGCACCCTACGATCACCCCGCCGTCTCGCACGAGCCGCGCATCCAGCGGCTTTCGGACGACTGGGCTCGGCACGGCCTGCACCCGTTCCACCTACCGCTGGGCATCAAGCTCGACGAGCGGAACGGCCGGCCGACCCCGACGAGCACCTGCATCCGCTGCGACGCTTTCGACGGGTTCCCCTGCCTTCTCAACGGCAAGGCCGACGCTCAGGTGATGACCGTCGATCCGACGCTGGCCGCGTACCCGAACGTCACCCTCCTCACCAACGCCTACGTGTCGCGTCTCGAAACCGATGCGTCGGGCCGCCGGGTGACCTCCGTCCACGTCACCCGAAGCGGTGAAGAGGAGCGCTACAGCGCCGACATCGTCGTGGTGGCGTGCGGGGCCCTGTCGTCGGCCCTGCTGTTCCTGCGCTCGCATTCCGACGCGCATCCGAACGGTCTCGCCAACGGATCGGATCAGGTCGGGCGCAACTACATGCGCCACAACATGTCGGTGCTGATGGCACTGTCGAAGGAGCCCAACGACACGGTCTTCCAGAAAACGCTGGCGGTGTCGGACTACTACTTCGAATCGAAGGCCTGGGAGTATCCGATGGGTCTGATCCAGATGTGCGCCAAGACGCATCCCGATCAGATCCGCGGCGAGGAATTCCCGAAATGGACGGGCTTCCTGCCCGAGGCGCCCTTCGCCATGGTGGCGCGCCATTCCATGGACTTCTGGCTCCAGAGCGAGGACCTGCCGCACCCCGACAACCGGGTGAGCCTCGGAGCGGACGGTCGGGTGATCCTCGACGTGACGGAGACCAACCGCGAAGCCCACGACCGCCTGCGCGACACCCTGGAGGGCCTGCTCCAACCGGCCGGTGCCTACACCTACCTGTTCGAGCGCTCGCTCTACCTCGGCAAGAACATTCCCCTGAGCGGCACCGCCCATCAGGCCGGGACCCTGCGCTTCGGCACCGATCCCCAAACCTCGGTGCTGAACCTCGATTGCCGGGCGCACGAGGTCGACAATCTCTACGTCACCGATGCGAGCTTCTTCCCGTCCATCGGCGCGGTGAACCCGACCCTCACCATCGTGGCGAACGCGCTCCGGGTGGCGGCGCACCTTGAGGAGCGTCTGGGCTGAAAGCGGAAGCGCCCGGGGCGAACCCCAGGCGCTTCTCCGCGTCGTAAGCCGGTCCGGGCGCTCAGGCGGCCCGGACGGTGGCGAGGAATCCGTCCACTTCGGCCCGCAGGCTCTCGGACTGGCGCGATAGATCGGCGGAGGCGCGCTGGACCTGTGCGGCGGAGGCGCCCGCTTCCTCGGCGGAGGTCGCCACCGCGGCGATGTCCTGCGTCATCGCCCCCGTGCCGGCCGAGGCCTGCCCCATGTTGCGGACGATCTCCTGGGTGGTCACGCCCTGTTCCTCGACGGCCGCCGCGATGCTGCCCGTGACCTGGCTCATCCCCTCGATGCGTCCGACGATGCCCTGGATCGCGCCGGCGGCCTCCCCGGTGGCAGCCTGGATCGCCTCCACCTGCTGGCCGATCTCCGTGGTGGCGCGCGCGGTCTGCTCCGCCAGATTCTTGACCTCCGCGGCGACCACGGCGAAGCCGCGGCCGGCCTCGCCGGCGCGTGCCGCCTCGATGGTGGCGTTCAGGGCCAGCAGGTTGGTCTGCCCGGCGATCTGGGAGACCATCCCGACGACGTCGCCGATGCGCGCGGCGGCCGTCGAGAGCCGGCGCATGGTGTCGGCGGTGCGGCCCGCCTCGTCCACGGCCTTGCGCGACATGTCGGCGGCCTGCTCGACCTGGCGGCCGATCTCGCCAACGGTCGCACCGAGCTCCTCCGCCGCCGTCGCGACGGCGTTGACGTTCCCGGCCGTCTCGTTGGCGGTCGCCGCGACGGTGACGGAGCGCTGCGCGGTTCCGGCCACGGCGGTGATCATGCTGTCCGACGCGGCATTGAGGCCGGAAGCCGCCTGCGACACCGTCTCGACGATCCGTCCCACGGAGCGCTCGAAGCCGTCGGCGAGCTCGGCGAGCAGCGCGCGGCGATCGGTCTCCTCCCGCATCCGCGCGGCGGCGGTGGTCTCGAGCTGGCGGGCGGCGTCCTCCAGGGAGATGTCGCGGATGGTGACGACGGCCCGGGCGATGCCGCCGATCTCGTCGGCGCGTCCGCTGCCCGGCACGTCGGCCAGGGTTTCGCGGCGGGCGAGGGCGTCGAGGGCACGGGTGAGGGCGCCGAGGGGACGGACGATGCCCCGGGCGAACAGGAGACCGAGGAGGGCGGTGAGTACCAGGACGCCGAGGGCGGTCAGCGCGAGGGCGCGGGTGAGGGTGCCGACGGCGCCGAGGATCTCGGTGTCGGATTGCGCCGCGACCAGGGTCCAGGGGGCGCCCATCACCGAAACCCGTGCCGTTGCCGCCATCCGGTCACCATCGGCGGTGGCATAGGTGAAGGGACGGTCGGTGTTGAGGAGCGCTGGGCTCAGGCCGAGACCGGCCGCTTCCATTCCAGCCGATATCTTGCCAGCCGATATCTTGCCAGCCGAGACCTTGCCGGCCGATCCGGCGCCCGCTTGGGCGATACCCAGGGGCGGGTTGCTGCGCAGGCGGCCGTCGGTGCCGACCGCCACGACCTCTCCGGTGTCGCCGAGACCGCCGCGGTCGGACAGGGTCCGGTCGAACAGGGCAGGCGTGACGCGCATCACCACGAAGCCCATCCGGGTCGCCGCCTGGCCCGTGCCCATGGCGACGTTGGCCCGGCGCGTGATGGATTGCCCGAGGAACGCCGACGGTTCGGCTTCGGCCGGATAGGCGGCGAAATCCTCGTAGAGCGTCGCCGTCGCATCCGCGCCCTTCAGGCGTTCGATCAGGCGGGCGAGCCCGGTCTTGGCAAGGTCGGCTTCGGACAGGGCATGGGCGAAGTCGGCACCCTTCGTGGTGGTGTAGACGATGCGCCCGTCCTCCGAGATGAAGATCAGGTCGGCGTAGCCGCGCCGCTCGATGAGCTTGCGCGCCACCTCCTGCACCTTGGCGTGCCGGCGCGCGTACATCGTGCCCGCCGCTTCGGCATTCAGGCGATCCTCGAGCTTGGTCGGGGACGTGTAGGCCTGCACGACGGCGGCGAACTCGGCCTTCGCCGGATCGAGGGCCTCGACGAGATCCGTGAAGTTGCCGCCGACCTGCGGATTGGCCGCCGTGGTGGCGAGATCGCCGGCCGCGCGCTCGGCGACGAGTTCGATCCCGATCTTGCGCGCCGTCGCGGCGAGCTGGAGCCGGTCCTGCGCCCCTTCCATGAGGCCGGAGCGAGCGAAGTACCAGCTCAGCCCGCCCATCGCCGTGGCGCTGACGAGGGCGAGCCCGACCGTGATGGCCGGCAGGCGGATCTTGAGGCTGGAATAGGCGGACATTCGGGGGGCACCGGGGCGAGAACGCCTCGGTTTACCGAGCAATTTCTAAGGAAGACTTATCCCCGTCCTATGCCGGCAGCTAAAATCTATTGAGTTCGAATCATAACTCGATCACATCTGCCCTGCGAGATAAAATGCTTCCCACTACTGATCTGCGATAGAATTTCGTCGGTGTCCGACGTGGGACCGTACCCCGATGGCTCGATAGCCTGAACGCCTCCGCGAACCGGACGAGGCATCTGCCCGCTCATGTGTTGTCGTCGAGGAACATCCGGTAGGCGGGGTTATCGGTCTCGTCGATGCATGGATAGCCTAGGGCCGCGATGGCCGCGTCGAAGCGAGCCCGTTCGGTCGGCGGCACATCGATCCCGGCGAGTACTCGGCCGTAATCGGCACCGTGGTTGCGGTAGTGGAACAGGGTGATGGCGAAGCCCTCGCCGAGACCGTCGAGAAACTTCATCAGGGCGCCCGGGCGCTCGGGGAACTGGAAGCGATAGAGCCGCTCGTCGGAAAGTCCGGTCGCCCGGCCGCCGACCATGTAGCGGATATGGACCTTGGCCATCTCGTTGTCGCTCATATCGAGGGCTCGGTAGCCGGCCGCCGAGAGCTCCGCGATGAGCGCGCGCTTCTCGACCGCGCCGCCAGGCAAGTTGATGCCGACGAAGATCTGCGCCTCGCTGCCGCGCGCATAGCGATAATTGAACTCCGTGATGGCGCGCGGACCGAGGGTTCCGATGAAGGCGCGGTAAGCGCCCTGCCGCTCGGGAATCGTCACGCCGAGCAAGACTTCGCGCTGTTCGCCGATCTCGGCGCGCTCGGCGATGTGGCGCAGGCGGTCGAAGTTGAGATTGGCACCGCTTGAGATCGCCACCAGGGTGCCGGTCCCGGCGCCCTCGCGCGCCGCGTAGGCCTTGGCCCCGGCCAGTGCGAGCGCGCCCGAGGGTTCGGAGATCGCACGGGTGTCGTCGAAGATGTCCTTCACCGCCGCGCACATGGCATCGGTGTCGACGGTGATGACGCCGTCGAGGTGTTCGCGGCAGAGGCGGAACGTTTCCTCGCCGGCCTGGCGCACGGCGACGCCGTCGGCGAATAGGCCGACGGTTGGCAGCATCACGCGTTCGTTCGCCGCGAGCGCCGCCGCCATGCAGGCGGCGTCGTCCGGCTCGACGCCGATCACCTTGGTCTCGGGCCGCAGGTATTTCACGAAGGTGGCGATTCCGGCGGCCAATCCACCGCCCCCGATGGGGACGAAGATCGCCTCGATGGGCCCGGAATGCTGGGTCAGGATCTCCATGCCGATGGTGCCCTGGCCGGCGATCACGTCGGGATCGTCGAACGGGTGCAGGAAGGTCAGGCCTTGCGCCACCTCCAGTTCACGGGCGTGGCCGAGGGCTTCGTCGAAGGCGTCGCCGAACAGGATCACTTCGGCGCCGCGCGCCCGGCAGGCATCGACCTTGATGGCCGGCGTGGTGCGCGGCATCACGATGACGGCCCGCACGTTCAGCCGCGCGGCGGCGAGCGCCACACCCTGCGCGTGGTTGCCGGCGGACGCGCAGACGACGCCGCGCGCCAGCACCTCGGCCGAGAGGCCCGACATCTTGTTGTAGGCTCCGCGCAGCTTGAACGAGAACACCGGCTGCAGGTCCTCGCGTTTGAGGAGGACCGGGCGCCCGAGGCGCGCGGACATGCGCGGCATCGGGTCGAGGGGGCTCTCGACGGCGACGTCGTAGACGCGGGCGGTGAGTATCTTTCGGATGTAGTCGGTCAAGGAGACGGGTGTCCGATTCGGGTGGGCGACGGTTCGGTTACCCGCACATAGGTCCGGCGCACGAAAGACGCGAGGCCGCTTCGCCGATCGGACGCCGGCCACCGTGCGGCTTACGGCTGCGCGTCGGCTCAGCTCACCCGCTCGAACAAGGCGGCGAGCCAGACGAGGGCCGCGACGGCCTGGGCCAGGAAAGCCCCGGCGGAGGCCAGATCCTTGACGATGCCGATCTTGAAATGATGGCCGGGATGGAGATGGTCGCAGAGCTTTTCGATGGCGGTGTTGAGGAACTCCGCCGCCAGCATGAGCAGGAGGCTCGCCACGAGAGCGACGCGGACCCAGAGGCCGGCGCCGACGAGGAACGCCAGTGGCAAACCCAGGAGCAGCAGGGCGAGTTCGAGGCGCACCGCCCGCTCCGTGCGGGCGCCGTGGGCGAGGCCGCGCCAGGAATTGAGGAAGGCGACGAGCAGCGCGCGCATGGTCAGGCCTTTGGAGCGCCCGCCGGAGCACCCTTGGCGATCCACTTGGCGAGCAGCGGTCCGGTGATCAGCACCACGAAAAGCCGCAGGGTCTGCACCGCGAGCACGAACGACACGTCCGCCTTCGAGCCCACCGCGATGATCGCCACCGAATCGAGGCCGCCGGGACTCGTGGCGAGGTAGGCGGTCAGGAAGTCGATGGGCAGGATTTGGGTGAGGCCGTAGGCCCAGACGGCGCAGAGCGCGATGACCGCGACGGTGGCGATGAGGATTCCGGGCAGGGCCGTCACCGTCTCCCGCAAGGTCTCCCGGCGGAAGCGCAGGCCGACGTACCAGCCGATGGTCGCGTAGGCGAGGTCGAGGAGCGGGATCGGCAGCGCCATGCCGACGAGTCCGGCGGCGTGGAGCGCGGATCCGAGGAGCATCGGTCCGATCAGGGCGGCGGCCGGCAGGCGCAGGAGGTGTGCGAGGGCAAAGCCCACGGCCGCCACCGTCAGGGTCACCAGGACGGTCAGCGGCGGTGTCGTGCCGGCGGCCGGTGCGGCCGGCGCTGCGACATCGGTGAGGAGGCGTGCGACCGCGGAGGCCGACAGCACCACCACGACGACCCGGACATATTGCATGAAGGCGACGAGGCGCGGATCGGCGCCGTACTCCTCCGACATCGCCACCATGGCGGCGGCTCCCCCTGGGGAGGAGCCCCAGGCGGCGGTGGTGCCGGGCAGGATGCGCAGGCGCGTCAGGGTCCAGCCGACGACGGCGCCCGCCACCACGGTGACGAGGACCACGGCGAGGATGATCCACCCGTCTTCCGTGATGGTGGCGACGATCTCGGCGGTGACGGCTTTTGCGACGAGGCAACCGATCATCGCCTGTGCGGCGAGGAAGCCGGGCTTCGGAACGCCGAGCCCGGCGCCGCCGACGCCGAACGCGATGGCGGCCAGCATCGGCCCGAGCAGGAGGGCGGCGGGAAAATGCCCCAGCGTCAGGCCGTACGCGAGGGCGCCCGAGGCCGCGACGAGCGCCACCCAGAGGCCGAGGGACCGGAAGAACTGCACAGCGGGAGCCGGGAGGCGAGAGCGGGGGAGGGAGGGCCGTAGGGGAGATCTGGCGCGCTACACCGGATCGGAGACGCTGTCACGACGGGCCGATGCAGGTGCCGAAGCCCCGTCGTCGCGGCAGGCGGTGGTACCGGCCGGTGCGTGCGCGCGGAAGAAGGCGGCAAGGTGCGCGAGGCCGGCGCCGCGCGGATCGCTGGCACGCCAGGCGAGAGCGACGGTACGGCCGGGACCGTCGACGTCGAAGCCCCGCGTCACGGTAAGGCCGCTCGGATCGGGCGCCGCCGGCACGGCGAGGGCCGGCAGCAGGGTGTAGCCGGCCCCCGCCGCCACCATGGAGCGCAGGGTCTCCAGACTCGTAGCGTGGCGGCCGGCCGCACTGCCGGCGCCGCAGGCCGCCACGGTCTGGTCGCGCAGGCAATTGCCTTCATCGAGGAGAAGAAGGTCCGGCCCGGCGATGTCGCGGGCCCGCAGTGCGCCGCCGCGGGCCAGGGGATGCTCGGCCGGGCAGGCGAGCAGGAACGGCTCGATGAACAGCGGCGAGATCGTCAGCCCTGACGACGGCACCGGAAGGGACAGCAGGGCGGCGTCGATGCGCCCGTCGCGCAACCCTTCCAGAATTTCCGCCGTGCGCGCTTCGCTCAGCGCCAGGGCCAGCAGCGGGAATTCCTGGCGCAGGCTGCGCAGGACAAGGGGAAAAAGGTAGGGGCCGAGCGTCTGGATGGCAGCGAGCACGAGGCGGCCGGTGAGCGGCGCGCCGCGTCCCTCGCTCGCCAGCACCAGCAGGCGCTGCGCCTCGGCCAGCACCGTGCGGGCCTGCCGGACGATGCCTTGGCCGGCGGGGGTGAGCATCACCCGGCGGTTGCCGCGCTCGAACAGGACGAGGCCCAGGGATTCCTCAAGCTTGCGCACCTGCACGCTCAGGGTCGGCTGGCTGACGTTGCAGCGCTCGGCGGCGCGACCGAAATGCGTCTCCTCGGCTACGGCCACGACATACTCGAGGTCGCGCAGGGACAATCCTGACAGGTTCATAGGCTGCATCTATCAGAACGTTTGCCACGATGCATTGGCCAAACGATCCACGGGGGTCCATAAGCTGGTCTCAGAACAATTCCAGGGTCGATGGCGTTCGCGAGCCACGGTGCTCCGAACCCATCCCCCGGTCCGATTCAACCATTTGGAGAGAGCACCGCATGAGCGATCAGCGCCCGATTCTGACCACCCGTCAGGGCCACCCGGTTCGCGACAACCAGAGCACCCGCACGGTGGGCGAGCGCGGTCCGGCGACCCTCGAGAACTACCAGTTCATCGAGAAGATCACGCATTTCGACCGCGAGCGCATTCCGGAGCGCGTGGTGCACGCTCGCGGTGCGGGCGCCCACGGCTACTTCGAGGCCTACGGCAAGATCGGCAACGAGCCGGCCTCCAAGTACACCCGCGCCCGCGTGCTCAACGAGACCGGCGTGAAGACGCCGATGTTCGTGCGCTTCTCCACCGTCGCGGGCGCCAAGGAGTCGCCTGAGACCGAGCGCGACCCGCGCGGCTTCGCGGTGAAGTTCAAGACCGTCGACGGCAATTGGGATCTCGTCGGCAACAACCTCAAGGTCTTCTTCATCCGCGACGCGATCAAGTTCCCCGACATGATCCACGCGTTCAAACCGGACCCGGTGACGAACCGCCAGGAGGCGTGGCGCTTCTTCGACTTCGTGGCCCAGCACCCCGAAGCCATCCACATGGTCACCCACCTGAAGTCGCCATGGGGCATCCCGGCCAACTATCGGGAGATGGAAGGCTCGGGCGTCAACACCTACAAGCTCGTCAACGACCAGGGCGAGGCGGTGCTGTGCAAGTTCCATTGGGAGCCCAAGCAGGGCATCCGCAACCTGACTTCGGCCCAAGCCTCCGAGATCCAGGCCAAGGATGTCGGCCACGCCACCCGCGACCTCTACGACAACATTTCCAAGGGCAACTTCCCCGAGTGGGAATTCTGCGTGCAGATCATGCCCGACGGCCCGAACGACCACCTGTCGTTCGATCCCCTGGACGACACCAAGCTGTGGCCGGTGGAAGACTTCCCGTTGCTGCCGGTGGGCCGCATGGTGCTCGACCGCGTGCCCGACAACTTCTTCGCGGAAGTCGAGCAGTCGGCCTTCGGCACGGGCGTGCTCGTCGACGGTATCGACTTCTCGGACGACAAGATGCTCCAGGGCCGGACGCTGTCCTACTCGGACACGCAGCGTTACCGCGTCGGCGCCAACTACCTCCAGCTGCCGATCAACGCGCCGCAGCCCGGCGTGAAGGTCTATTCGAACCAGCGCGACGGCCAGATGACCTATGGGGTCGACGGCCATGGCCAGAACCGCCACATCAACTACGAGCCCTCGACCATCGGTGAGGGCCTCGCCGAAGCGCCCAAGCCCGCCAAGGACTACCACCAGCCGGTGGAGGGCCACCTCGGCCGCTTCCAGACCTCGCGCACCGAGGACGACTACACGCAGGCCGGCGTGCGCTACCGTTCGTTCCAGGATTGGGAGCGCGACGACCTCATCGCCAACCTCGTCGGCGACATGAAGCAGTGCCCCGAGGCGATCCAGCTGCGGATGGTCTGGCACTTCTCTCACGCGGATGCGGATTACGGCCGCCGCGTCGCCGAGGGGGCGGGCATCGATCTGGCGAAGGCCCTGGCCCTGCCGCCGCTTCCGGGCCGCGCGGCTCCGGGCAAGCGCCTCCAGGCCGAGACCTACACGGACGGCAGCCAAGCCCACCGCGTCGCCGCCGAGTAAGCCTCAGGCGCCGTAGACCGGCGTCACCGGAACCCCAGCCCCGCACGGCCCCCCGGCCGTGCGGGGTTTTTCGTTGGTCCGAGGGATCGTCGGCGGCTGTCCCGCCGCAGGGGGCGCCGTCTCATACCGGTTGATCGCTTCGCGATGCGGATTTGGGCTTCGCTCAAGCGCCGCGCGGGTCCGGCACGCCGACGGTCCGGTTCTGCCCGGCCCAGAAGCTGCAGATCAGTGCGCCCCCGGCGATGAGACAGAACAGGGTGACGGAGGCGCCCCAGCCGCCAGTGAGGTCGTGGGCGAGGCCGAAGCCGAGGGGGCCGAGGGACGCCAAGGTGTAGCCGACGCTCTGGGACATGGCGGCGAGATCCGCCGCGCCGGCCGTGTCGCGGGCGCGCAGGACGATGAGGGTGAGGCCGAGGCCGAACAGGCCTCCGAGGGCGCCGCCCAGCAGCATACCGAACGGCAGAGCGAGACCGAGGGGCCCGAAGACCAGGCCCAGGATGGTCACCACGGCGAGGCCCAGCAACAGCATGGCGAACAAGCGCTGGTCCTTTGCCCGCGCGGCGAGGGACGGCACGACGAGGGCGAAGGGCGCCTGCCCGATGCTCATGAGGGACGCGACGTAGCCGGCCTCCATGGCGCTGAGGCCTCGGTCGTGCAGCACCACCGGCAGCCAGCCGAACATGATGTAGGCGAGCGACGATTGCAGGCCCATGAACCCGGTCACCTGCCAGGCGAGCCGGTCCCGCCACAGGGGGCGCCGCCGCACGGCGCGTTCGGCCGGGTCGGGCGCGCGGGCGAAGGGGAGCCACGCCAGGGTGGCGACCAGGGCCGGGACGCTCCAGAGGCCGAGGGCCGTGGACCAGTTTCCGGCGGCCTGCGTCAGGGGCACGCTGAAGCCCGCTCCGGCGGCGGCCCCGAGACACAGGACCATGGTGTAGAGCCCGGTGACGCGGCCGACCTGGGTTGGGAACTCGCGCTTCACGAGCCCCGGTAGCAGGACGCCCGATAGGCCGATCCCGAGGGCGGCGAGGCAGGCGCCGGCAAAGAGCGGTCCCAATCCGCCAAAGCCCCGGAGCCCCGAACCGAGGGTGACGATGGCGACGGCGAGCAGGACGCCGCGATCGGCGCCGAGTCGGCGGATCACGAGGGGGCCCAGCACGCAGGCGAGGCCGATGCACAGCACCGGCAGGGTGTTGAGGAGGGCCGCACCCCGGGTCCCGAGCCCGGTCGCGGCCTGGATCGTCTCGATGAGCGGCCCGACGGTGGTCAGGGCCGGGCGCATGTTGAACGCGACGAGCAGGATGCCGGCGCCGAGGAGGAGGGGACGCACCGCCGACACCGGCCGGCTCACGCCGACCGCCGTCGCGCCGTGAGCGCCAGGATGAGGGTGAGGCCGAGCAGGATCGCGAAGGGAGCGTCGCCGAAGCGGGCGTAGGGGGTACGATCGGCGAGCCGCACGGGGAGATCGGCGTCGAGGACGCCCTCGACCCCGACGGGCAGGCTCGCGACGATCCGGCCATGGGCGTCGACCACGGCCGAGATGCCGGTGTTGGCGTCGCGCACCAGGGGTAGGCCTTCCTCGACGGCGCGCAGGCGCGCCTGGGCGAAGTGCTGGCGCGGGCCGGGCGTGTCGCCGAACCAGGCATCGTTGGTGAGGTTGAGGATCAGGCCCGGCACCGGCGGCGGTCCGCTCGGACCCGCTTCCGGCACGATGGCGCCGGGGAAGATCGCCTCGTAGCAGATGGTGGCGGCGATGGGCGGTAATCCCGGTACCGACAGGATGCGCTGACGGGCTCGGTCACCGGCGGTGAACCCGCCGGGAATCGACACGAACTGACGGATGTGCAGGGCCCGCAGGAATGCGTCGAGGGGACCCGGCAGATACTCGCCGAAGGGGACGAGGTGAACCTTGTCGTAGACCTCACCGAGTTTCGGCCCGGCCGCGAGGGTGAGGATCGCGTTGAAGAAGTGCGGGCGCTCGCCCGGGAGCGGCGTGTCGGCCCGGGCCGCGCCCGTGATCAGCTGCTTGCCCGGCGGCAGGGCGGCGGCGATGCGGGCCAGGGCCGCCGGGTCGCGCTGGATCAGGAACGGAAACGCCGATTCCGGCCAGATCACGTGGGTGACGTCGGACAGGCCCGACCGGTCCGGGGCGGCGGCCCGGTCGCTGAGCTCGATGTAGCGGTCGAGGATGTCTTCGCGGTTCTCGGGGCGGAACTTGGCGTCCTGGTTCAGGTTCGGCTGGACGAGGCGCAGCCGGATGCCCGCCACGGTGGCGTCGGGCCCTGCCGGCAGGCGCGCCGCGCCGAGGAGCGCCATGGACCCGAGTACGATGCCCGCCAGAACGGTCGGCACCAAACGGGCGGACGGGGACGCGCCCGTCGCGAGGGTCGCGGGAGCGGCGGCGATCAGGACCGCCAGGAGGGTGAGGCCGTAGAGGCCGATTCCGGCCGCACTCTGCATCAGCCAGAGGTTCTGGCCGAGCGCCATCCCGAGGGTGTTCCACGGGAAACCCGTGAACAGGTGGCCGCGCAGCCACTCGCAGGCGGCGAGCCCGAAGGCGAGGGCGAGGACGCGCCCCGCGCCCGGCGACCAGACGAGGCGGGCCAGGGCGAACCCGAACCCGTAGAACACGCCCAGCACCGCCGGCAGGCCGATCACTCCGAGGGGCAGGGCCCAGGCGAATTCCTCCGCTTCCACCAGGAAGGCCGAGCCGAGCCACCACAGGCCGGCCGTGAGATAGCCGAACCCCCAGGCCCAGCCGATGAGTCCGGCGGTCCGCAGGGTATGCCAGGCGCGGCGGCCCGTGGGAGCGCCGTCGAGGAGCCAGACGGCCACCGACAGAGCGACGGCGAGGGCCGGAAGGGCGCCGAAGGGCGGCATCGCCAGGGCCCCGAACGCCCCGGCGCAATAGGCGACGAGCAGCCGGCGCCACCCCGCGCTCAGCATCACCCATTGGGCGAGGAGGGCGAGGGGGCCGGGCGCCGGCATGGCGTCGGCGCGGCCAAGAGTCATCGAACGACCGTCGCCGTCACGATGCGGGGGCTTCGAGGCTCGGATTGGGTGCGGGCGGCGGCAGCGCCAGCGGCACCACCGACGCGATCTGCGCATCGCTGCGCTTGAGACGCAGGCGCTTCACCCGCCGTGGATCCGCGTCGAGCACCTCGAATTCGAGGTCGCCCGGGCCGGCGATGAGTTCGCCGCGCGAGGGCACGCGTCCGGCGAGGGTCACGATGAGGCCCCCGATGGTGTCGATCTCCTCCGCCATCTCGCCGACCGCCGCGACGAGGTCGACGCCGCTCGCCTCCGACACCTCGGCGAGGCCCGCACGGGCGTCGGCCACGAAGACGTCGCCTTCGCCCTCGACGCGCTGCACGAGGCGGCCTTCGGCGACGTCGTGCTCGTCCTCGATGTCGCCCACCACCATCTCGACGAGATCCTCGATGGAGATGAGGCCGTCCGTGCCGCCGTACTCGTCAATGACCAGCGCCATGTGGGTGCGGGTCGCCTGCATCCGCACGAGGAGGTCGATGGCCGGCATGGAGGGCGGCACGAACAGGACCGGACGCTGGATCCGGGTGGAGGCGAGGGTCGCCGAAAGATCGACGCTGGCGAGGTTGAGAGTGCGCAACGCGCGGGCACCCCGGCGGGGCCGCGGGACCGGTGTTTCGTCCGAAGGCTCGGCGGGGGAGGACTCGACGGGGGTCGCGCCCGGCCGCCGATGGCCGACCTCCGCGCGGGCGGCGATATGCTCGACGAAGTCGCGGATGTGGACCATGCCCTTCGGGTCGTCGAGGGTCTCGCCGTAGACGGGCAGGCGCGAATGCCCGGCCGTCCGGAACAGCTTGAGCAATTCGCCCAGACTCGTGTCCATGGACACGGCGACGATGTCGATGCGCGGGATCATCACGTCGTCCACCCGCACCTTGTGCAGGCCGAGCACGTTCTTGAGCATGGCGCGCTCGATGGGCGAGAAGGCGTTCTCGCCCGAATCGGGCTCAGCCAGCCGGTCCTCGATATCGTCGCGCAACGAATCGCGCGGCCGGAGGTGGAAGACGTGCAGCAGACGGTCGTACCAGGGCTCGCGGGGGTGAGCCTCACCGTCGTTCGCGCTGGGCGCGGCCTGGGCCGCGCCGCGACTTCGATCGTTCGTCATGTCTCTCTGATCTGGGATGACGGGCGTTGCTGCCGCTCAATCGGCGTAGGGATCGGGCATGCCAAGGGTGGCGAGGGCCGCGATTTCGAGCGCCTCCATGGCCTCGGCGTCCGCGTCGCCCGTCTCGTGGTCCTGACCGAGGAGGTGGAGGGTGCCATGGACAAGGAGGTGCGCGAGGTGGTGACTGAGCGGCTTCGATTGCTCGGCACTCTCGCGCAGCATCGTGTCATACGCAAGAACGACATCGCCGAGCGGCCGCGCCATTCCCGCATGGGGGGGCTGCGGGGGCGCAGGAAACGACAGGACGTTGGTGGGCTTATCCTGTCCGCGCCAAGTCCGGTTCAGGGCCTGCACCGCAGCGTCGGTGGTGAGCAGGACGCTGACCTCCACCGCTTCCTTGGGGGAATCCGGTGCGATGGCGAGCCCGGCCTCCACGGCGCGGATCACGAACGCTTCGAGGTCCGGCACCACGTCGTTCCAGCGTGCGTCCTCGACGGCGACGTCGATTTCGGTCTCGATCATGAATTGGGCCGGCGGCGCGGATTCGGGTTGCGGTCGGATTCGTGCTCGCCGTGGGCGGCCGATTCGTAGGCGGTGACGATGCGGCGCACGAGGTCGTGGCGTACCACGTCGACGTCGCGGAAGGTGACGCGACCGATGCCCTCGACGCCGTCCAGGATCTTTACCGCCTCGACGAGGCCCGAGCGCTGGCCCGGCGGCAGATCGACCTGGCTCGGATCACCCGTGATGATCATCCGGGAGTTCTCGCCGAGGCGCGTCAGGAACATCTTCATCTGCATGGAGGTGGTGTTCTGCGCCTCGTCGAGGAGCACCACGGCATTGGTGAGGGTGCGTCCGCGCATGAAGGCGAGCGGCGCGATTTCGATGATCCCGGTCTGAAGGCCGCGGTCGACGTGGCGGGCTTCCATGAAATCGTAGAGCGCGTCGTAGATCGGGCGCAGGTACGGATCGACCTTGTCGCGCATGTCGCCGGGCAGGAAGCCGAGGCGCTCGCCGGCCTCGACGGCCGGGCGGGACAGGATGATGCGCTCCACGTGACCCTGCTCCAGCAGCGAGACGGCGTGGCCGACGGCCAGCCAGGTCTTGCCGGTGCCGGCCGGGCCCTCGGCGAACACGAGTTCGCGGGTGCGCAGCAGCTTGATGTAGGCGTCCTGCGCCGTGTTGCGGGCGCGCACGGCGCCGCGCCGGCGGGTGGCGATCTGGTCGAAGACCGGCCGGTCGGGCTCGGCGCTGACCTCGGCCGCCGGGAACAGGGTGCCCTGCTGCGTCGTCTCCTGGATCGCGCCGTCGACGTCGCCGAGCGTCAGGGCGGTGCCGCTGGCCCGGACGCGGGCATAGAGGCGCTCGAACACCTTGCGGGCAAGTTCCGCCGCCTCGGGCGAGCCCTTGATGACGAGGTGGTTGCCCAAAGCCGTGGCGGTGACGCCGAGGCGCCGCTCGAGATGGGCGACGTTCTGGTCGTACTGGCCGAAGACGAGGCTCGCGAGACGGTTGTCGTCGAAGGTCAGGGACGCCTCGAGGGATTCGACGATCTCGCCCGCCCGCGCCGCCGGGCCGCGCCCGCGCAAGGGGCCGATCCGTCCGATCCCGTCAGATGCTGCCACGCCGGTGTCCTTCGATGGTGATGCCACGGAACGGGGCCGCCGCGCTCACGCCGCGACCGCCGCATCGGCGACGGTCTCGCCGAACAGGCTGTTGGAGCCGGCCCTGACGATCCGCACGGGCACGAGGGTGCCGATGGTGGATGTGGGCGCGTCGAACTGAACGGGTAGGAGGTGAGGCGTCTTGCCCGCCACCTGACCGGGGTGGCGCCCGGCCTTCTCCACGAGAACCTCGACCACGGCGCCGACATACGAGGCGTTGAAGGCGTGGCGCTGCGCATCGAGAAGGGTCTGCAGGGCGTGCAGACGGCGGGTCTTCACGTCCTCCGGCACCATGTCGTCCCACTCCGCCGCGGGCGTTCCGGGGCGCGGGCTGTACTTGAACGAGTAGGCGCTGGCGAAGCCGATGTCGGCGACGAGCCGCAGGGTCTCCTCGAACTCCGCCTCGGTCTCGCCGGGGAAGCCGACGATGAAATCCGACGACAGGGCGATGTCGGGCCGCACCGCCCGCATCTCCGCGATGCGGTCGCGGTAGCTCGCGGCCGTGTGCTTGCGGTTCATGGCCTTCAGCACCCGGTCGGAGCCCGACTGCACCGGCAGGTGCAGGAACGGCATCAGGGCCGGCAGGCTGCCATGGGCCGCCACGAGGTCGGACGTCATGTCGTTGGGGTGGCTGGTGGTGTAGCGCAGGCGTAAGATGCCGGGCAGCGACGCGATCTCGCGCATGAGGTCGGGCAGGGTGGCCGACCCGCCGTCGAGGCCGACGCCGTGATAGGCGTTCACGTTCTGGCCGATAAGGGTGATCTCGCGGGCGCCGCCCTGGAGCAACCGCTCCGCCTCGGCCCGGATCGCCGCCACGGAGCGCGAGACCTCGGCGCCGCGGGTGTAGGGCACCACGCAGAAGGCGCAGAACTTGTCGCAGCCCTCCTGCACCGTGAGGAAGGCCGTGACCCCGAGGGTGCGCCGCGCCGGCAGGTGGTCGAACTTGTCCTCGACGGGGAATTCCGTATCGACCACGCGCTTCGTGCGCGAGCGGGCGAGGAGATCGGGCAGGCGGTGATAGTTCTGCGGGCCGACCACCACGTCGACGCTCGGCGCGCGGGACAGGATCTCGGCCCCCTCGGCCTGGGCGACGCAGCCCGCCACCACGATGCGGGTGTCGTGTCCGGCGGCGGCGCGCTCGGTCTTGAGGACGCGCAGGCGTCCGAGTTCCGAATAGACTTTGTCGGCCGCCTTCTCACGGATGTGGCAGGTGTTGAGGATGACGACATCCGCCTCCTCCACCGTGTCGGTGGCGGTGTAGCCCTCGGCGCCGAGCACGTCCGCCATCCGGGTGGCGTCGTAGGCGTTCATCTGGCAGCCGTAGGATTTGACGAAGGCTTTCTTCAACAGTCCGGTCCCGACCCGTGGTTCGCCACGGCCTTAACACGGTTCCGGCACGACGTCGCGACCCGGAAGCCGGATCAGAGGGCGGGCACGCCGGAGGCTGTGTCCTTGGGGGCGGCGTCGGGCAGGAGGCGCGCGCCGCCCCAGACCGCGCCCTTGGGCGGGCGACCGGTGACCGCGCGCTGAAGGGCCTCGCGCACGGAGGCCTCGGCCAGGGCCGTCGCGCGCTTGCGGTCGGTGCCGGCCTCGAACGCGATGGGGGCGCCCCAGACCACGTGCACGTCGATGGGGCCGTTCGCGAAGAAGTCGGAGAGGTGAGGGGCGAGCTCCATGTCGCCGTACCACGCCACGCCCGGCCGCTCGGACCGGACCATCGGCAGACCGTTGCGGCGCGGATAGGTGATGGCGAGGGGCTGGAGACGGATGCGGTCGGGGCCGCCGGCGGTTCCGTCGATCGCGGCGCGGGCCGCACCCACGAGGGACGAGCGGAACGGCAACAGGCGGGTGCCGTCCCCTGTCGTACCCTCGGCGAACAGCACGATGAGATCGCCCGAGGCCAACCGGCTGGCGACGGTGGCGTTGACGTGGGCGGTGGCGGCGCGGCGCGCCCGGTCGATGAACACCGTGCGCTGGAGCCGCGCCAGGGTGCCGACGACGGGCCAGCCGGCGATCTCGGATTTCGCCACGAAGGAGAGCGGGCGCAGGGACCCGAGCACCAGTATGTCGAGCCAGGAGATGTGGTTGGCGAGCACCAGGGCCGCCTCGCCCGGGTCCGGCGGGGTGCCGCTCTGGGTCACGCGCACGTCGAACAGGCGCAGGAAGACCCGGTGGAAGCGCGTCGGCAGGTCCCCGGCAAGGCGCCCGCGCCCGTAGCGCAGGCTGAGCAGATGGGGGCCGACCATCAGCCCGAAGGCGAGGGCGCAGAGCGCGAGGCGCAGGAGCGTGCCGATGCGGGTCATCGGGCCGCCGCCGGACTCACGCCAGCTCGGAGGTCATGGTGAGGGCGGTGGCGCGGCTGCCGTCGGCGCGGTGGTAGTAGCCCGTACGCGCGCCGACCTGCCGGAAGCCGTGCCGGGCGTAGAGCTTGAGGGCCGGGGCATTGCCCTCGTCGACCTCGAGATGGACCCGCCGTACGCCGTTGACGGCGAGATGGGCGAGATGGTCGCCGACGAGCCGGCGGCTCAAGCCGTTGCCGCGCGCGCCCGGCGCCAGCACGACGGTGAGGATCTCGGCCTCGTCGGCGGCTTTGCGCGAAAGGACGAAGCCCTGGATGGTGCCGCCCTTCCACAGGGCGTGGGCCTCGGTGGAGCGCTCGCACAGCATGCGCTCGAACTCGTGGGCGTCCCAAGGGCGGGCGAAGGCGGTGGCGTGGAGGCGAGCGAGGGCGCGGGCCTGACCGGAATCGCGCAGGATGGCGACGTAGGGCGCACCGCCCCAGGCGTCCCACCACGCGGACCACATCTCGAAGGGCCAGAACGGAGTGACGGGTCGCGTCATCGGCGGGCGAGCCTCGCGTGATCCTGGGGCTGCGCGTCGGGGCCGCGCAGGTAGAGCGGGCGGGCGAGGGCCTGGGCGGGGTCGGCCAGCATGCCGAGGGAGGCGGTCCAGGCGATGTCGGCGGCGCCGGTTCCGGCGAGCTGTACGTCGAGGCCGCGCCCCTTGAGAAGGGCGGCCAGCGCCGGCGCGCCGGAGCCGACGAGGGTCACGGTGCCGTCGAGCATGGCGGCGGCTTCCTCCAGGGGGAGAAGACTCGGGGGGATGACAATTCCGTCGCCCATGCTCATGGCCTGGACGTAGACGGCGCCGTGGCGGGCATCGATGGCGGCGACGATGAGGCCTGCACCGTTGAGGGCGAGGAGCGGAGCGAGGAGCGCCGACAGGGTGGTGACGCCGACCACGGGAATGCCGGTGGCGAGCCCGATGGCGCGGGCCGCCGAGAGACCGACGCGCAGGCCGGTGTAGCTGCCGGGCCCGACGGTGACGGCGACGCGGTCGAGGGCCTCGAAGCCGCCCTCCACGCGGGCGACCACGCGCTCCACCATGGGCAGCAGGGCCTCGGCATGGCCGCGCCCGAGGATTATCGACTCGTGGGCGAGGAGATCGTCGGACTCGTCCGTCGCGATGCAGACGGAGCAGGCGTCGAGCGCCGTGTCGATGGCCAGGATACGCAACGTCACTCCCGATGTGCCCCGGCCCCGCGTGAGCCGATCACGCGCCCGCCGGGAGCTCGATGGTAGGACAAAAACGGCCGCCCCGTGAGAGCGAGGCGGCCGTTTTCGATGAATTCACGGTACAGTGTTGCCGCTTTGCGCCGCAAGTCGGCGCGGTCGGTCTCAGATAGCCTGAACTTCGCGGATCTCGGGCAGGAAGTGGCGGAACAGGTTCTGTACGCCGTGCCGCAGGGTGGCGGTGGAGGAGGGGCAGCCCGAGCAGGCGCCCTTCATCTCGAGGTAGACGACGCCTTCCTTGTAGCCCCGGAAGGTGATGTCGCCGCCGTCGCCGGCGACCGCCGGGCGCACGCGGGTCTCGAGGAGGTCCTTGATGGTGACCACGGTCTCGGCGTCGGCCGGATCGAAGAATTCCTCCGCTTCGTCGTCCTCGGAGCTGGTGCCCTCGGCGAGCACCGGGGCGCCGGACTGGAAGTGCTCCATGATCGCGCCGAGGATGGCGGGCTTCACCTGCGGCCACAGGTTCTCGTCCTCCGCCTTGGTGACGGAGATGAAGTCGTGGCCGAAATAGACCCCGGCGACGCCGGGCACGTCGAACAGGCGCTGCGCCAGGGGCGAACGGGCGGCGGCCTCGGCGTCGCGCGCCTCGAAGGTGCCGGTGTCGAGGACGACGCGGCCGGGCAGGAACTTCAGGGTGGCGGGGTTCGGGGTGGCTTCGGTCTGGATGAACATGGGTACGAAATCCTCGTCCGCGGCGCCGGTTCAAGGCCGGCCGGGAATCATGCCGGGATCGCCCGGCATGGATATCCATGTGGACCCCGTGGGCGATTTTCTCAACTCCCGTGGGGAACTCGGAGCCATGGCCGCCTGGGGAAGGATCGGTGCTTCTCGGAGCGCGCGCGGCCCGAAACAATCGACGCCGCGTAGACAAAAATACACGCCTCGTGTAAGGCCCGGCTCAACTCAAAACAGGATGCCGAAATCCTGACGCCCACGATCCCATCCGGGGATCCCGGGCGCGCACCGGCAGGACGTGACCGATGAACATCATCCAGCAGCTCGAGCAGGAGCAGATCGCTTCGCTCAACAAGACCATCCCCGACTTCCAGCCCGGCGACACGGTCATCGTGAACGTCAAGGTGAAGGAAGGCGAGCGTACCCGCGTGCAGGCCTACGAGGGCGTGGTGATCGCCCGCTCCGGCGGCAGCCTCAACGAGAGCTTCACCGTCCGCAAGATCTCCTACGGCGAGGGCGTCGAGCGCGTGTTCCCGCTCTACGCGCCGCTCATCGATTCCATCGTCGTCGTGCGTCGCGGCAAGGTGCGTCGCGCCAAGCTGTACTACCTGCGCGACCGTCGCGGTAAGTCCGCCCGTATCGTCGAACGCGCCGACCGTCCCGCCGAGAAGGCAGCCAAGGCCGACGCGTCGAAGGCGAACAAGGACGCCCGCAAGGCCGAGAAGGCCGCGAAGTCCGCCGCGAAGACCGCCGCCGCGGAGTAGGTTTTTTCGGATCTGGACGAATGCGGAAGGCCGGGCAATCGCCCGGCCTTTTTCGTTTCAGGCTGGCAGCATCATACCGAAACCGGATGATCAGTTGAGGTCGCCCGATCGCCGCTACAGACCCGTCATCCCGGGGCTGCGAAGCAGAACCCGGGATCGAGAGCCGCCGACGGTGCCTCATTCCGCCGCCTTGGCGGCTCTGGATTCCGGGTTCGCCTGCGGCGCCCCGGAATGACGGCGATGGAGTCCCGGCGCTTCGGAGAAGTGTGAATGGCCGTAGCCTTTCAGGAAAGGGGTCTCTCCTAACGCTTCGATCCGAAGTGATCGACCCGGAACGGTATCAACCGATTCTTGCTGTAACTTCGATCTCGACCTTCATCTCGGGCCGTAGCAAACCGGCGACGATCACGATGGTCGCGGCCGGGCGGATGTCCGCCAGCACGCGCCCGAACACGGTCAGGACGGCCTCCACCTCCGCTCGATCGGTCACATAGTAGGTGGCGCGGACGAGGCCGCCCATCGTTGTGCCGGCTTCTTCGAGAACGGCCGCGATGGTCCGCCAGCACGCTTCGGTCTGGGCTTCGGCCGAATCGGGCAGGCTCATGGTCGCATAGTCGTAGCCCGTCGTTCCGGCGACGTGGACCATGCCGTCCTGAACCACGGCGCGAGAATAGCCGTAGGCCGCCTCGAACGGCGACCCCGAACTGATGAGGCGTCGCCCGCTCATCCTCGCCGCAACGCCTCCAGCACCTTCGCGCCCGGACGACCCGTCGCCGGCATGCCGAGGCTGCGCTCGATCTCCTTGATGGCGTCGCGGGTCTTGGACCCGACCTTGCCGTCCGGTTCGCCGACGTCGTAGCCGCGGGCGGCGAGCCGGGTCTGGAGGTCGCGGCGCTCGGCGCGCGACAGGGGCGGGTCGTCGGTGGGCCACTCGGCTTGGATGCCGGCCCGGCCCCGCAGGCGGTCGGACAGGACCGCGATGGCGAGGCCGTAGGATTCGGCGGCGTTGTAGGAATACAGGGCGTCAAAGTTCTTGGTGACGGCGAAGGCGGGGCCGTTCACCCCGGCGGGGATCAGGATGCCGATGGGCGCGTCGCCGGAGAGCGGACGCCCGTCGATCCGGGTCACGCCCATGGCGGCCCAGTGGGAGACGGCGTGGCGGTTCTTGCGGCCGGCACCGCTGGCATTGAAGCCGCGCGGCAGGCGCACCTCGTAGCCCCAGGGCTGGCCGTTCTGCCATTTCGCCACGCGCAAAAAGTTCGCCGTGGAGGCGACGGCATCGGGGACCGAATCGACGAGGTCGCGGCGCCCGTCGCCGTCGCCGTCGACCGCCAGCCGCTGGTAGGTGGTGGGCATGAACTGGGTCTGGCCGAAGGCGCCGGCCCAGGAGCCGTTGAGGCGGGAGGGATCGATGTCGCCGCGCTCGATGATCTTGAGGGTGGCCATCAGCTCGCCCTTGAAGAAGTCCTTCCGGCGGTGGTTGGCGCAGATCAGGGTGGCGAAGGACTGGACCAGCGGCATCTTGCCGAGGTTCTTGCCGAAGTTCGATTCGACGCCCCACACCGCCGCGATGGTGTAGCGGTCGACGCTGTAGCGCGATTCCGCGTTGGCGAGGGCCTGGGCGTGCTGCTTCATGGCCGCCTTGCCGTCGTCGACGCGCTCGTCGTCGACGAGAGCCGCCATGTAGTCCCAGATCGGTGTCTTGAACTCGGGCTGGGCGCCGGCGAGTTCGAGGACCTTGGGGTCGTGGGCGATGCCATTCGTCGCGGCGCGGAAGGTCTGGGCCGAGATGCCCTGCGCGGCGGCCTGGGCCTGGAGCCCGGCGAGGCAATCCTGGAAGTCGGCCCGGGCCTCGGGGGCTGCCGTCGCACCCGCGAGGCAGAGGAGGGCGGTGAGCGTCGCGCGCGGCGTCATGGGGCGGTCTCCGGAGCGGATGGTCGGGTCTGCCCACCGTTAAGGCGTGCCCATGGTAAACGAACCATGAGCACGTCCGGTCTCAGGCCCAGCCGCGCGCGGCGATCTTCGCCTCGTAGGCGTCGATGGCCGGGGCCCGCTTCAGGGTCAGGCCGATCTCGTCGAGGCCGTTGAGGAGGCTCTCCTTGCGGCCCGGATCGATGTCGAAATGCAGGGTACCGCCGTCCGGCCCCTTGATGGTCTGGGCCTCGAGATCGACGGACAGGGTGGCGTTGGCGCCGCGCTCGGCATCCTCGAACAGCTTTTCCAGATCCTCGGCCGAGACCGTGATCGCCAGGATGCCGTTCTTGGCGCAGTTGTTGAAGAAGATGTCGGCGAAGCTCGTGGAGATCACGCAACGGATGCCGAAATCCGTCAGCGCCCAGGGCGCGTGCTCGCGCGACGAGCCGCAGCCGAAATTGTCGCCCACCACGAGGATCTTCGTGTTGCGATAGGCCGGCTTGTTGAGGACGAAGTCGGGGTTCTCCGAGCCGTCGTCGCGGTAGCGCATCTCCGAGAACAGGCCCTTGCCGAGCCCCGTGCGCTTGATGGTCTTGAGATACTGCTTGGGGATGATCCGGTCGGTGTCGACGTTGATGATCCGCATGGGCGCCGCGACGCCCTCGAGGGTGGTGAATTTTTCCATTGTGGTTCGTCCGGTCCGGAAAACGTGTCGGACCGTCTCTACCAGTGCACGGGTGCGACCGGAACCGTCCGTCCATCTTGTCGCGCGCATGTCTCGCGAACGTCGTCGGCCTGGCCTATGCTCGGGGCGACGCGACCCATCCGGAACCAGCCGATGACCGAGACCGCCAACCAGTTCAAGAAGGCACCCAAGCGCAAGAAGGAGAAGACCCGCTCCGTCTCCGTCTCGCCGGAGATGCGGCAGGCCTATGCGGACCTCATCAAGCAGAAAGAGGAACGCGAGGATTACGCGAAGCACCTGCCCTCCGAAAAGGGCAGGTGATCGTTAGGGAAGGTGATCGTTCGGGCGGTCGAGCGTGAGAGCCTCAGACCCTGAGGCTCAGGCTTACTTGTTCTTGCCGGCCTCGATCACGTCTTCCACCGTGCGCAGGCCGGCGCGCGGGGCGTTGACGAGGCAGGCCATGTTGCCGGGTGGGTGCTGGTTCTTCCACATCTTGGTGTGGGCCTGGGGGATCTTCTCCCACGGGAACACCTCGCTCATGCACGGATCGATGCGCTGATCCATGACGAACTGGTTGGCGGCCGAGGCCTGCTTGAGGTGGGCGAAGTGCGAGCCCTGGATGCGCTTCTGGCGCATCCAGACGTAGCGGGCGTCGAAGGTGATGTTGAAGCCGGTGGTGCCGGCGCAGAACACGATCATGCCGCCGCGCTTGGCCACCAGGGTCGAGACCGGGAAGGTCGACTCGCCCGGGTGCTCGAACACGATGTCGACGTCGTTGCCCTTGCCGGTGATGTCCCAGATCGCCTTGCCGAACTTGCGGGCTTCCTTGAGCCAGGTGTTGTACTCAGGGCTGTTCACCTTCGGCAGCTGGCCCCAGCAATCGAACTCCTTGCGGTTGATCACGCCCTTGGCGCCAAGCCCCATGACGTAGTCGCGCTTCGACTCGTCGGAGATCACCGCGATGGCGTTGGCGCCCGACGCCGCGCAGAGCTGGACGCCGAACACGCCGAGACCGCCCGAGGCGCCCCAGATCAGGACGTTCTGGCCCGGCCGCACGGTGTGGGGGGCGTGGCCGAACAGCATGCGGTAGGCGGTGGCGAGGGTCAGCGTGTAGCAGGCCGCCTCTTCCCAGGTGAGGTGCTTCGGCCGGGCCATGAGCTGGCGCGACTGCACCCGGCAATACTGGGCGAAGGAGCCGTCCCCGGTCTCGTAACCCCAGATGCGCTGGGACGGCGAGAACATCGGATCGCCGCCGTTGCACTCCTCGTCGTCGCCGTCGTCCTGGTTGCAGTGGATGATGACCTCGTCGCCGACCTTCCAGCGCTTCACCTTGGCGCCGACCTTCCAGACGATGCCCGACGCGTCCGAGCCCGCGATGTGGTACTCGCCCTTGTGCACGTCGAAGGGCGAGATCGGCTCGCCGAGGCCGGCCCAGACGCCATTGTAGTTGACGCCGGCGGCCATGACGTAAACGAGCACTTCGTCGTCGCCGATCTCCCAGACGGGGAGGACTTCGAGCAGGTGGGACTGTTCCGGCGGCCCGTGGCGCTCGCGCCGGATCGCCCAGGCGTACATCTTCGCCGGCACGTGGCCGAGGGGCGGGACCTCGCCCATCTCGTACAAGTCCTTGATCTCAGTCGTGCTCGACGCAGCGCTCGCGGCCATCTCAGGCTCTCCCTTATCTTGTTGTGAGCGACCCTATATCGGCGAACCGGAAGCGCTCCAAGGCCCCAGAAAGGCCATGAAGGCCCGGTGCTTGTGGGCGACTCGCTGTCCGGGCGGCGGCCTGTATTCGTATACAATATTTTTCGCGACGTTGCTGAGCGATGCCGCGGCGTATCCTGTCGGTATTTCAGATGCTTAAGTGCATCGCGGCATCCGACTTTGGTGATGCCCCGTTCAATTCGCTTTCGCCGTGCATCTAGAATTTTTCCAAGCCTTCGCGTGTCGCGGCCCGCCTGCCGAACCTTCGGCCAGATGACGCGCGCGCTGCGCTTGGTTAGGGTGCCGGCCATCACGCGCGGTCAAGCGCGGCACAGCATCCAACGGAGTCGAGTGGAATGAGCGCGAACGCGACCGTCGCCGAGGTCAAGCGCGACAAGCCCTGGATCATCCGGACCTATGCCGGGCATTCCAACGCCAAGGAATCGAACGCGCTCTACCGGGGCAACCTCGCCAAGGGGCAGACCGGCCTGTCCGTGGCCTTCGATCTGCCGACGCAGACGGGCTACGACCCCGACCACGAACTGGCGCGCGGCGAGGTCGGCAAGGTCGGCGTCTCGATCGCGCATCTCGGCGACATGCGGACCCTGTTCGACCAGATTCCGTTGCAGCAGATGAACACGTCGATGACCATCAACGCCACGGCGCCGTGGCTGTTGTCGCTCTACCTCGCCGTGGCCGAGGAGCAGGGCGCGCCCCTCAGCGGCCTCCAGGGCACGACCCAGAACGACATCATCAAGGAATACCTGTCGCGCGGCACCTACGTGTTCCCGCCGGCCCCCTCCCTGCGGCTCACCAAGGACGTGATCCTGTTCACGACCAAGGAAGTGCCGAAATGGAACCCGATGAACGTGTGCTCCTACCACCTGCAGGAGGCCGGGGCGACGCCGGTGCAGGAGCTGTCCTACGCCCTCGCCATCGCCATCGCGGTGCTGGATACCGTGCGGGACGACCCCGATTTCGACGAGGCGAGCTTCGCCGACGTGTTCAGCCGGATCTCGTTCTTCGTGAATGCCGGCATGCGGTTCGTCACCGAGATCTGCAAGATGCGGGCGTTCTCGGAGCTTTGGGACGAGATCGCCCAGGAGCGCTACGGCATCACCGACCCGAAGAAGCGTATCTTCCGCTACGGCGTTCAGGTGAATAGCCTCGGACTGACGGAGCAGCAGCCCGAGAACAACGTCCACCGCATCCTCATCGAGATGCTGGCCGTCACCCTGTCGAAGCGCGCCCGCGCCCGCGCCGTGCAGCTTCCCGCCTGGAACGAGGCGCTCGGCCTGCCGCGCCCCTGGGACCAGCAATGGTCCATGCGCATGCAGCAGATCCTTGCATTCGAGACGGATCTCCTCGAATACGACGACATCTTCGACGGCTCGACGGTGATCGACGCCAAGGTCGAATCCCTCAAAGCCGAGACCCGCAAGGCCCTGGAGGAGATCGGTGGCATCGGCGGGGCCGTGGCCGCCGTCGAGACCGGCGCCCTCAAGCGGGCGCTCGTGGAATCCAACGCCAAGCGCATCTCGGCCATCGAGGCCGGCGATCAGGTCGTGGTCGGCGTCAACAAGTTCCAGGCCGGGGAGCCCTCGCCCCTCACCGCCGGGGAGGGGGCCATCTTCACCGTCTCGGAGACCGTGGAGATGGAGGCCGAGCAGCGCATCCGGGCGTGGCGGTCGCAACGCGACGGCAAGGCCGTGGAAAAGGCCCTCGCCGATCTCGAAGCCGCCGCGCGTTCCGGCGCCAACATCATGCCGGTGTCCATCGCCGCCGCGAAGGCCGGGGTCACCACCGGCGAGTGGGGCACGCGCCTGCGCGAGGTGTTCGGCGAGTACCGCGCACCCACGGGTGTCGGCCTCGACACGGTGTCGTCGGGCGCGGCCGAGGAAGCCAAGCTCCTCATCGCGGATCTGGGCGAGCGCCTCGGCGAAACGCCGAAGCTCGTGGTCGGCAAGCCTGGCCTCGACGGCCATTCCAACGGCGCCGAGCAGATCGCCCTGCGCGCCCGCGACGTCGGCTTCGACGTGACCTACGACGGCATCCGCCAGACCCCGGCCGAGATCGTCGCCAAGGCCAAGGAGACCGGCGCCCACGTCGTCGGCCTGTCGATCCTGTCCGGCTCGCACGTGCCCCTGGTGCGCGACGTGAAGGCGAAGATGCGCGAAGCCGGCCTCGACCACATCCCCGTGGTGGTGGGCGGCATCATCTCGCCCGACGACGAACTCGTGTTGAAGAATATGGGCGTCACGGCGGTCTACACGCCTAAGGACTACATCCTCGACACCATCATGGTCGGGCTGGCCAAGGTGGTGAATCGGGCGCTGGACAAGCAGGCCGCCGACAAGGCTGACGGGGTGAATTCCCGCAAGGATGCCGAGAAGGTCTTCTGACGCTACCGAGCCGTTGGAAAGTCTGAGGACGATCGCCTCGGGCGTTCGGGGGTACTGGAAGTCCCGCCACGCTTTGCCATCCCGGGTCCCCGAGCGGACCCGGGTTCACCTGCGACGCCCCGGAACGACACCCTGCCCCTATGCGAGTGCCCTGTGTCTGGCAGGGGAGGACCCGGCCGAGACCCACGCCGCTACGGGTCTGTCCTGTACCTGAGCGAACGCGGCCGAAGATCGTCGGATCACTAATCCTCCCAGGCCGAAAAGAACGGAACGGCTCCCCCCGGACGCCCCACGGACCGCCCATGCTCCTCGCGCCGCTCGTCGCCGTTCCGCTCGCCGCTGGCTTGAGCGCGGGACTGATCGTTGCCCTTCAGCCGCTGCTCCGGCGCTATGCCCTGGCGCGGCCCAATGCCCGGTCCAGCCATACGGTGCCGACGCCGCAGGGGGGCGGCATCGCCATCGTGCTGGCGGTCTTCGCCACCGTCGGCGTGGTGCTGGCCCTGCGTGGTGCCGGACTCGATGCCCTGGAGGCCCTCGTCCTCGCCCACGCCGTCCTGCTGCTCGCGATCCTGGGTGCCGTCGACGACATCCGCCCCCTGCCGGCCTCCCTCCGCCTCGGCGTACAGGGCCTCGTAGTCGCCGGACTGGTGCTGGCGGTGGGTGGGCGCCTGATGCCGGGCTTGCCGCTGCCCGTCGAACGGGGCGTCGCGATCCTCTCGGGACTCTGGTTCGTGAACCTCGTCAACTTCATGGATGGGCTCGACTGGATGAGCGTGGCCGAGTTCGTGCCCCTCACGGGCGCCCTCGTGTTCCTCGGCCTGTCCGGAGGGCTGCCGTTCCTGCCCATGCTCGTCGCCGCCGCGCTCCTCGGGGCGGTGCTCGGCTTCGCGCCGTTCAACCGCCCCGTGGCCCGGCTCTTCCTGGGCGATGTCGGGTCGCTGCCCCTCGGGCTCCTCGGGGCGTGGCTGCTCTACCGCCTCGCCGCGGAGGGTGGGCTCGCCGCCGCGATCCTCTTGCCGCTCTACTATCTCGCCGACGCGACCCTGACCCTGGGGCGCCGGTTGCTGAGGCGGGAGCCGGTCTGGCAGGCCCATCGCTCGCACTGGTACCAGCGCGCCACGGATAACGGGTTCCCGGTGGTCGCCGTCGTGGGCCGTGTGTTCGTCCTCAACCTCGCTTTGGCGGCCCTAGCCGGCGCGACCTTGCTTTGGCCGTCCTGGCCCGTCACCGTCCTGGCCTCGGGGGCGGGGGGCGCCCTGGTGGCAAGCCTCCTGCACGCCTTCGGGCGGCGCCGGAGGCCCGGTTAAGGCAGGAGACGATCTTGGGCGGACAGCTCATCGCATTGACGGGCTCCACCGGCTTCATCGGTCGGCATCTCCTCCACGCCCTCTCGGCCCGGGGCTACCGGGTCCGCGTGCTCCTGCGCCGGCCCGTCGCCGTACCGGATGGGGCGAGCGGCGCCGTGGTTGGCGACCTCAGCCGACCCATGAACATGGCTGCGGCTCTGGCCGGCGTCGATGCCGTCGTTCACTCGGCGGGCCTCGCCCACGCCATGTCGGGCACCCCCGAGGACGATTACCGGACCTCCAACACGCAGGCCACGCGGCGCCTCGCCGAAAGCGCGGCGCGGGTCGGAATCCGCCGTTTCGTGTTCCTGTCCTCGATCCGCGCCCAGACCGGACCGAGCGCCACCGGACCCGTCCGCGAGACCGATGCGCCCGAACCCACGGACGCCTACGGACGCTCGAAGCGCGACGCCGAGGCGGCCCTGGCCGAGATCGGCCTCGATTGGGTCGCCCTGCGGCCGGTCCTCGTCTACGGTCCCGGGGTGAAGGGCAACATGGCGGCCCTGCTGCGCCTCGCGCGCACGCCCTATCCGCTGCCGTTCGGGGGCTTCACGGCACGGCGCTCCCTCGTGTCGGTGGACAATCTCGCGGCGGCGGTGGCCACGGCGCTCGCTGCACCGGCCCCCCTCGGCCGTGCCCTCGTGGTCGCCGAGCCCGATCCCCTGACCCTGCCCGAGATGATCGCGGCCTTGCGGCACGGCCTCGGCCGGACGCCGAAGCTCGTCGCGGTGCCACCCGGCCTCATCGGGGTCGCCTGCCGTCTGGCGGGACGGGAGGAGGCCTATGCCCGCCTCTCGACGGGGCTCGTCGCCCGGGCCGACGGCCTGTCGGCGCTAGGGTGGGCCCCGTCGCACACGACGGGCGACGGCCTTGCCGCTTTCGCCCGAGCCGAGACCGCATGAAAAAAGGCCCGGCGCAGCACGCCGGACCTTTTTTCCCTTCGATCCCTAAGGCTCAGCGGCGGACGTCGAGGACATCGCCCGAGCGGCTGTCGAGCACCACGGAGATGTCGTCGCCGCGGCGATCCGAGCCGCGCACGATCATCCGGGGGCCGCGCCGGTCGACACCGTCGACATCGATGAGGCCTTCACGACGGGCAATTCGGGCCGCCTCGCCTCGGGTCAGCTCGCTGCGCGGCGGGCCACGGTCGTCGTAGCCGCGGCGGTAGCCGGGATCGACCTGAACGCCGCCGGGTCCGATGGAGATGCCCTGCGCGAGGACTGGCGCGCCGGCGAGGCCGAGGGCCATCGCGAACAGGCTGCCTGCCAGAAGCTTCGAAACACGCTGCAAGATCTTCTCCTCGGATCGACGGACCGGCACCGGTGTCGTTCGGCCGGCCCGGTCCCTGATGTTCGGGTCAGCGCCTCAATTCGGAAGCGCGACCGTTGGTTCCCGCGATTTACGCGAGGGATCAACCGGGATCGGACCCTGCGGTTCCGCCATTGTCCTGGTGCCTGCCGCCGGACGGTTGCGGAAATCGGGGATCGCCTCGCCGAACACCGCTTCCGCCGCCGCCCGGTCCTGGGCCGCCACCGCCGCGTGAAGGCGCACGACCCAGCCGTCCAGGATCGTCCGGTCGGCGAAGACGGGCCGCGCAGCCATCACGCCGTCGATCCCGTCGAGGGCGATTCGGGGCTCCTCACGGGCGAACAGGATCTCGTTCAGGCGCTCGCCGGGCCGCGAGCCCGTATGGACGATGTCGATGTCGACGCCCGGTTCGAAGCCGGCGAGCCGGATCATCCGCTCGGCGAGATCCCCGATCCGCACGGGCTGGCCCATCTTGAGCACGTAGACCGCCGCGCGCTGGTCGATTCCGTTGGCGCAGGTGGCGACCCGTGCCTCCCGGTCGGCATGGGAGGCGGCGGTGAGGACGAGGTCGGCGGCTTCCCGCACGGTCATGAAGTAGCGCACCATCTCGGGGTCGGTGACGGTGACGGGGCCGCCCCGGGCGATCTGCGCCTTGAACACCGGCACCACGGAGCCGACGGAGCCCAGCACGTTGCCGAATCGCACGGCGATGAGCCGCGTCGGGACCGTTCCGGCCGCGCAGCTCTGCGCGGCGTCGTGGGCCTGCGCCACCATCTCGGCGAAGCGCTTGGTGGCGCCGAGCTGCGACACCGGCTCGATGGCCTTGTCGGTGGAGATCATCACCAGGGCCCGGGCACCCACCGCCAGGGTGGCCTCCGCGACATTGATGGAGCCGAACACGTTGGTCTTGATGCCCTCGGTCCAGTCGCGCTCGAGGTAGGGCACCTGCTTCAGGGCGGCGGCGTGGAACACGTAGTCCGGCCGGAACGCGGCGAAAACGGCGTCGAGGCGGTCGCGGTCGCGGATGTCGGCCAGCACGCCGGTGACGTGCGCCCCGGCGATATCCGGCCGGCTCAGGATGCCGTGGAGCGCCGGCTCCGAGCTCTCGACCACGAGCACGGCGGCGGCGCCGAACGCCACGGCCCGGGCGCAGATCTCCGAGCCGATGGAGCCGCCGCCGCCGGTCACGATCACCCGAGCGCCCGTGAGCAGGCGCTCCAGGCGCGGCCGGTCGATGGCCACGGTAGGGCGCAGGAGCAGGTCTTCGATCTCCAGGGGCGCGAGGCCGGCGTCGCGCATGTTCTCGCCAAGACTCGTCACCCGCGACAGGGGCAGGCCGAGGCGGCGGGCCCGGGCGATGAGGTCGTCGGGCGCGGCCTCCGGAGCGAGCGCGCTCGGCACGGCGACGAGGCGGCGCACGGGGGTGCCGTCGCGGGCGAGATCGGCCACCACCCGTTCGAGGTCGGCGAACGATCCCAGCACGGGCACGCCCCGCATGGTCTGGCCGGTCTCGTCGGCGCGGGGCGACAGGATGCCCTTGGGCGCGAGGCGCCGCACGGAGCCGGATTCGATGGCCCGGACCAGGATCTCGATGTCGGTGCCGCGCCCGAGCAGCAGGGTCGGGGTCGTTGCGGTGCGGGCGTGGCTCTGCCGCGAGCGGGCATATTTCAGGTAGCGGAAGGCGAGACGCGGGCCGCCGAGGAGGAAGATCTGCAGGACCCAGTACAGGCCTATGGCGATCTTGCCGAAGAAGTAGAACCCGTACATCGTCGAGGAGACGAGGACGTAGTCGAGCACGAGGAGGGTCAGGGCGAGTACGCTCGCCGCCCGCACGATCCCGGCGAGATCCGGCAGGGAGGCGAAGCGCCACTTCGTCCGGTAGAGCTTGAACCGCGCGTAGACGAGCCCCGCGAACATCACGAAGGGCGGCAGCAGCAGGGGAAGCGCGTGCAGGCGCTCAGCGAGGAGATCGCCGTTGAAGCGGAACACGAAGGTGAGGATCACGGCCAGAGCGGTCGCCACGCAATCGTGGACCACCATCACCGCGTTCTTGTAGGTGCGCTGCTGCATGAACTCCGGCCCATACGGGCTCCGGCCGAGGCGCGGTATCGGCGCCGCGCCCGTTCCTGTCAACGCGGCGGGCTTACCCGCCGGGGCGGAGTGCCTTCAGCACGGCGTCGTCGGTCTCGTCGAGATCGGGGGCGTCGATGTGGCGGAAACGGGCCTGGATCAGGCCGAAGGCGCCGAAGGCGAAATGCCCGGCCGCCACGATGGCGAGAAGCACCCAGCCGTAGGGCTGGGCCCGCAGGGCACCGAAGGCCCCGGCCAGCCCCTTCACCTCGGAGGAGGCTTGGTACCACGCCGCCGCGAGGAAGAACCCGCCGATGATGAGGAAGGCGACGCCGCGGGCCGCGTAGCCGAACTGGCCCACGGGTTTGGCCCAGCGGCACTGCCCGGCGTCGAGCTTCAGGCGGTCCGTGACCTTGCCGGTGGCAGCCTTGACGAGGAAGGCGACGCCCCCCGCCATCACCCCGAGGCCGATGAGCCCGACGAGCCAGAGGCCGAAGGGTTTCGACAGGAGCCAGGCGGTCCAGTCCTGCATGCCGTCGCCGCCCCGCGCACGGCCGAGGCCGAGGGCGAGACTGCCGGCGGTGATGGCGAGACCGGTGTAGATCACCGCGCTGCCGATATGGGCGGCGCGGACGACGAGACCCTTCGGCGAGGTGCCGCGACGGTCGGCGTCGGTCAGGCCCTCGACGAAGCGCCACAGGGCGAAGCCGAGGAGGCCGATGGCGATGAACCCGACGAGGACGCTTCCGAACGGACCGGCGAGGACCCAGCGGATCGCGCTCTCGCTGTCGTCGGCCCGGCCACCACGTCCGAGGGCTGCCAGGAGCGCGAGACCGCCGACGATGCAGTAGACGACGCCGCGCGCGCCGTAGCCGAACCGG
Organism: Methylobacterium sp. Leaf87; assembly: GCF_001422775.1. Lineage (NCBI taxonomy): Bacteria > Pseudomonadati > Pseudomonadota > Alphaproteobacteria > Hyphomicrobiales > Methylobacteriaceae > Methylobacterium > Methylobacterium sp. Leaf87. The sequence continues at coordinate 135,886 of NZ_LMMI01000001.1, read as the reverse complement.
GCGAGGCGTTCGATGACGTTTCGGCCGAGGAGGTTCACGGAAATCCCGGGGGTGGGGCTGCGATCACTCCACCGAACGCGCGGCCTTGCCCGAGAGTGCCACGTAGAAGCCGAGACCGTCGCCGGCCGGCAGGGTCTGGAGGCGTTCGACGAGCCCCTTGCGCTTGGCGTCGAGGAGCAGGCGCCCGGTGGGCTGGAACAGGGTCTCGCCCCCGCCCTCCGGCGGCGGATCGAGGCGGATGGCCACCGTCTTGCTCTTTCCGAAGCGGCTGCGCTCCAGCATGTCGGCGAGGGACGCTTCCGCCGTCGGGCGGTTGGTGCCGCGCAGGTCGAGCACGGATTCGGCGTCGGTGACGCCGAGGGCGCCACGGAGCTTGTCGGCGTAGAAATCTTCGAAGTGCGGCAAAGGGCGAAACCTCGGATGGGCGCGACGGCTGCGATCCTGAACCGAACGGACCGCTTCGTCCAGGCGTCGCCATGAGGCCGAACGGCGCTACAGGATGCGGCGGTCGAGGCGCAGGATGCGACACGGCGCGCCGCTCTCGGCGGCCGGGGCGTGGGGCGCCCGGATCAGCAAGGCTTCGGCTTGGCCGAGGACGGACAGCATCGAGGAATCCTGCCGGTTCTCCGGGTGGACCACCGGCAGGCGGTCGGGCGCCGTATCGAGGCGCGCGCGCAGGTAGTCTTGCCGCCCGTCGTTGGCCGGCATGGCGTGGCCGAGGATCGCCGGCTCGCTGCGGTCGGCGCCGGCTTGTGGGTCACCCAGCAACGCCCGGATCGCCGGCACCACGAACAGCAGGCCGCAGACGATGGACGAGACCGGGTTGCCGGGCAGCCCGATCACCGTGGTGGGACCGAGGCGCCCGTGCATCAGCGGCTTGCCGGGACGCAGGGCCACGCGCCAGAACCCGAGTTCCAGCCCCTGGCGGGTGAGGGCCGACTGCACGAGGTCGTGGTCGCCTACCGACGCGCCCCCGAGAGTGACGAGGAGGTCGGCCTTTGCCGCGACGGCCCGGAGGAGTGCGGCTTCCAGGGCCTCGAGGGTGTCGCCGACGATGCCGAGGTCGAGGGTCTCCGCCCCGGCCTCGCGGGCCAGCGCCGCCACCGCGAGGGCGTTGGAGGCGACGATCTGGTCCCAGCGCGCCGGCTCGCCCGGCGCCACGAGTTCGTCGCCGGTTGCCAGGATGGCGACCCGGGGGCGCCGGCGAACGCCGATCCGGCCATGGCCCGCTGCCGCCGCGAGGGCCGTGCGGCGGGCATCCAGGCTCTCGCCGGCCCGCAAGAGCACGTCGCCTTCGTGAAAGTCGAGGCCGCTCGGGCGCACGAAGCGCCTGGCCGCCACGGGCTCGCTGGCGACGACCCGGCCGTCCCCGGCTTCGGCGTTCTCCTGGATCAGGATGGCGTCGGCGCCCTCGGGCACTGGGGCACCGGTGAAGATGCGAACGGCCTCGCCCGGCCCGATCGAACCTGCAAAGCCGTGGCCGGCCGCGCTGGTGCCGATCACCCGCAGGGTGGCCGGGCAGGTGGCGACGTCGTCGGCGCGCACGGCGTAGCCGTCCATGGCGGAAGCGGGGAAAGGGGGCTGGGTGCGGGTGGCCCGCACATCCTCCGCCAGGGTCCGACCGGCGGCTTCCGCGATGGCGACGGTCTCGGCCGGGACGGGGCCGGGAATGCCGGCGAGGATGCGAGCGAGCGCTTCCGCGACGGGGATCGGCCCGCTCAAACGGCATCCTCCGCCAGATAGGCGCCGGAGCGGCCGCCATCCTTGGCGAGCAGCCGGATACCCTCGATCCGCATGCCCCGGTCGGCGGCCTTCACCATGTCGTAGATGGTCAGGCACGCCACCGAGACGGCGGTAAGGGCCTCCATCTCGACCCCGGTGGGACCCAGCACCTTCACCTCGGCGGCGACCCGCAGGCCCGGCAGGGATTCGTCGATGGTGCAGTCGACCCGCACCTTCGAGATCAGGAGCGGGTGGCACAGGGGGATGAGCTCGTGGGTGCGCTTGGACGCCATGATGCCGGCGAGCCGCGCCGTGCCGATGACGTCGCCCTTCTTGGCGTCGCCCTCGCGGATGAGCGCCAGGGTCTCGGGCAGCATCACCACGGTGCCGACTGCCCGCGCCGTGCGGGTGGTGGCGGCCTTGTCGGAAACGTCGACCATGTTGGCCGCGCCCGCCGCGTCGAGATGGGTCAGTTCGGCCAACGGTCCGTCCTCATTTGTCCCCGAACAGCAGGTGCCGAGTCGCTTCCGCCACGTTGTCCTGCCGCATCAGGCTCTCGCCGACGAGGATTGTACGCAGGCCGTTCTCCCCGAGCCGCACCACGTCGGCGTGATTCGAGATGCCGCTCTCGGCCACCGCGATGCGGTCTTCCGGCACGCCGTGGCCGAGGCGGATCGCCGTCTCGAACGAGACCTCGAAGGTCTTGAGGTTGCGGTTGTTGATGCCGATGAGCCGCGTGCCCAGCGGAATGGCGCGGGCGAGTTCGGCATCGTCGTGGACCTCCACCAGCACGTCCATGCCGAGATCGTGCGCGGTCTCGACCAGGGCCTGCGCCTCGTCGTCGTCGAGGCAGGCCATGATGGCGAGGATGCAGTCGGCACCCCAGGCCCGCGCCTCGAACACCTGATAGGGCTCGAACAGGAAGTCCTTGCGCAGGACCGGCAGGGCGCAAGCGTCGCGCGCCTGGGTGAGGTACTCCGGCTTGCCCTGGAACGAAGGCGTGTCGGTGAGCACCGAGAGGCAGGTGGCGCCGCCCGTCTCGTAGGCGTTCGCGATGGCGGCGGGGTCGAAATCGGCCCGGATCAGCCCCTTCGACGGCGAGGCCTTCTTCACCTCGGCGATGAGGGCCGGCCGCCCTTGCGCGATGTGCGCCGCGATGGCGGCGGCGAAACCGCGCGTCGGCTCCATGCCGGCGACGCGCTTCTCGAGCTTGGTCTGCGGCACCCGCAGCTTCGCCTCGGCGATCTCGCGGCGCTTGTAGGCCTCGATGCGGGCGAGCACGTCGCGGCGCCCGGGGGAGGCCGTCTCGTCGGTCGCGGGATCGGGCGTCGCGGGATCGGACATGGGGGCCGCCTTCAGGCGTTCGAGACGTGGACGAGGGCGGCCAGCGTCGCGCGGGCCGCTCCGGAATCGAGGGCGTCTTGCGCCCGCACGACGCCCTCGCGGAGGGTCGCGGCGGCACCCGCCACCACCAGGGCGGCGCCGGCATTGATCACGCCGATGTCGCGGTAGGCGTTGCTGGCGCCTTCCAGCACCCCGTGCAGGGCGGCGGCGTTGTGCTCCGGGTCGCCGCCGCGCAGGGCGTCGAGGGTGTGGAGGCTCAAGCCGACTTCGCGCGGGTCGAGGGTCGCGTGGGTGATGTGGCCCCCGTCCAGGGCGACCACGGCCGTGGGGCCCGTGACGGTGATCTCGTCGAGGCCGTCGGAGCCGTGCACGGTCCAGACCCGCTCGCTACCGAGCTCGGAGAGCACCCGGGTCAGGGGCTCGGCCCAGGCGGGGGACGAGACGCCGAAGAGCTGGAACTTGACCCCGGCCGGGTTGGCGAGCGGCCCGAGGAGGTTGAAGATCGTGCGGGTGGGGAGTTCGGCCCGCACGGGCGCCACGTGACGCATGGCGCCGTGGTGGGTCTGGGCGAACATGAAGCACAGGCCGGCCTCGGCGAGGCAGCGGGCGAGGCCGTCCGGATCGAGGCCGATGCGGACGCCCAAAGCCGCAAGCACGTCGGCGGCGCCCGAGCGCGAGGTGGCGGCGCGATTGCCGTGCTTGGCCACCGGCACGCCGCAGGCCGCCGTGACGATGGCCGCGAGGGTGGAGACGTTGTAACTCCCCGAATGATCCCCACCGGTGCCGACCACGTCGACGGCGCCCGGAACGGCGGCGACGGGCAGCATCCGCGCGCGCATGGCCTCGACGGCGCCGACGATCTCGTCCGCTGTCTCGCCGCGTACCTTGAGGGCGATGAGGAAAGCGCTGGCCTGGACCGGCGTCACCTCACCGGACAGGAGATCGTCGAAGGCGCGCCTCGCCTCGGTGCGGTCGAGGCTCGTGCCGGCGGCGACTTTCGCGAGGAGCGGCTTGAACGAATCCACCTGAACGAATCCACCGGCCGTCTGGAATGAGATCAATCAGTGCTGACCGATCGCTCAATGCACGCCGGGCCGGCCCTTGTCACGTGCCGCGTTCCAGGCCGCCGCGATGTCGAGGAAATTCCGCAGAATCTGAGACCCGTGATGCGACAGGATGCTCTCGGGGTGGAACTGCACCCCGTGCACAGGCAGGCGCGTGTGCTGCAGCCCCATGATCAGTCCGTCGGCTTCCGCCGTCACCGCCAGGGCCTCCGGGCAGTTCGTCCGCTCGACCACGAGGGAATGGTAGCGCGTCGCGTCGAACGGGCCGTTGAGCCCGCGGAAAATGCCGGACGCCCGGTGCTCGATGGACGAGACCTTGCCGTGCATGGGTGCCGGCGCCCGGACCACGTCGCCGCCGAAGGCCTGCCCGATGGCCTGGAGCCCGAGGCAGACGCCGAAGATCGGGATCTCGGCCGAGAGGTCCTTGACCACGTCGAGGCAGATGCCGGCCTCGTTGGGCGAGCACGGGCCCGGCGACAGCACCACGGCATCGGGGCCCCGTTCGCGGATCTCCGCCAGGGTGACCTGATCGTTGCGCACGACCTCGATGGACCCGCACAGGGGGCCGATCAGGTGGACGAGGTTCCACGTGAACGAGTCGTAATTGTCGATGACGAGGACGTTGGACATCGTTCGCTCACTGGCCATGCACGGCGGTTTGACCGCGCAGGGCGGTCCGGTCAATCGCGGGGCCTACTGCCCCCGCCGCGCCTGGCTCGCATACATCACCGCGTCCTCCGCCGCGCGGAACAGAGCCTTGGCCTTGTTGACGCATTCCTGCTGCTCGGAGGCCGGGTCGGAATCGTAGACGATGCCGGCGCCGGCCTGCACGTGCATGCGGCCGTCCTTCACGATGGCCGTGCGGAGGACGATGCAGGTGTCCATCTCGCCCCGGGCACCGAAATAGCCGATGCATCCGCCGTAGGGACCGCGCTTCTCGCGCTCCAGCTCGTCGATGATCTCCATGGCCCGCACCTTGGGCGCGCCCGAGACCGTGCCGGCCGGAAACCCCGCCGCCAGGGCATCGAGGGTGTCGTGGCGCGGATCGAGGTCGCCCTCGACGTTGGAGACGATGTGCATCACTTGGCTATAGTATTCGAGGAAGAACGAGCCGGTGACGGTCACGGAGCCGATCTTGGCGACGCGGCCGACGTCGTTGCGGCCGAGATCGAGCAGCATGAGGTGCTCGGAGCGCTCCTTCGGGTCGGCGAGGAGCTCGGCCGCCAGGGCCTTGTCCTCGGCCGGCGTGGCGCCGCGCCGCCGGGTGCCGGCGATGGGCCGGATGGTGACGCGCGCGTCACGCACCCGCACGAGGATCTCGGGCGACGAGCACACAACCTGGAACGCCTCGAAGTCGAGGTAGCACAGGAACGGGGCCGGGTTCGTGCGCCGCAGGGAGCGGTAGAGCGCGATGGCCGGCAGGGTGAAGGGCGCCTCGAAGCGCTGCGACAGCACCACCTGGAACACGTCGCCGGCGACGATGTACTCCTTCGCCCGCGCCACCATGCCGAGATACTGGTCCGGCGTGGTGTTCGAGACGGGCTCGGGGGCCGCCATGGCGCGCGGGTCGCTGCGCGCCTCGATGGGGAGCGGGCCTTCCAGGGCAACGGCCACCCGCTCGAGGCGGGCGAGGGCGGCCTCGTAGGCGGCGCGCGCGGGGATTCCGGGCTCCGGCCGCACGGGGCCGACCACGGTGATCACGTCGCGCACGGAATCGAACACCACCATGACGCGGGGGCGTACCAGGATCGCGTCGGGCACGCCCAGCGGATCGGGGTTCGGCTCGCCCAGCTTTTCCATGGCGCGGACCATGTCGTAGCCGAGATAGCCGAACAGCCCCGCCGCCATGGGGGGCAGGGCGTCGGCGTCCGGGTCGGGGTCGATGGCGCTCTCGGCGATGAGGGCGCGCAAGCTCGCGAGCGGGCTCGCCGCGTCCGGTACGAAGTCGGTCAGGCCGGGGTCGCGGGCAATCTCCGGCCGGCCGTCGCGGCAGCGCCAAGCCAGGTCGGGATCGAGCCCGATCATCGAGTAGCGGCCGCGAACGACCCCGCCTTCGACGGATTCGAGCAGGAAAGCCGCTCCCGAATGGCTGGCGCGCAGCTTCAGGAACGCGGCGACGGGGGTTTCGAGGTCGGCCAACAGGGTGAGGTTGAGGAGGGTCGGACGTCCCGCCTCGTAGGCCTGCACGAAGGCCGCGTCGTCCAATGCCTGTGTCATCGCCCGATCAATACTCACCGCCGCCGACGGCGCGGCGGAAGGCCGTCTGGTTGACGGTGATGCCCACCGATTTCTGCACCTCGGCGATGTACTCGCCGAGCACGTCGTCGGCGAGCGTCGACTGGAAGCGCTTGGCGATGGCCTCGTCGGCCGGGGCGCCGGGGACGTAGGCCGGCATGGTGGCGGCCGTGACCTTGAACAGGGCCCGGCGCTCGCCGGCCTCCGCCGAGGCCGCCTTGCCGACGGCGGTTGCGAAGATGCGGTTCACCACGTCGGCGGTGAGGTCGCCCTGGGGCTGGTTGCGGGCGATGTCGGACACGGTCTCGACGTTGAGGCCGGCGGCCTGCGCCACTGCCTCGACGGTCTCGCCCTTGTCGAGGCGGTCGGACAGCTCCTTGGCTTTGGCCGCGAGGAGGCGCGCGCTCTCGGCGGCGCGCCAGCGGGCCACGACCTCGTCGCGGACGCTGTCCAGGGGCTTGTCGTGGGCGCGATCGATATTGGTCACGTCGTACCAGACATAGCCGCCCGACTTCGTGCGCAGGGGTTCGTTGTCGCCACCGATCTCTGACCGGAACAAGGCCGCCACGGTGGTCTCGCGGTCGGGGATGCCGGCCACCGGATTGCCCTCCGCGTCGAGGCCCTGCGCGTTCAGGGCCGGCACGGCCACGAGGGGAAGACCGCGATCCTTGGCGATCTCGGGCAGCGACTTGGTGTTGGCGCGGGCATCCTCGATGGCGTCGTGGGCGGTCTCGATCCCGCTCGTCGCCCGCTCCAGCGCGATGGTCTTGGCTATCTCGGCCTGGACGTCGGCGAGCGGCTTCAGGGTCTCGGGCTCGATGGCGGTGACCCGGAGCAACACCGTGCCGAACCGGCCCTTCACGGGCTGGCTCACGGCGTCCTTGGGCAACGCGAACGCGGCGTCGGCCACGGGCTTGTCGAACAGCTCGGCCTTGGTGAGGGTGCCCAGCGTCAGATTCTTGGCGTCGGCGCCGCTCTCGGCGGCCACGGCCTCGAACGGCGCCTCGTTGGCCTCGATCTTCCGGCGCGCCACCGCCGCCGCCGCCTCGTCGGGGAACACGATCTGCTGGATCGTGCGGCGCTCGGGCGTACCGTACTTCGCCCGGTCGGCCTCGTAGCGCTTGGCGATGTCCTCGGGGCTCAGCGCCTCGGGCTTCGCCATGGCCTGGGGATCGAGGACCAGCAGGTTCACCGCGCGGGTCTCGGGCGCCCGGAACGCGAACTTGTTCTCCTCGTAGAAGGTCTTGATCGCGTCGTCCGTGGGCGCTGGGATCTCGCCGACGAGGGAGGGCGGCAGCATCATCAGCGCCACAGCGCGCCGCTCCGTGGTGTAGCGGTGCACGGCCTCGCGCAGGGCCGCCGGCACGTGAAGGTCGGAGGCCACGGCCTCGGCGAGCTGGAGACGGGCGGCGACGGAGCGCTGCTCGCGCACGAAGGTCGCCTCGTTGAGGCCGGCACGCTGTAGGGTCTGGAAGAACAGCGACGGATCGAACTTGCCGTCTGCGCCCTGGAAACTCTTCTCCTCGCGGATGGCGCGCAGGACCGCGGCATCGGGGATGCTGAGGCCGAGGGACGCCGTCTGCTGATCGAGGGAGGCCTCGCTCACGAGCTGGGCCAGCACCTGACGGTCGAGGCCGAGCGCCCGGGCCTGATCCGGCGTCAGGGTGCGGCGGGTCTGGCTCTGGTAGCGCTGAAGCTGGTTCTGGTAGGCCGTGCGCACGGCCTCGGCCGAGATCGGCGTCTTGCCCACGGTCGCGACGGTGCTGGTCGAGCCGGCACGGAAGAACTCCTCGACGCCGAAGATCGCCACGCCGGCGATGAGGAAGACGAACACCACGGAGAGGATGATCTTACCGAGCCAGTGCTGGCTCGCCTTGCGCATGTTCGTCAGCATCGAAGCGTCCGGGTTCTTGTCTTCGGGAACGGGCGGCGGCGAGACCGGCCCCGTTCTGTAAGGTCGCCCGCGATAGACCATCCGCGCCCCATCGCAAAGACCGCCGCGCAAAGACCGCCGCTCCGGCGCTCCGCCGGTTTGCGCCTGGCCCGGCTGATCTGGTAGGGCCGGCGCGAAGCTGGACGGGTCAAGACGCGGAGCGGAGATTCCATGACGAAGGCGGGGCGCAGGCCACTGGTCGCGGGCAACTGGAAGATGAACGGCCTGCGCGGCTCCGTCTCCGTGGTCGAGGCCGTTCGCAACGGTCTGAGTCCGGATCTGCTCTGCGAGGTCGACGTCCTGATCTGTCCACCCTCGACCCTGATCTCCTCGTGCGTCGCGGCGGTCTACGGCTCGCCCATCGCCATCGGCGGCCAGAATCTCCACGCCAAGGCGAGCGGCGCCTTCACGGGCAGCATCTCGGCCGAAATGCTCGCCGATCTCGGCGCCTCCTACGTCATCGTCGGCCATTCCGAGCGCCGGGCCTATCACCACGAGACCGACGACGGCGTCCACGCCAAGGCTTTGGGCGCGCGCCGCGCCGGCCTGTGCGGCATCATCTGCGTCGGCGAGACCCAGGACGAGCGCGAGGAGGGCCGCACCCTCGACATCGTGCGGGCGCAGCTCGCCATCGGCGTGCCGAAGGGCGCTACGGGCGCCGACACGGTCATCGCCTACGAGCCGGTCTGGGCCATCGGCACCGGCCTGACCCCGACGCCGTCCGACATCGCCGAGGTGCACGCGTCCCTGCGCGAGATGCTCGGACAGCTCATCGGCCCGGAGGCCGCGAAGGTCCGCATCCTATACGGTGGCTCGGTCAAACCCGGAAACGCCCGCGAACTCATGGCGGTCGAGAACGTCGACGGCGCACTCGTCGGCGGTGCGAGCCTGGTGGCGAACGACTTCCTGGGGATCGTCGGCGCTTACGCCCGCTGACCCGGCGGCCCATTGGCGTTCCGGCGCGGGTTGGTGTAACAGCCGGCTCAAATCACCGGCCGGCGCGGGGTGCGTGCGTCGCGCCCGATCCCTCCCGCGTGCGCCCCCGGCGGTGCCGCCCCTGGATAACCGATGCAGACCGTCCTCATCTCGATCCACCTCATCGTCGTGCTCGGCCTCATCGCCGTGGTGCTGCTCCAGCGCTCGGAGGGCGGCCTCGGGCTCGGCGGCGGCAGTAGCGGCGGTGGCGTCTCGGGCTTCATGACCGGGCGCGGACAGGCCAATGCCCTGACCCGGGCCACGGCGATCCTGGCGGCGCTGTTCTTTGCCACGAGCATGACCCTCGGCGTGCTGTCGCATCGCAGCGCCGCCCCACGCTCGATCCTCGACGGCGCCGGCACCACGACGCCCGCCGGCCAGCCGAATGCCGGAAATCTCCTCGATACCCTGCGGCAGCAGCAGGGCGGCACGCCGCCGGCGGCTCCGGGCGCCGCCGCGCCGGCTCCGAGCGCCGCCCCTGCGCCGGTCGCGCCGACAGCGCCTGTCGCCCCCGAGGCGCCGCAGTCGCGCTGATCGCAGTCGACGGATACCCGCCGCTTTCCACGCCCGCCCGACGTTTCGCTGCCGGGTCGGCACCGGCCCATCCGGGCTGGAAACCCGAACCGACGCCCCCCGAACGGACGACATTCCGTGCATGCCCGGCTTGCGCGGGGGATAAGCGTTATTGTGGTTTGGCGAATCGTCCACCCTTGTTTATGAACCGAGGCCCATGACGCGGTACGTTTTCATCACCGGCGGCGTGGTCTCCTCGCTCGGCAAGGGTCTCGCATCGGCCGCCCTCGCGGCTCTGCTCCAGGCGCGCGGCCATACGGTCCGCCTGCGCAAGCTCGACCCCTACCTCAACGTCGATCCGGGCACCATGAGCCCGACGCAGCACGGCGAGGTGTTCGTCACCGACGACGGCGCCGAGACCGACCTCGATCTCGGCCATTACGAGCGCTTCACCGGTCTGCCGGCGACGCGGGCCGACAACATCACCACCGGCCGGATCTACCTCGACATCATCACCAAGGAGCGGCGCGGCGACTATCTCGGCGCCACCATCCAGGTGATTCCGCACGTCACCAACGCCATCAAGGCGTTCGTGCTCGAGGGCAACGAGGCGTTCGACTTCGTCCTCGTCGAGATCGGCGGCACGGTGGGCGACATCGAGGGCCTGCCGTTCTTCGAGGCGATCCGCCAGCTCGGCCAGGAACTGCCGCGCGGCGCCACGGCCTTCGTCCACCTCACCCTGCTGCCCTACATCCCGTCCGCCGGCGAGTTGAAGACCAAGCCGACCCAGCACTCGGTGAAGGAGCTGCGCTCCATCGGCATCCAGCCCGACATGCTGCTGTGCCGCTGCGACCGGCCGATTCCCGTGGACGAGCGCCGCAAGCTCGCCCTGTTCTGCAACGTGCGCGAGACCGCCGTCATCGAGGCGCGCGACGTCGCCTCCATCTACGACGTGCCGCTGTCCTACCGCGAAGCCGGACTCGACCGCGAGGTGCTGGCGCATTTCGGGATCACACCGAAGGGCGAGCCGGACCTGACCAAGTGGCAGACCATCTCCGAGCGCGTGCGCAACCCCGAGGGCGAGGTCTCCATCGCCATCGTGGGCAAGTACACGGGCCTCAAGGACGCCTACAAGTCGCTCACCGAGGCCCTGACCCATGGCGGCATCGCCCACCGGGTGAAGGTCAACCTCGAATGGATCGAGGCCGAGGTGTTCGAGCGCGAGGACCCCGCGCCGTTCCTCGAAGGCATCAACGGCATCCTCGTACCCGGCGGCTTCGGCCAGCGCGGCGCGGAGGGCAAGATCCGGGCGGCACGTTACGCCCGGGAGCGGAAGATTCCGTATTTCGGCATCTGCTTCGGCATGCAGATGGCGGTGATCGAGGCGGCTCGGTCGCTGGCCGACGTGCCGGATGCGAACTCGACGGAGTTCGGCGAGACCACGGAGCCCGTGGTCGGCCTCCTCACGGAATGGCTGCGCGGCAACGAACTGGAGCAGCGCGCGGCCGCTGGCGACCTCGGCGGCACCATGCGGCTCGGCGCCTACGACGCGACGCTCCACGCCGACACGAAGATCGCCGAGATCTACGGCACCACTGCCATCTCCGAGCGTCACCGCCATCGCTACGAGGTCAACATGGCCTATCGCGAGCGCCTGGAGGCCCGGGGTCTGCGCTTCTCCGGCCTGTCGCCCGACGGGCTGCTGCCGGAGACCGTGGAGCATGTCGGCCACCCGTGGTTCATCGGCGTGCAGTTCCACCCGGAGCTGAAATCCCGACCGTTCGAGCCGCATCCGCTGTTCCAGAGCTTCGTCGGCGCCGCCATCGTGCAGAGCCGGCTGGTCTGAGCCGGGACGACGCGCCGCGCCGGGAAACGTTTCCGCGCGACGCATGAGCGCTTCCTTATCCTCCCCGGCATGCCTAACTCTGGTGCCGACAGGACTCGGGTCGCTCGCGCCCCGTGTCGTCGCGACCGGGCCAGGAGGGGGCGTGACCGAGATCCTGTTCTACCACCTGCAGCACCAGCCCCTGGAGCGGGTGCTGCCGAGCCTCGTCGAGCGCTCCTTGGAGCGGCAATGGCGCGCGGCGATCCAGGTCGCGACGGAAGAGCGGCTCCAGGCCCTCGACGACGGCCTCTGGACCTACACCGACGACAGCTTCCTGCCCCATGGCACCGACCGCGACCCGGATCATGCGGGCCATCCCGTCGTGCTGACCCTGAAGGGCGCCAACCCCAACGGTGCTGCCATCCGCTTCCTCGTCGAGGGGGCAGCCTTGCCGGAGGATGCCGACGATTACGCCCGTATCTGCGTGCTGTTCGACGGCACCGACCAGGACGCGCTCCTGCGCGCCCGCGAACAGTGGAAGGAGGCGAAGGCCGCCGGCCACGCCATCGCCTACTGGCAGCAGGACGAAGACGGCCGCTGGCAGAAGAAAGCCTGATGCGCGCTCCCCGAGGACAGACCATGCAACGCTTCGCCCTCGGCTTCGCGGCCGTGCTGCTCCTGACAAATCCCCTCGCCGCCCAGCCCTCGCCCCCCGGCGAGCGACCGGCTCAGGAAGCCCGCAAGTCCCCCGAGGCGCGGGGGCCGGAGGGGCGCAAGCTCCCGGCCGACGCGGTCACCGAGCACAGCGTCGCCCTGCCGGACGGGCGCACGCTGGCGTTCACGGCCCGGGCCGGCAGTCTTCCCCTGGTGGACGAGGCCGGTAAGCTCCAGGCCGAGATCGCCTTCATCGCCTACTCGATGCCGGGCAGGGCGGGCGCTCAGCGCCCCGTCACCTTCGCCCTCAACGGCGGCCCGGGGGCGGCCTCGGCCTACCTCAACATCGGGGCCATCGGGCCCTGGCGCCTGCCCGTCGAGGGCGCGAGCATCAGCCCGTCGGCGCACATCGGCCTGGTGCCCAACGACGGCACTTGGCTCGACTTCACCGACCTCGTCTTCATCGATCCCGTCGGTACCGGGTACAGCCGCGCGGCGGACGGCGACGGCAAGAAGTACTGGAGCGTCGACGCCGATGCCTCGATCCTGTCCTCGGCCATCGCCCGCTGGCTGCGCACCAACGAACGCATGGCCGCGCCGAAGTTCTTCGTCGGCGAGAGCTATGGCGGGTTCCGGGGGCCGCTCATCGCGGCCAAGCTCCAGGAGGAGATCGGCGTCGGCCTGTCCGGCCTCGTCCTGCTTTCACCCGTCCTCGATTTCGCCTGGCTCCAGACCCCCCGCACCACGCCGTGGGGGCATATGCTGAAGCTGCCGTCCTTCGCCGCCGCCGCCATCGAGCGGGCGGGCGGGACGCCGACCCGCGCGACCCTGGCCGAGGCCGAGGCCTACGCCACCGGCCCCTACCTCGCCGACCTTCTGAAAGGACCGTCGGATGCGGCCGCCGTCGCACGCCTCGGCGACCGGGTCGGGGCCCTGGCCGGGCTCGATCCGGCCTTCGTGCGGCGTCAGGCCGGGCGGCTCTCGTCGAGCGGTGTCCAGCGCGAGATCGGTCGCGACACCGGACGTGTCGCCAGCGCCTACGACACCGGCGTCACAGGCTGGGACCCGGACCCGTCGGCCCTGTCCTCGGGCTTCGAGGACCCGCTGCTCACCGCCATCCAGGCACCGCTCACGAGTGCGATGATCGCCCTCTACGCGGAGCGCTTGAACTGGAAGGTGCCGGATCTGCGCTACGAACTCCTCAACGGCGCGGTCAACCGGAGTTGGACCTGGGGAAGTGGACGCATGGCGCCCGAATCCCTCGGCGCCCTCCGCGGCGCCCTCGCCCTCGACGGCAACCTGCGGGTGCTGGTCGCCCACGGCTTCACCGATCTGGTGACGCCCTATTTCGCCTCGAAGCTCCTCATCGACCAGATGCCGGCCTTCGGCGGCGGGCGCTTGAGCCTCTCCGTGTACCCCGGCGGACACATGTTCTATTCCCGTCCGGATTCCCGCGCCGCCTTCCACAAGGACGCCGCCGCGCTGTTCGAAGAGGCGCTCAAGGCACGCGGCACGGTGGTGGAGCCGCAAAAGCCCACGCAGAAGGATAAATTGTGATCCCACGCCCCGCCCATCGGTTGTCGCCCCTTGGGCTCCTCGTCCTCGCCGGCTGGGGGCTTTCCGCCTGTACAAGCACGGAGACGCGGTCGCCCGAGCCGGTGCCGGTGGCGACGCCCGCCCCGAGGCCCGCTCCAGCCCCGGCTTTCTCGGGGCCGGTGCTGAACGGGGACGGAAGTTGTTCCGGTCCGGTTCCCACCGGGGCGACCGCCATCGAACCCGGCATCGGCGAATGCGATCTCGTGCGCCTGAAGGGCAAACCGCCCACCGACGTCCTCGTCGGAGAGGGCCGCTCGGGCCGCGAGGTGCAGGTGCTCTATACGGAGCCCGGCGCCAAGGAGCTGTACTTTTTCGTCAACAACCGCCTCGACCGGATCGTGAAGTAGCGCATCGCCTCAGTAGCTCGGCACCAGCCGCTCCTCCGGCATCGGCGCTTCGAGATGGAAGCGCAGGCCCGCCGGGTCGTAGTCGATGGCCACGAGGGCATTGCATTGCTGGGCCAGCACCCGCTGTAGCAGGGTCGAGCCGAAGCCCTTGCGCTCCGGCACGGAAACGGGCGGGCCGCCGCATTCCGTCCAAGTGAGGTTGAGCGTCCGGCCGCTCTCCGTCTGTGCCACCGACCACGTCACGGTGATCCGGCCGCCCGGCTGCGACAGGGCGCCGTGCTTCGCCGCGTTGGTGGTCAACTCGTGGAACGCCATCCCGGCCGGAACCGCGAGGTCGGCGGCGAGCTCGATGGCCGGTCCGTCGAGGGCGATGCGTCCGCCATCCGCCGCGTTGTAATGGCCGAGTTCGTTCTGCAGCAGCTCGTGCAGGGGCGCCGTCTGCCAGTAATCCTCCGTCAGCAGGGTGTGGGTCTTGCCGAGGGAGACGATGCGGTCCGAGAACGAGCTGTAGAACGCCTCGATGGTCTTCGTGCTGCGCGCCGTCGCCCCGAGCAGGCCCTGCACCGTCGCAAGGGTGTTCTTCACGCGGTGATGCAGTTCGCGAATCAGGAGCGCCTGACGCTCGTGGGTCTTCTGACGTTCCAAGAGATGCGCCTCGACTTCCCATTGCCGACGCCGCGCGCGCAGCGCCGAGCGCACGGCGCTGGCCAAGACGGCGGGGTGGAACGGGCGCTCGAGGACGGTGACGTTGCCGAGGAGGCTGGTCAGCCGTTCGTCGGGCGTCGCCCCGCGGTGATTCAGGAGCACGAAGGGGAAGTCCGACCAGGGCGGCTGGCGCTCGACCCAACCGGCGATGTCCCGGCGATCGGACTTGAGAAGCGCTTCCTCGGTGACCACCGCGCAGGCCGCGCCGTCGAGACCGGCGACGAGATCCTCGAGGCTGGTCTCGATCCGCGATGGAATCCCGACCTGGCGTAGGATCGCGGCGGCCACGGCTCCGTCCCGACCGACGGGCGCCAGGATCAGGACGTTGGCGTCACGGCTTGGCATGGCTGGCGCCGGCCTGGGTCTCGGAGGTGCGAGTCGGCTTGCCCGTTTCCCGGTCGTCGAGAAGATCGCGGCGGTCGCCCTCGTAGGTCGGCACGCCGGTGAGAACGCCGCGGAAGCCCGTCAGCGCTTCGCCCACGCGCAGGCCCTGGGTGTCGATCCGGAATTCCCGGATCGTGTCCTCGTGCATGCCAGTGCGCTTCTTCAGCACCGAGAGGGCGCGGCGTACCCGGCCGGAGGCCTCGAAGAACCGCAGCATCACCACCGCGTCGCTGACGTAGGTGAGGTCGACGGGTGAATCCATTCGCCCGACCATGCCGTGCTGGGCAAGGATCAGGATGGTCACCACGCCCTGCTGGTTCAGGTAGGTCACGAGCTCGTGCATCTGAAGAACGAGGGCGGGCTGGCCCGTCATAGCGCTCATGTAGCCGGTGAGACTGTCGATGACGACGATCCGGCTGCCGTCGTTCTCGACGGCGTCGCGGATACGGCCGGCGAAATCACCCGGCGAAACATCGGCCGGATCGATCTGCTCGACGCGCAGGAGCCCATCCGCGACGAAACCGCTGAGATCCATGCCGACACCGGCGGCACGCCGCAGAAGAATGCCGATGGTCTCGTCGAAGGACAGGATGAGCGCACGCTCCTTCCGTCGGAGGGCGGCGGCGAGATAGCTGAGCGCGAGGGTCGATTTGCCGGCGCCCGAGGGGCCGATCACCAGGGTCGTAGTGCCCCGGTCGAGGCCGCCACCGAGCGCCCGGTCGAGTTCGGGCACGTCGCTGGAGACGGTCTCCTCCGGAAAGGTCGTGTGATGCCCGGCGGCCACGAGGCGGGGGTAGGCGCGCAGGCCACCCTTCCGGATGGTGAAGTCGTGATAACCGCCGTGATACTTCGTGCCGCGCATCTTGATGACATGCAGGCGACGGCGCCCGGCGCCGTAATCCGGCGTCACCTGCTCCAGGCGGATCACCGCATGGCTGATGGAGTGGAGATTGAGGTCGTTCTCCTCCGCGCTGAGGTCGTCGAGCATCAGCACGGTGGCGTTGTTGAGAAGAAAGTAGCTCTTGAGCGCCAGCACCTGGCGCCGGTAGCGCAGGGACCCCTGGGAGAGCAGGCGGATTTCCGACAGGCTGTCGAACACCACCCTGGACGGATTGACCCGCTCGATCTCCGCCAGGGCCATCCGCACGGTCTCGCCGAGTTCGAGGTCGGAGGAATGAACGAGACTCTGCTGCAGCTTCGCGTCGAGGCTGAGTTCGGGTGGGACGAGCTCGTAGATGTCGATGCCGTCGAGGCTCCAGCCGTGGCGTTCGGCCACCGACAGGAGTTCGCGCCGGCTCTCCGAGAGGGTGATGTAGAGCGCACGCTCACCGAGCTTCACGCCGTCCATGAGGAACTGCAGGCCGAGGGTGGTCTTGCCGCTGCCCGGGCGCCCTTCGATGAGGTGGGCCCGCTGGGCCGCATAGCCGCCGTTGAGAATGTGATCGAGCCCCGGTACCCCCGTGGGGATCGGCATGGCGTCGGCGGTGGCGGGGGTGGTCATTCGGCGACTCTGTTCATCGGGGCCTTGTCATCAAGGCCTTGGGTACCCAAGGGCCGAGCCGGCGAAGCGTCTTCGACCGACGGGCAAAAGATACGCCATTCTCTCGTTCCCGGCGCCGTTGAACGGGTGGGAGCGGGCGGGGTTCCACCCGGGCCTGCGTGGCATAGAGCTTCCCCGCGTCCCGACCGGACCGCCGACGCTTCACCGCAGCATTCTTGCGGATCAGTCAAGCCTTTGCAGAAGGCCCCCGGCACCGTATCACCACCGGCCTTGACCGCATGGAGCGGTCCGTCCGGGTCGGTCACGCCCGCGAAGCCCTTTCGAGCCGACGGAACCCGGACTGTCCGATGCGCGAACCGAACGCGATCGATTTCTGGCGCGGGCTCGCCCTCGTCACGATCTTCGTCAACCATATCCCCGGCAACACCTTCGAGCGCTATACCTATTCGCAGTACGGCATCTCGGACGCGGCCGAGCTGTTCGTGTTCCTCGCCGGCTGGTCCATCGGCATCGCCACGCGGGGACGGGACGGACGCCCCGAACCGCGCCTGAAATCCGTGCTGCGACTCCTGTCGCGGACCATTGAGGTCTATCGGGCGCAGATCACCACCATGGCCCTCGCCCTGGCGATGATCGCCGGCACCGCCCTGGTTCTCGACAATCCGCTTCTCCTCGAATGGCACAATGCCGGCGGGTTCTTCGCCGATCCGATCCAAACCATGGTCGGCTTCGCGCTGCTGACCCATCAGCTCGGCTTCTTCAACATCCTGCCGCTCTACGTGGTGCTCCTCGGCATCGCACCGATCTTCGTGTTGCTGGCCCGTGTCAGCCGCGTCGCCGCGCTGGCCCTGTCGTTCGGGCTCTACTTCGCGAGCCTGGTGTTCGACTTGAATCTGCCGTCCTGGCCGGGGGAGGGCGACTGGTTCTTCGATCCCCTGTGCTGGCAGCTTCTCCTCGTCCTCGGGTTCGTCGCCGAGGACTGGAACCGGCGCTCCCCGTGGCTGCGGACCTGGTCCGTCCGTCTCGTGCCCCTCGGCATCGCCATCGTGCTGACGGGCATCGTCCTGTCGGTCCTCGAGATCCGGCCCGATCCCCTGCTGGTGCCGGAGCCGCGCCTGCTCTTCACCTTCGACAAGACCTACCTGACCCCCGCCCGGCTGATCCACTTCCTCGGGATGCTGCTCGCGTTCCAGACCCTCTACGCCGTGCTGGCACCACGCCTCGGCCCGGTGGCGGGCTACCTCGCCGGCCTCGGCCGCAACTCCCTCGCCGTGTTCTCCATCGGATCGCTCCTGAGTCTGGCCGCGCAACTCGTCCGCTTCTGGACGGGTGGCGGTGTCTTCGTTGACGTTTCCGTCGTAGGATCGGGCCTGATCGCACTGGGTTTCACCGCATGGTTCGTCGAATGGCGCTCCCGCAAGCCGCGGCCCTCCTCGCCGCCAGCCTGACGCTCGCCGTCGGCCTGACACTTGCCGCAACCTGCCGCCCCGTCCGCGCCGAGCCGTCGGCGCCCGCGCCCACCGCGGGCCCGGCCACCGTGGTCTCGCCGCCGAAGACCATGGTGATGACCGCGCCGGGGCCGGACGGCGCCGAGGCCCTCGACGTCACCCTGTCGCCGGAATGCCGGGTGCCCGGCTCGAAGCTGTACACCCTAGCGCGTCTCGGCGCGGTGAAGCTCGCCCTGACGGAGAAGCGGCCGGTGCGGGTGCTCACCGTGGGCTCGTCGTCGGCCGGCCCCGGCGCGTCGGCGACCTATCCGGTGAAGCTGGAGACCGCCCTGGAGCGCTCCCTGCCCGATGTCGACGTGGTGGTGGAGAGCCGGGGCATGCAGGGCGAGATCGCGTCCGGCGCCGCCGAGCGCTTGCGCAACATGGTGGCCGAGATCGAGCCCGACCTCGTGATCTGGCAGGTCGGCACCCACGACGCCCTCGCGCGGGTGGACGCGGAGGATTTCGCCAACGCCCTCGACGAGACCGTGCAGTGGATCAAAGGCCACGAGATCGACGTGGTGCTGGTCACCCCGGTCTATACGGCGAGCCTCGCGGCGGACGAGTATTACAACAGCCTGGTGCGCAAGGTTCAGGAGGTGGCAGTCCGCGAGGGCGTGCCCCTGGTGCAGCGCTACGAGGCGATGCGCTACCTGTCGGGCCAGGGCCAGAAGGGGGAGGGGCACCTGCTCGGTTCCCAGTTCCGCCTCAACGACCTCGGCCTGCGCTGCATGGCCGAACACGTCACCCGCGCCATCACCCTGTCGCTTCTCCAGGCCGATACCGTCGTCACCGGAACCACGAAGACGCCCACGGCCGTGATCGTCCCGCCGCGCGATGCGGCGGTCAAGGCGGCGTCCCCACCGCCGTCCATCCTCGTCGCCCCCGGCGATTGATGCCGAGAGCGCTCTCCGCCGAAGTGGATGTCGGTTCGACGGAAAAGAGCGCGGCAAAATTAAAGGTTTCGCGATACGTCCCGACCCAACGTGGTCGGGCGCGGCTCTAGCCGACGCGCCGATTCCGGGTCGTCGCACTTAACCCCCTCGCAAGGCCGGTGCGCTAGACCCGATCGTCGGGCCAGGGACGCACGAATGGGCATGGCGACGGATCGCATCGGCGCATCGGTTTGGGGCACCCTCGCGGCGCGTCTGCGCGGAGCCCGCTCCGGGCCGGCCCGGGCCGCCCTCGACGTGTTTGCCATCCGCATCGCTTCGGCCGGCTTCGCCTACGTCGCGCAGGTTCTCATGGCCCGCCTCATGGGCGGCACCGAGTACGGCATCTTCGCGGCCGTCTGGGTCTGGATCGGCATCCTCGGCCATTCGGCGACCCTCGGCCTGTCGCAGGGGGCTTGCCGCTTCCTGCCGGCGGACCAAGCCGTGGGCCGCGACGACGCGGTGCGGGGCTTCCTCTTCGGCGGCGCCGTGGTCACGCTGCTGGCCGCCGGCCTGCTGGCGGGTGCCGGGCTCCTCGTCCTCCGGGCGGAGGGAACGCTGCTCGCCGGCCCCTACGGTGCGCCGATCCTGCTCGCCGCCGCCATCCTCCCCCTGTTCGCCCTGCAGGATTTCTGCGAGGGCGTCGCCCGCAGTCAGAATTGGGCGGTGCTCGCCATCGCGCCGCCCTACCTCCTGCGCCAGGGGCTCATCATGGCGGCGATGGTGGGGGCGGTGTGGTCCGGCGCTCCGGCCGAGGCCTGGGTCGCCGTCGCCTGCACCCTCCTGGCCACGGCGCTCGCGGCGTCCCTCCAGGCTATCTGTCTCATCCGCCGCCTGCGTGCCGCCCATCCGCCCGGGCCGCGCGCCTATCGCTGGCGCCCCTGGCTGCGCGCCTGCCTGCCCATCGCCCTGACGGATCTCGCCAGCGCCGGGTTCAACGTCGTCGACGTGGTGATCCTCAGCGCCCTGATGCCGCCCGCCACCGTGGGCCTGTACTTTGCAGCCACCCGCATCCAGCAATTCGTCGCCTTCGTGCATTTCGCCGCCTCCGCCGCCACGGCGCAGCGCTTCACCGCCGCCCATGCGGCCGGGGACCGGGGCGGCCTCGCCGCCCTGGTGCGGATGCAGGGCGCCCTGACCCTGGCGGCGACGCTTCTCGTCGGGGCCGGCGTGCTGGCGGCCGCGCCCCTGCTCCTTGGTCTGTTCGGCCCCGAATTCCGCGACAGCCTGCCGATCCTCGCGGTTCTGGTGGCGGGCAGCGTCGCCGCGAGCGTCTTCGGGCCGGGCGAGGACCTTCTGACCATGCTGGGCGGCGAGGGCGTCTGCGCGGCCGTCACCCTGGCGATGCTCTGTCTCGCCGCCGGTTTGTGCTGGGTGCTGGTGCCGCCCTACGGCGTCATCGGCGCCGCGATCGCCATGGCGGTCGCCACCACCGTGCGGGGCCTCGCCATGGCGATCGCCGCCCACGCGATCCACGGCCTCGCCACGCCGGTCCGGCTCGGCTCCTTTCGGACACGACACCGATGATCGCTCCGACCCGCCGGATATCCGGACCCGATCCGACCTTCGCCGTCGTCGCTCTCACCGACCTCTCCCGGCACGGGGCCGCCTGGGACGGCCTCTTCGCGCGGGCCATCGATCCGCACCCGCATTACAGCCGCCACGTTCTGGAGGCGCACCGCAGTGCCGGCCTCGTGTCGGACGATCTGCGGATCGTCACGGTGCGGTCCGGCGACCGCCTCGACGCCGTTCTGCCGTTCCGGCTCACCTACGACCTGTGCGGCCTCGGCCGTCCCGTCGCCCGTCCGTTCCTGTCGCCGTTCGTCACCGCGACCCTGCCCCTCGTCGCCGACGGACCGGAGCTGTCGGCGACCCTCGCTTCCCTCGTGGCGGGCCTGCGCGCCGCATCCGGCGGGCGGCCCTGGCGCTGGCCGCTGCTCACCACCGGGACCCACCTCGGACGGGCACTCTCCGCCGCCTTGAACGCGGCGGGCTGGGCGCTCGGCGAGGTCGACGCCTTCCCGCGGCCGGTGCTCGATCGGCGCGCCAGTCTCGCTGCCTTCGAGGCCGACCATCCCAACCGGGCGCGTCTCAAGGATCTGCGCCGGCGCCGGCGCAGGCTGTCGGAGGGGGGTGACCTGACCCTGGAGACCGCCATCGCAGGTGAACCCCTGCGCGCGGCCGTAGCGGCTTTCCTGGCCCTGGAACAGGCCGGATGGAAGGGCGCCGCCGGAAGCGCCTTGGCATGCCGCACCTCGCATGCCGCCTTCGCGCGGGCGCTCTTTTCCGATGCGGGCGGGCCTGTCGGCGCGCGGGCGGATCTCCTCATGCGCGACGGGCGCCCCCTCGCCATCAGCCTCGCGCTCGTTGCCGGCGGGACCGCCTGCCTGCTGAAGACCACCTACGACGAAGCCGAGCGGGCCGGGGCGCCGGGCCTCGTGCTCGAAGCCGAGATCGTGCGCGCGCTTCACGAGACCGGCTTCGCCGAGCGCCTGGACTCCGCGACCCTCGCTGGCTCGGCTCTGGAAAGCCTCTACCCGGATCGCGAGACCGTCGCGGATATCATCGCTGCTCCCGAGGGCGTGCGCGGGCTCGTGTCCGTCGAGCGGCGGGTTCGTCTCGCCCGGTTCGAGCACGCCGCCCGGGCGCAAGCGAAGCGACGTCTCGCCGAGAGCGCGTTGGCTCAGAGGTTGATGGGCAGGGGCTGACGCCCCACATCGTGCCTCGCGACTGGCTCACATCGGTTCGCCAGACAGGAAGCGCCGTATGTTTCGCCCGACCCTCGCCCTCACCGGAGCCTTGTTCCTCGCCATGACCACAGCGTCTTCCGCCGCCGAGACCGTGACCCTGCCCTCCGGGCTCCAGTACCGCGACGAGGTCGTCGGCACCGGACCCGAGCCGAAGGCCGGCCAGAAGGTCAGCGTCCACTACACGGGCTGGCTCGACGACAACGGCAAGCCGGGCAAGAAATTCGATTCCTCGCGGGATCGCGGCACGCCCTTCACCTTCACGCTCGGCGCCGGTCAGGTCATCGCCGGCTGGGATACGGGCGTCGCCACCATGAAGACCGGCGGCAAGCGCACCCTCATCATCCCGTCCGACCAGGGTTATGGCGCACGCGGTGCCGGTGGCCTGATCCCGCCCAACGCCACTCTGATCTTCGATGTTGAGCTTCTCGGCGCCAAGTAGGCCGAACACTTCAAGCTGGCTCAACACGCGAAAGGCCGGATCGGGTTGCCCCGATCCGGCCTTTCTTCGTTTCTCAAACCCGATCGGGCTGCGCCTCACTCGCCCGAGAGGGCGGCCTTGGTGCGGGACCACCAGCCGGCGCGCTTGGGCCGGTCGGGATCGAACGGCGTCAGGACCACGGCGACGGGCTCGGGCGTGGGAGCCGCAACCGCAGGCTCCGCGCTCGGCTCGACCTCGGCGGGCGCTGGCGCCCGGGAAGCCTGCTCGTCGACCTGCGCTGCGGCCGGCTCGGGCGCCGAGGCGACGGGCAGATCCTCGGCGACAGGCAGATCCTGTCCAACCGGCAGATCCTGGCTGACGGGGTCGGCGCTCGCCTGCGTCGCCGCGATGACGGCTTCCGCGCTCACCGGCTCCTCGCCGCCCGCGAAGGCCGTGGGGGCATCGGCCACGGTCTCGGACTCCGAGGCCTCGGCGTCCGTGTCCGTCGACTCGCTCGCAGTGTCGCGCGAACGGCTGTCCCGATCGCGCCCCCGGCCACCGCGACGGCCCCGGCGACGGCGACGGCCGGAGCCGTCATCCTCGCCCGTGGTGACGATCTCGGTCGAGCCGTTGACCTCGGAGCCCGTCTCCTCGGCCTGGGGCGTCGATCCGGCCTCATCGGACTCGTCTTCTTCGGACTCCGACCGGCCTTCGTCCTCGCCGCCCACCTGAGCGCCGCTATCCTGACGTCCACCACGACGGCGCCGACGCCGGCGACGGCCGCCGCGGCCTTCGCCGCCTTCGTTGGTTCCCTCGCGGGCCTCCTCGGTGTCGGACGCCTGAGATTCGGTCTCCGCTTCGGCCTCGGCGGTCTCGACCACCTCGTCCTCGAACTCCTCGTCGTCCTCCGTCTCCATCGCCGGGTTGATGGCGATGGCGCGGACGCCCGTGATGGCGCCCTCGGCGCGTACGGCCGGCTCGCCGCGGTCGAGCTGGAACGCCGCCGTGGTGGCGAGGCGCTCGTCGGCCGCGATGGTCACGGTCACGCCGAAGCGCACCTCCAGCTCGTGCAGGTGGCCGCGCTTCTGGTTGAGGATGTAGAGCGCGGCTTCCGTGCGGGTGCGCAGCACGAGGTTGTGCGTGGCACTCTTGAGGAGCGATTCCTCGATGGCGCGCAGGATCTGCAGGGCCACCGACGCCGTGGCGCGCACGAAGCCGGAGCCGCCGCAATGGACGCACGGGAGCGAGGAGCTCTCGAGCATGCCGGTGCGGATGCGCTGACGGCTCATCTCGAGCAGGCCGAAGGGCGAGATGCGGCCGACCTGGATGCGGGCGCGGTCGTTCTTCAGGCACTCGTTGAGCTTCTTCTCGACCGCGCGGTTGTTGCGCTTCTCCTCCATGTCGATGAAGTCGATGACGACGAGGCCGGCGAGATCGCGCAGGCGCAGCTGGCGGGCGACCTCCTCGGCCGCCTCCAGGTTGGTGCGGAGCGCCGTGTCCTCGATGTCGTGCTCGCGGGTCGAGCGGCCCGAGTTCACGTCGATGGAGACGAGGGCCTCCGTCGGATTGATGACGAGGTAGCCGCCGGACTTCAGGGTGACGTGGGTCGAGAACATCGCGTCGAGCTGCTGCTCGACCCCATGGCGCGCGAAGATCGGCGTCGGGTCGCGGTAGGGCTGCACCACCTTCGACTGGCCGGGCATCAGCATGCGCATGAAGTCGCGCGCCTCGCGGTAGGCCGCGTCGCCCGCCACCAGAATGTCGTCGATGTCCTTGTTGTAGAGGTCGCGGATGGCGCGCTTGATGAGCGAGCCTTCCTCGTAGACGAGGGCCGGGGCCGAGGAGGACAGCGTCAGCTCGCGCACGCTCTCCCACAGGCGCATGAGGTATTCGAAGTCGCGCTTGATCTCCGGCTTGGTGCGGGACGCGCCGGCCGTGCGCAGGATGACGCCCATGCCCTCGGGCACCTCCAGATCCTGCGCGACCTCCTTGAGGCGCTTTCGATCGGCGGCGCTGGTGATCTTGCGCGAGATGCCGCCACCGCGGCCGGTGTTGGGCATCAGCACCGAGTAGCGGCCGGCGAGCGACAGGTAGGTGGTGAGCGCCGCGCCCTTGGTGCCGCGCTCTTCCTTGACGACCTGCACCAGGATGATCTGGCGGCGCTTGATCACCTCCTGGATCTTGTAGTGGCGTCGATAGGTGCGCGGGCGCTCGGGGATCTCGGCCAGGGCGTCGCCGTTGCCGCCGACCTGGGCGATCTTGGGCTCGCGCTCGCCGTCCTCGCCCTCGTGGTCCTCGTCGTCGTCCTCGTCCGAATCGTCGTCTTCGTCGGAATCCTCATCCGAATCGTCGTCTTCGTCCTCGTCCTCCTCATCGGACTCGTCCTCGTCGGATTCGTCCTCGGAGGTCTCGGCTGGGGCCGCGACGGGTTCGGCCGACCCGCCCATGGGCGCGGCTTCGAGGGCGATCTCGGCGGCCGGCTCGACATGAGGCGCCGAGGCGACGTGCGCCTCGGCGGTGATGTGCGGCTCGGGAGCCGCTCCAGTCGCCTGAGTCTCGGTTGCGGAAGCGTCCGTCGCGGGTGCCTCGTCGGCATTCGCCTGGGCAACGGCTTCCTCCGTGGATTCCACGGCGTGCTCGGCCTGAGCCAGCTCGGCGGACGCATCGCTGCCCGTCTCGGCCGAAGGCGCCGCCGTGTCGTCGAACCCGGACACGGTCTGCTCACCGACGTTCACGGCCGAGACGTCCGTCTCGGCGGCGTCGGCCGACGGATCCGCGACGCTCACGGTCTCGGCGGTCTTGGCCGAGGCGGCCTCGGCGCGGCGGCCGCGCGAGCGGCGGCGGGGCTTGCGCTCCTCACGCTCGCGATGCTCCTCGGCGTCGCGCGCCTCGTCCTCGAGCAGGGCCTGCCGGTCGGCGAGCGGGATCTGGTAGTAGTCGGGATGGATCTCGCTGAAGGCGAGGAAGCCGTGGCGGTTGCCGCCGTACTCGATGAAGGCCGCCTGGAGCGAAGGCTCCACCCGCGTCACCTTGGCGAGGTAGATGTTGCCCCGAAGCTGGCGCCGGTTGGCGGCTTCGAAGTCGAATTCCTCGACCCTAGACCCGTGGACCGTGACGACCCGGGTCTCCTCCGGGTGCATCGCATCGATGAGCATCTTGTTGTTGTTGGCCATGACGAACTTTCGACAGGGCGGCCGACGTCGTTCTCCTCGAACCGAGCGGCTCCCGTGGCGTGCCGCCCCGTCCCGGCCCATCGGGCCGGACGGTCAACGCGCGCGACGATCCGAAAACGCGGATCGCGGGAACTGTGGGGAAGGGATTGCCGTCAACCGCCTTTGGGCGCCGGTGATCGGCGCGCGTGGGGTTGATCCTGGTCAGGGCCGACGGGACTGCGGCGCCACGCGAAACGCGCATGCGTCGAACACGAGCAACGGCAACCGATGCTGTGTGTCCTCCCATCCTCTCCCTGACCTCGCGAAGACTCTTGGGCCGGATACCGCCGGCCACGGATTTCAAAGAATGGCCGCGAGCCGAGCGGCCGCAGCTTGAACCGTCACCTGCCCGGCTCTTTGGAGCACCGGCGAGCATGGCGCGGGAACCGACGGCGAAGACGCCCGAGCGATCACTCGAAACGTCCGCGGGCCGCGGAGCATACCGCACGGCACCGGGAAGGGTACAGTTTCATTACAGATCGCCGCAGGGATTTGGCAAGATGGAAACGCCGCACGTCCCGCGATAAGTCCCTTCCACGACGGGGCAATGGCGACCTTGACGCCCGTCCGGCCCCGAGGCCACGTGCCCCCGGCCGGCGAGGGTTTTTCCATCGACCGTCTTCACCGGTCCAGCGCCCGGCCCGATGCGGCGTCCGGGAAGGGAACGCAGCGATGGATGGCGACGCGACGTTCCGACTTGCGAACGATCAGGGCCGCGCTCGCCACGCCGCCGAAGCGCTGTTCGCGTCGGTGAGGCGCGAGCTCGTGCCGATCATGGCCCGCGCGAGTGTCGCGCGCCGGCCACAACCCCATGCCAACCGACGGCGTGGCACAAGGAACAGTTAACCATCCCGGCCGTATCGCTTAACCGGACGCCATCAGGAACCGGAACGCCGGACCCATGTTCGCATCCCACCGCCTGCTTCGGTCGATCGTCCTCGCGGCGAGCCTCGCGCTGACCGCCAGTCCCTCCGCGCGGGCCCAGGACGGCGACAAGTCCGTCCGCGCGTCGGCGGCGGTCGCCATCGCGGCGGACCTATCGAGCGGCGGTCCCGGCATCACCAAACTCACCCTGACCCTTTCGAAGGCCATCGAGGCCCGCGCCTTCGTGATGGAGCGGCCCGACCGCGCCGTGATCGATCTGGCGGAGGTCAACTTTCAGCTCGGCACGGAGACCGGGCGCAAGCGCGAGGGTGTGGTCGCCTCGTTCCGCTACGGCCTGTTCGCACCCGGACGCTCGCGCATCGTCGTCGACCTCGCCCAGCCCGCCACCGTCGGAAAGATCGAGACGGTGACCCGCGCCCGCGACGGGGCCGTGCTCCTGACCGTCGAGTTCCAGCGCAGCGACCGCGAAGGCTTCAAGCGCGCTGCGGTGGCGAGCGATCCGGCACCCCAGGCGCGCAAGGCCGTGGCTCCGCCCGAGGCGACGGATGCCCGCCCGCTCATCATGGTCGATGCGGGCCACGGCGGCACCGATCCCGGCGCCATCGCCGCCACGGGCGTGTTCGAGAAGGACATCGTGTTCGGCTTCGCGCAGGCCCTCGTCGCCCGCCTCGAATCGGGCGGACGCTACCGGGTGCGGATGACCCGCGACCGCGACGTGTTCGTGCCGCTCTCCGAGCGGGTGCGCATCGCCCGCGACGCGAAGGCCGACCTGTTCGTCTCGATCCACGCCGATTCGATCCAGTCCGCCCCGCAGGTACGGGGTGCGACCATCTACACCGGCTCGGAGAAGGCCACGGACGCCGAATCGGCCCGCCTCGCCGAGCGCGAGAACAAGGCCGACGCCGCCGCCGGCACGGAGTCGAACGAGGGGCCGGGGCACGTCGCCGACATCCTCCAGGAACTCACCCTGCGCGAGACCCGCACCTTCTCGTCGGGCTTCGCCAAAGGCCTGATGGCCCAGCTCGGCCCCGTCATGGAGATGAGCCCCAAGCCCCACCGCGAGGCCGGCTTCATGGTCCTGCGCTCACCCGACGTGCCGTCCGTGCTGGTGGAGCTCGGCTACCTGTCGAGCAAGCGCGACCTCGATCTCCTCCAGTCGGAGGCCTGGCGCGCCGACGTCACCGGCGGAATGGCCAAGGCCATCGACGCGTTCTTCGGCAACCGGACCTCCCTGACCCGGCCGAACCCGCCCCGGCGTTCCGCGGCAATCGCCCCAGTTTCACCATAGAATGAGAGTGAAACCGGGGCTCACGGCGCCCCGGTCCAACCGACGTCGCGACTTCGACGGGAACGGCCGCGCGGGTAGCCCCGAGCGAACGCCGCCCTTCCTCATGCCCGCTGCCGCGAGCGGCGAGCCGCGTCCAGGCCGGACCGGTGGCAGATTCAGCGACGAACGGGACCCGGATGCGCATCATCCTTCGTTTCTTCGGCTTCCTGTTCAGCATCGGTGCGATGCTGTTCGTGGTCGCCTCGGCCGCCGGGGCGTTCTTCTACTGGAAGTACAGCCAGGATCTGCCGGACCACGCGGCGCTCGCCAATTACGAGCCGCCGGTGATGAGCCGGGTGCATGCCGCCGACGGCTCGCTGCTCGCCGAGTACGCCACCGAGCGCCGTCTCTATCTGCCGATCCAGGCGATGCCGAAGATCGTCGTCGCGGCCTTCCTCTCGGCCGAGGACAAGAACTTCTACAAGCACGGCGGCGTCGATCCGGAAGGGCTGGTCCGCGCCGCGCTGACCAACTTCAAGAGCGGCAAGAAGCAGGGCGCCTCGACCATCACCCAGCAGGTGGCGAAGAACTTCCTGCTCAGCCCCGAGCAGACCTTCGAGCGCAAGGCCAAGGAGGCGCTCATCGCCTTCCGGATCGAGGCCGCCTACTCGAAGGACAAGATCCTCGAACTCTACCTCAACGAGATCTTCCTCGGCACCATCGTGCCCGGGCGCAATCTGCACGGCGTCGCGGCGGCGGCGCTGGACTACTTCGGCAAGTCCGTCCACGAACTGACGATCAACGAGGCGGCCTACCTCGCCGCCCTGCCGAAGGGGCCGAACAACTACCACCCCTATCGCCAGACCCAAAAGGCCCTCGACCGGCGCAACGAGATCATCGGCCTGATGGCCCAGAACGGGTACATCACCAAGGAGGAGGGCGACGCCGCCCGCAAGATGCCGCTCGGCGTCAACCCGCGCGTCGCCTTCGCCAACGCCGCCAACGCCAACTACTTCACCGAAGAGGTCCGCCGCGAGATCGCCGAGCGTTACGGCGAGAAGAAGCTCTACGAGGGCGGCCTCTCCGTCCGGGCGACCCTCGACCCGAAGATGCAGGCCTGGGCCCGCAAATCCCTCGTCGACGGCCTGATCCGCTACGACCAGTCCCATGGCTGGCGCGGGGCCCAGGCCAAGGTCGACCTCGTCGGCCGCGACTGGGGCTTGGCCGTAGCCGAGGTTCCGGGTCTCGGCGACGTGCAGCCCTGGCGCCTCGCCGTGGTACTGAGCACCACCGGGGGCGCCGCGCAGATCGGCCTCCAACCCCGGCGCGAGGCTTCGGGCCAAGTCTCGAAGGATCGGGAGACCGGCACCATCGCGGCCGAGGGGACGCGCTGGACCGGCCGCTCGCCCGCCGCCGCCCTCAGTGCGGGCGACGTGATCTACGTCGAGGCGATCGACGGCGGCCGCGGGGCCTACCGCCTGCGCCAGCGTCCGGAAGTCTCCGGCGCCATCGTGGCCATGGACCCCTACACGGGCCGCGTCCACGCCATGGTGGGCGGGTTCTCCTACGACGAGAGCCAGTTCAACCGGGCGACGCAGGCGATGCGTCAGCCGGGCTCGTCGTTCAAGCCGATCGTCTACTCGGCGGCCCTCGACAACGGCTACACGCCGTCCTCGATCGTCCAGGATTCGCCCATTACCATCGAGGCCGGCCCCGGCCAGGAGGCCTGGACCCCGTCGAACTACGACGGCAAGTCCGGCGGCCCGCACACCCTCCGCTACGGCATCGAGCACTCGAAGAACCTGATGACCGTGCGGCTGGCGAAGGACGTCGGCATGCCGCTCATCGCCGAGTACGCCCGCCGCTTCGGCGTCTACGACGACATGCTGCCGGTGTTGCCGATGTCGCTCGGCGCCGGCGAGACCACGGTCATGCGCATGGTGACCGCCTACTCGATGCTCGCCAATGGCGGCCGGCGTATCCGTCCGACCCTCATCGACCGCATCCAAGACCGGGTCGGCGAGACCATCTACAAGCACGACGCCCGCAAGTGCCTCGGCTGCGACGCGGAGAAGTGGTCCGGCCAGGACGAGCCGAAGCTCGTGGACGATTCCGAGCAGGTCCTCGATCCGCTCACCGCCTACCAGATGGTCTCGATCATGGAGGGTGTGGTCCAGCGCGGCACCGCCACCATCCTGAAGCAGGTCGGCAAGCCGCTCGCTGGCAAGACCGGAACCACCAACGACGCCAAGGATGCGTGGTTCGTCGGCTTCTCCCCGGATCTCGCCGTCGGCGTCTATATCGGCTTCGACAAGCCGCGCTCGCTCGGCGACCGCGCCACGGGCGGCGGCCTCTCGGCCCCCATCGCCCTCGACTTCCTGAAGCAGGCCCTCAAGGACAAGCCGCCCACGCCGTTCCGCGTCCCGCCCGGGATCAAGCTCATCCGCGTCTCGGCCTCGTCCGGCATGCGTGCCGGCTCCGGCGAAGGCCCCGGCACGATCCTCGAGGCGTTCAAGCCCGGTACCGCGCCGCCCGATGCCTACGTCGCGGCGCCCAGCAACGCCCCGCCCAGCGGCGGCGCTCCGCCGGACGCGGACCGTGCCGCTCAGGCCGGCGGCCTGTACTGAGACGCAGCCTTCGAAGCGGCCGGGACCCGATCCCGGCCGTTTTCGTTCACCGGAACCCTATTCCCGTTTGTCAGAAGCCCTTGCGCGCCAGGGCCAGGGCCGCGAGCTTGTCGATGTCGAAGCCGGCCTGGGGCACGTCGACCATGAAGCGTTCGGCGATTTCCGAAACGACGAAATCGGGGCGGACCCGCGCGATGGTGTTCCAGTCGATGCTCGTCGACCACAGCACATGCACCTCCCGGAACGTGTCGGCGAAGAGCGGCGTCAGGGTGCCGGTGGCGCCGTTGGGCGTATGATGCGCGTACGAATCCCCGAACAGGACGAGGCGGCGTGGATCGGCCCCGGGTGACGCGTTGCGGAAGATCGCGTGGGTGCCGATAT
The DNA here is from genome assembly GCF_001422775.1 of Methylobacterium sp. Leaf87. Lineage (NCBI taxonomy): Bacteria > Pseudomonadati > Pseudomonadota > Alphaproteobacteria > Hyphomicrobiales > Methylobacteriaceae > Methylobacterium > Methylobacterium sp. Leaf87. The sequence continues at coordinate 105,129 of NZ_LMMI01000001.1, read as the reverse complement.
GCGCGTCGCGCCCCCGGCCCTCCTGCTCGAACGCCGTGATCAGCGCGTTGGCGTGGACCCTCCGGGCCGCGCTCTCGAACAGGCACGGCTCGGCGACTTCGCAGCGGACCGGCGTGAACTTCGAACCGAGATCGCCGCCATAGACCTGGGGCGTGCCGATGCGGCGCTGGGCGATGTCGTAGCGCGGACGCACCCCGAGGCTCCGGCAGATCTCCGCATAGGCGAGCCAGCCCCCCGCGAAGGTCCAGTGGGTGTCCGTGTGGCGATAGAGCGCCGTGTCCCGGGCCCGCACCCGGAACGGCGGCACGAGATCGACATAGGTTCGACGGGCCGGCGACAGGCGCAACCAGCGTTCCAGGCGCACGGCCGGCGCGCGGTCGGGGTCGAGGGCGAGGCCGTCGAAGGCGTGGCCGTGGATGGCGAGCTTTTCGGGGGCGACGACGTGGGCGTAGCGAATCCCCATCTTCTCCAGGCGCCGGGTCCGAGCCTCGAGGAGGCGACGCCAGCGCCACAGCTTCCCCCGGGGAAATCCGGGCGCGCCGTACTGCGCCTGGACGGCGTTGCTGCCCCCCGTGAGGAACAGCCAGCCGTCGCGCCCGACATGGATGTCGGGATGGATCGCGGTCTGTGTGTGCGGCTCTATGGCTGCGGAAAGGCTCATTCGGGGGGTCTAATCGGGTTCGCGGCGGCGTGCCAACGCGCCCGGGTTAGTGCCTTGATCGGACGCGGGTTTCCAAGCCGATATCCAGGTTGCCCCTGGTGTGGCCCATCGGAATCCAGACGTCGCCGGTTTCAGTGGTGGTGATGCGCGGCCGGGGCGCCGGGGGCGGTCGCGTTCGGGCTCGTCGCGCCGATGGGCGCGACCGAGAAGGTGACCGGGACGGTCCCGGCGCGTTCGAAGGTCAGGGTGCCGGAGACGGGCTCACCGACCTTCGGGGCGGACTTGAGATCCTCGAACATCAAGTGAAGACCGCCGGGCTTCAGTTCCAGGGTCTGGCCGGGTGCGATGGGCAACCCGTCCGGCACGGCCGCCATCTTCATGACGTTGCCCGCCATGGTCATGGAATGGATCGCCCCCCGGCCCGCGGTGGTGATGGCCGCCCCCGTGAGCCTGTCGGCCTGCGTACCGGTGTTGGTGACGCGAACGTAGCCGCCCGCGACCTTGGCGCCCCCCGGCGTCGCCCGCATCCACGGTGTCTCGATCCGCAAAGTCCCGGCCGTGATGGGCTCGGCGGCGCGCGCCTGCGGCACGAGACCGAGGGCGGAGGCCACGAGAGCGAAGCGCAGGGCGGTGCGGGCGGTTTGATTCATCGCAGGGGTCCGTTGGGTCGGGCGGTAGGACGAGATGGCGGGGTCCGGTCGGGGACGGCCGAGGCAGGTCGACCATGCGCGCAAATCGATCGTGCGCAAGGGCACTTCTTCGGCGTGCCCACACCCTGCGGTGATTCCCCGGGCGACCGGTCCACGACGGCGCCGTCGCGGAGGCGCCCCGGAACCATCGCGTGCTTCGAAAAAAGCGAGCTGTGTCGGAGACTTGCGGAGAGTGGCGCGGCCTGTCTGCCTCCGATCCTCCCCGGCCCAATGCGGTGCTTCGGCGATGCCCGAGCGGTCCGTAGGCCCGATTCGTGCCTGCACCGGTCCTGTGGCGGGGGCGATACGCCCGCGCGGAAGTCATCGCAAAGTCCCGCAGCGCCATATTGTAGCCCGGACGCCATGAGTTCTTAACCGCACCCCGACACGTTCGCGGCAAGGGGTGCTTCGGACACGGCGTCATGCGCCGGCGGCCGGGCACCGCACGCCGCACCCTACGTCAGATCAGAGTTCGCCCGATGCTGAAACAGGCTCTCCATCCCAGGTCTTCCGGCCTCCACAGGTCCCTCGGCCTCGCCCTCGCCGCGTCCGTGGCCTTCATGGCTCAGTCCGCTTCCGCCCGCGAGCCCAGCGGCTACGCCCAGGCCGAGTGGGCGCAGGACTACGCCGCGCCGACCACCATGCAGGTGCAGCGCTCCTCGACGCCGATCCTGTCGCCGCAGACGATCGCCGCTTCGGAGCAGACCATCGAGCGCTACCGGGATATCGTGAACCGGGGTGGCTGGAAGCCGGTCTCGGGGGCCGACCGCCTGCGCATCGGCTCCAAGGGCCCGGCCGTGAGCGCCGTGCGTCAGCGCCTGATCATCTCCGGCGACCTCGATTCGGCGTCCGGCGGCTCGGGCGTCTACGATTCCTACGTGTCGGCCGGCGTGAAGCGTTTCCAGGCCCGCCACGGCCTCAGCCAGACCGGTGCCATGAGCATGGCGACCCAGCAGGCCATGAACGTGCCGGCCGATATTCGCCTGCACCAGCTCGAAATCAACGTGGTGCGCCTGCGCTCCTACGCGGGCAACCTCGGCAACCGCTTCGTCATCACCAACATCCCCGCCGCCCTGGTCCAGACCGTGGAGAACGGCCAGGTCGTGACCCTGCACGCCGCCGGCGTCGGCAAGATCGACCGCCAGTCGCCGATCATGAACACCAAGGCGACGCAGATCAATTTCAACCCCTTCTGGACGGTCCCGGCTTCCATCGTGAAGAAGGACCTCATCCCCAAGATGCAGAAGGATCCGAACTACCTCACCGACAACAAGATCCGCATCTTCACCGGTGAGACCGAGATCTCCCCGGCCTCGGTGAACTGGAATTCGGACGAGGGCACGCGCTACCGCTATCGCCAGGATTCGGGTGCCGACTTCAACTCCATGGGCATCGTGCGGATCAACATTCCGAACCCGCACGGGGTGTTCATGCACGACACCAACTCGAAGGGTGTCTACGGCGACGACTTCCGCTTCATCTCGTCGGGCTGCGTGCGCGTGCAGAACGTGCGCGAGTACATCACCTGGCTCCTCAAGGACACGCCCGGCTGGGGCCGCGACCAGGTCGAGCAGGCCATCGAGAGCGGCAAGCGGGTGGACGCCACCCTCAGCACTCCCGTGCCGGTCTACTGGACCTACATCACCGCCTGGGCGACCCCGGACGGCTCGGTGCAGTTCCGCGACGACATCTACAAGCGCGACGGCGTGAACGTGCCCTCGACCCTCTCGGCCCCGACCCCCGTCGCCAGCGCCGAACAGGTGCCGAGCTTCGAGCCGGGCGACGAGGAGAACTAAGGCAGCGAAAGGGGATCGGCTTCTCGAGTCTCTGATCTTTTCCGGGGCGGGTGCCATAGGGCTCCGTCCCGGATGACGGCATCCTGTCTGTTGTTTTTGCTTGTCGATCCCGGCCGATTCAGGACATTTGGCTCGTGTAAGGCCGGGACGAGCACAAAGTCACTTCGCGAAAACAGTTCTCAATGGCGTAGGGAAGCCTCGATCTTCGGTAGCAGAAGTTCGTTCTCGCGTGCCATGCGTATCGCCTTTTGGTCCCGGAGGATAAGACTGTCCTGGGGATCGAATACGACGCCGTCACGCATCTGGGCGAGTGTCACGGCAGCGATATAGGCGGCGACGCATTCGGGTAAACCGGACCAATAGAAGGCATAAGCGGTGCTCCACCTTCGACCAAAGTCGATATCGTCGTAGGTTTCCGTGAGTTTGTCGAAATCGCACGGTCGAAATTCGAACGAAGCATCACGGGTTTTCCATTTTGCTTTGATCAGGCCCCCTTCCCCTATGAGGATCTGATCTCGGGAGAATTTCAAGTCGAACCCAAATCCGTCGATGGTTTTTTGCCATTCGATAAGGTTCGGAAACTGGCCGTCATAGAAAACGTAAAGATCCATGCTCATGGGTTCGGCCCTATGATTGAGAACGAACTAACCATCGCGTAGATGTAGCTTTTCGCGTCGAGTCCCTTCGAGATGTGCAGCTCGACGATAGGGACGTCGTCGCCGACGCCGAGATGCTGTCGGATCTGTGCCGCGCGTTCCGGGGTGAGCTTCGCGCCACCGGTCTTGACATCCCATACCGCCAAGATGGGCGCGGCATTCGTTCGACCGTCGCGGAGAACAATATCCGTCCTGATGCTGCCATCGAGGCCATACCGCACGGTGTCGCCGAGACTGAAACTCTGTTCGACTCCGCGCCGGCCTATCCCAGGAAAATCGGACTCTCTGATGAGTTTTGCTGCCTCGGTGTGGATGGCCGTTCCGTAGAGAGGCCCCCTTCCGGTCCCGACATTGGCGACGACTTCCTTCATGACCTCCACGAGGCGATCGGACGTCAGATCGATCTTCGGATGACCGGTCCGGTCGCGTCGAACGACGACGATGCCAGGTCCGCCTCCTCCACCATTCCACCGCCCTCTCTCGTCGCGAGACTGGCTGGCGTTGAACCCGGCCTTCACGGCATCGTAGGCGCTTCGAAGTAGAGCCAGTCGCAAGCGGATGGCAGCGACCTCGCATCGGTGGAGAGCAATCTGGAACTGCCGCGACATCATGCGTACCTCCGAATCGATGTAGGTCCTTATTCCCATACCATCTCGAAAAATACAACTTATGAGTGTTTTATCGCGTGACGATCGTTCCGGTTTGGCATCGCCGGAGTGGCGGCACGGTTTGTTCCAGGACTTCGTGCCTTCGTTTCAGAGAGCGCGTGAAAGTTTTTTTGTAGGACACCGCAAATTAGCTGCGCTTGGCCCGATCCCGCCGCCCGTGTAATAAAATGCGCATCGAGCGTCCGCCCGCCGTAACGCCAGCGGATAACGGACGCCTTCGCCCGTTCAACAATCGAGGCCATCCATGAGCGCCGGTACCGTTGCCGACAAGCACTTCTCGAATTCCTTCTTCAACGCGTCGCTCGCCGACGCCGATCCGGAAGTGGCCGCCGCCGTCGGTCAGGAACTCGGTCGTCAGCAGCACGAGATCGAGCTGATCGCCTCCGAGAACATCGTCTCCAAGGCGGTGCTCGAGGCTCAGGGGTCGGTCCTCACCAACAAGTACGCCGAGGGCTATCCGGGTCGCCGCTATTACGGCGGCTGTCAGTTCGTCGACATCGCCGAGAACCTCGCCATCGAGCGCGCCAAGCGCCTGTTCGATTGTGGCTTCGCCAACGTGCAGCCGAATTCCGGCTCCCAGGCGAACCAGGGCGTGTTCATGGCTCTCATGCAGCCGGGCGACACCTTCCTCGGCCTCGACCTCGCCGCCGGCGGCCATCTCACCCATGGCGCGCCCCCGAACGTCTCGGGCAAGTGGTTCAAGCCGGTCTCCTACACCGTGCGCCGCGACGACCAGCGCATCGACATGGAGCAGGTCGAGGCGCTCGCCCACGAGCACAAGCCCAAGGTGATCATCGCGGGTGGCTCCGGCTATCCCCGTCATTGGGACTTCGCCAAGTTTCGTGAGATCGCCGATGCCGTCGGCGCCTACTTCTTCGTCGACATGGCCCACTTCGCCGGCCTCGTCGCCGCCGGGGTGCACCCGTCGCCGTTCCCGCACGCGCACGTCGCCACCACCACGACCCACAAGACCCTGCGCGGCCCGCGCGGCGGCATGATCCTGACGAACGACGAGGCGCTGGCCAAGAAGTTCAACTCGGCGATCTTCCCCGGCCTCCAGGGCGGCCCGCTCATGCACGTCATCGCCGGCAAGGCCGTGGCCTTCGGCGAGGCCCTCAAGCCCGAGTTCAAGATCTACGCGCGTCAGGTCATCGAGAACGCCAAGGCGCTGGCCGACACCCTGATGTCGGGCGGCTACGACATCACCTCGGGCGGCACCGACAACCACCTCATGCTCGTCGACCTGCAGAAGAAGGGCCTCACCGGCAAGGCGGCGGAAGCGGCGCTCAGCCGCGCCGACATCACCTGCAACAAGAACGGCGTCCCGTTCGATCCGGCCAAGCCCACCATCACGTCGGGCATTCGGCTGGGCACCCCGGCCGGCACCTCGCGCGGCTTCGGCGTCGCCGAGTTCAAGCAGATCGGCGGCTTCATCGTGGAAGTCCTCGACGGCTTGGTCGCCAAGGGCGAAGCGGGCGATGCCGAGATCGAGGCGGCCGTGAAGCAGAAGGTTCACGCCCTCACCGACCGGTTCCCGATCTACGCCTGAGACCAGGCGGTGTTCGCGCTTAACGCGTGCACCGCAACACGCTAAGGGAGACGGCCGCGGACCGGAGGGTGCGCGGCCGTTTCTCGTTCTTCCCCGCTCCCCGCACAGGTGTCCGCCCGATGCGCTGTCCCTATTGCAGCGGCCCCGACACCCAGGTGAAGGATTCGCGCCCCACCGACGACGCCATCCGGCGGCGCCGGGTCTGCCCGGATTGCGGCGGCCGCTTCACCACCTTCGAGCGGGTGCAACTGCGCGAACTCACGGTGCTCAAGCGCTCGGGTAAGCGGGTGCCGTTCGACCGGGACAAGCTCGAGCGCTCCATCGGCGTGGCCCTGCGCAAGCGCGCCGTCGACCCGGAACGCGTCGAGCGCCTCGTCAGCGGCATCACCCGGCAGCTCGAGAGCGGCGGCGAGGGCGAGATCACCACGGAATCCATCGGCGAACTGGTGATGGAGGGGCTGAAGGGGCTCGACGACGTCGCGTATGTGCGCTTCGCCTCCGTCTATAAGAACTTCCGCGAGGCCAGCGACTTCAAGGCGCTCCTGGGTACCTTGGCCGAGGCGCCACCCGGGGCCGCTCAGGGCGAGGAGTCCGACAGCACGGTGACGCCCCTGCGCGCCAAGCCCCGTCCGCGACCATGAGCGCGCGCGACACCGCCTACATGCGGCTGGCCCTGGCCCTCGGCCACCGCAATCTTGGGCGGACCTGGCCCAACCCCTCCGTCGGCGCCGTCGTGGTCGCGGACGGGCGCATCGTCGGACAGGGCGTGACCGAGGCCGGCGGGCGGCCCCATGCCGAACCTCAGGCCCTCGCCATGGCGGGCGCGGCCGCGCGCGGCGCCACCCTCTACGTCACCCTGGAGCCGTGCTCGCATCACGGCCGCACCCCGCCCTGCACCGACGCCATCCTGGCGTCCGGGATCGCCCGCGTGGTGACTGCCTTCGAAGACCCCGATCCGCGCGTCGCCGGACGGGGACACGCCCTCCTGCGCGAGGCCGGGATCGCCGTCGCGACGGACGTCCTGCGGGAGGAGGCGGCCCGCGACCATCGCGGCCACGTCACCCGCGTGACCCTCGGGCGGCCGAGCCTGCACCTCAAGCTCGCCCGGACCCGGGACGGCTTCGCCGCCGGGGCGCCGGACCAGCGATTGCGCATCACCGGCGCAATCGCCGACGGTGCCGTCCACCTGTGGCGGGCCCATGCCGACGCGATCCTCGTCGGCATCGGCACGGCCCGGGCCGACGACCCGTCGCTCACCGTGCGCCTGCCCGGCCTGTCCGGGCGCTCGCCCCTGCGCGTCGTCCTCGATTCGAGCCTGCGGCTCCAGCCGTCGAGCCACCTCGTTCGAGGCGCGCGCGACATTCCCACCCTCGTGGTCACCACCCGCAACGCGCCCGCCCATGTGAAGCGGATGCTCGTTTCGTTCGGCGTCGAGGTGATCGGCGTCGCCGCCGACGCGGCCGGGCGGGTCGATCTGCCCGCTGCCCAGGAAGCCTTGGCCGAGCGGGGCTTCACCCGCCTGTGCTGCGAGGGCGGCCCCCGCCTCGCCGATGCCCTGGCGCGCGCCGACCTCATCGATGTCTGCACCCTGATCACCGGACCCACGGCCCTCGGGACGGGCGGCCTGCCGGCCATCGGGCCGCACCTCGCATCCAGCCTGGAGAAGGGCCATCTGAAGCCCGTCGAAGCGCGCGCGTTCGGTCCCGATCGCGCGATAACGTATGAGCGGAGCGTCTAGATGTTCACCGGTCTCGTCACCGATGTGGGAGAGGTCGTCGGCGTATCGGGGGACGACCGCCTGCGCCGCATCCGCATCCGCTCCGCCTACGATCCTGCCACCATCGCGCTGGGCGCCTCCATCGCCTGCTCCGGCCCGTGCCTGACGGCGGTCGCCGTGGACCCGGTGGCGGGGGGATGCGAATTCAGCGTCGACGCCGCCGCCGAGACCCTGGCGCTCACCACCGTCGGCACCTGGGTCGCGGGCACGCGGGTCAACCTCGAACGCTCCCTGAAGGTCGGCGACGAACTCGGCGGCCACCTCGTCACCGGGCATGTCGATGGCCGTGCCGAGATCGTCGCCCGCGACTCCGTCACCGGGGGTACCGGCGATCCGCAATGGGCGCCGAGCGACCGCTTCACCCTGCGGGCTCCGGCCGGCCTGTCGCGCTTCATCGCCCAGAAGGGTTCGGTCTGCCTCGACGGCACCTCGCTGACGGTCAACACGGTTGCCGACGATCTCTTCTCCGTCCTCCTCATCCCCCACACCCTGGCGGTGACGACGTGGGGCCAGCGGCGCCAGGGCGATGCCCTCAACCTAGAGGTCGATCTCATCGCCCGCTACGCCGCGCGCCTCACGGAGGCGCAAGGCGCCCTGACCCGCTGAAGCCCTCCGCCGGGGAGCCGCTTGTCGGCCGGGCGCCTTCGGTCTATCGCTCGGCCCATCCGATCGGGCAGGCTATGGCACGGGCTCGACGCGCGAGCCGGGACAACCCGGCCGATCCAGGGCGGCAACGTCGAGACGCACGAAAAGTCCGCTCCCGCGCCGCGCATCCACAAGGCCCCACGATGGTTTCGACCCAGCACGTCCCCCGCCCGTCGCCCGCCATCGTCCGGGGCGCCCGCGTCCTCGTGGTCGAGGCCCGCTACTACGACGAACTCGCCGATGCGATGCTGGCGGGCGCGCGTGCGACCCTCGACGCGGCCGAGGCGGAGACGACGGTGGTGACCGTGCCGGGCGCCCTCGAAATCCCTGCCGCCATCGCCATCCTGGTCGAGGCCGCCGCCCGCGCCGGCCAGCCCTACGACGCCGCCGTGGCGCTGGGCTGCGTCATCCGGGGCGAGACCGGACATTACGACATCGTCGCGAACGAGAGCGCGCGCGCCCTCATGGACCTCTCCGTCGCCCGGTTGCTGCCGCTGGGCAACGGCATCCTGACGGTGGAGACGGAGGCGCAGGCCTTCGCCCGCGCCCGCGTGTCCGAACTGAACAAGGGCGGCGGTGCCGCCGAGGCGGCGCTGGCGGTGCTGGCCCTGAAGCGGGCCGCCGCGGCCGCGCCCGTCGGAGAGGATTGAGCCCCATGGCCAAAGTCATCGAGCGCAGCGGCGCGCGCCTCTCCGTGGTGCAGGCGCTTTACGAGATGGAGATTTCCGGCAAGGGCGTCATCGAGGCAGTGGCCGAGTTCGAGACCTTCTGGATCGGCCAGACCGTCGACGGTGTCGAACACCCGCCGGCCGAGATCGCCTTCTTCCGCGATCTCCTGCGCGGCGTGGTCGAGGAGCAGCGCGCCATCGATCCGATGCTCGACAACGCCCTGTCGCAAGGCTGGCCCCTGAAGCGCATCGAGATGGTCCTGCGCGCGATCCTGCGCGCCGGGGCCTATGAGCTCATGCACCGCCGCGACGTGCCGGCCCGTGCCGCCATCTCCGAATACGTCGATGTCGCCCACAGCTTCTACGGCGGCGACGAGCCCGGCATGGTCAACGCCGTCCTCGACAAGGTGGCCCGCGAGGTCCGGGGCCAGGAATTTTCGGGTCTGCCGGGTTCCAGCCTGCCGGGTTCGGGCCGGGCGTGAGCCGCGACCGTCCCACCGAGGACGGGCTGATCGCGCGTTACTTAGCGCCGCTGGCCGGCCCCGGCGCAGACGGGATGCGCGACGACGCCGCCACCCTCACGCCGACCCCCGGCCACGACCTCGTGCTGACCGCCGACGCCATCGTGGCCGGTGTGCACTTCTTCCCCGACGATCCGCCGTCCTCCATCGCCCGCAAGGCCGTCGGGGTGAACTTTTCGGATTTGGCCGCCAAGGGGGCGGCTCCGCGCGGCATTCTCCTGACCCTGGCCTTGCCCGACGATTGGACGGAGGCGTGGCTCGCCGCCTTCGCCAAAGGCCTCGGCGACGCCCTGTCGGCGTTCGGCGGCGCGCTGCTGGGCGGCGACACGGTCCGGGCCGCCGGGCCCCTGTCGGTGGGCGTCACGGCGCTGGGCGAAGTGCCCGCCGGCACCATGGTGCGGCGGATGACGGCGGCGATCGGCGATGTGCTCTGCGTCAGCGGTACCATCGGCGACGCCGCCCTCGGCCTGCCCCTGTGCCGTTCACCCCTGCCGGATTGGGGCGATGCCATCGGCGCGGCGGATCGCGCCGCCCTGGTCGAGCGCTACCGGCATCCGCGCCCGCGCCTCGGCCTCGCACCGGTCCTGAGGCGGCACGCCCGTGCCGCCATGGACATCTCGGACGGCCTCGCGGGGGATCTCGCCAAGATGCTGAAGGGGGAGGGGCGCTGCGCCCTTGTCCGTCTCGCCGACGTTCCGCTCTCTCAAGCTGCTGTAAGCGCCGCAGTGCACGCGCCGAACCTGATGGATACGATCGTCACCGGGGGAGACGATTACGAGATCCTCTGCGCGGTTCCACCCGAAAGCCTCGCGGCGATTCGCGCCGGGGCGGAAGCCGTCGGCATCCCCCTCCACCCCATCGGTACGGTCTTGGCCGGGGACGGGCCCCCCGTCTTCGAAGCCGCGGATGGCGCGCGAAAGACCTACGCGGCGGCCTCCTTCAGCCACTTCTGACGCGGCGCATCAGGCGGCCTCGTCGTCCTCGGGCGGCTCCGGATCGGCGGTCCACTGGGTGGCGAAGGCCGCGAGCTGGCGCGCGTCGGCGAACGCCATCACGGCGACCACCCGGTCGGCCGGCATCGCGCCCGGATAGGGGGCGAGCAGCACCGTCTCCTGGGAGAACTTCGCGCCGGGCGCGTGTTCGGCGATCCAGGCCTCGGCCTCCGGCGCGAGCCGGGTCGGATCGGAGGCGTCGCGGGCGCGGGAGTCCGACCGCAACACCAGCACGTAGGGGCCGAGCGTCGGGTTACGCTGCTGAAGAGCCTGGATGATGTCGATCATGGTGTCCTCGTCGCGCACCGGACCCGAGCCCGGCGGCGGCCTACGGTTGAATATCTTCGCTGATACTAATTCCGGCTCGATCGTTCGGGGGCCGACGCGGGTCCCCCTCTCCTTCCAGGAGGGGGGGCACGTCGCGTGAATACCGACCGAAGTCATCACCCGGAAACCGTATTAGCCAAAAACCCTCAGTGCAGTTTCACCCGCGATTCCGTACGGCGGGTCAGCGCGCGGGCGACGGCGTCGAGGGCGGTCTTCACGGTGCCGTGCAGGGCCTGCTCGTGCATCTTGTACAGCGAGCGGTACATCATCCGGGCGAACAGCCCGGCGATGAACATGTTCTTGCCCCGCACGAAGCCCATCAGGCTGCCCACCGTCGAGTATTCGCCAAGGGACACCAGCGAGCCGAAGTCGCGGTACTTGAACGGCTTCAACGGCTTGCCGGCGATCTTGGCGGGGATGAGCTTGATGAGATGGCTCGCCTGCTGATGCGCCGCCTGGGCGCGGGGCGGGATCGGCGTATCCGAGCCCTTCTCCACGAGGTAGGCGCAGTCGCCGATGGCGAAGATGTCTGGGTCGCGCGTGGTCTGCAGGGATGGCGTCACCACGAGCTGGTTGTTGCGCGTGGTCTCGAGGCCGCCGATGTCGTGCAGGAACGGCGGCGCCTTCACGCCGGCGGCCCAGACCACGAGTTCGGACGGAATGAAGCCCCCGTCGGCGAGTTGCACGCCGTCGGCCCGGACCTCGGTGACGCGGGCGTTGATCCGCACTTCGACGCCGATCTTGTCGAGCAGGCGCACCACGTCCTGCGACAGGCGCTCGGGCACCGCCGGCAGGATGCGGGAGGCCGCCTCCACCAGGGTGATCTTGAGGTCTTTGTCCGGGTCGATCCGGTCGAGGCCCGTGGAGGCCACGTCGCGGGTGGTCCGATGCAGCTCGGCCGCGAGCTCGGTGCCCGTCGCGCCGGCGCCGATCACCGTGACGTGGAGCTGGCCCGGACGCACGGGGCCGACCTGGGTGTGGGCGCGCAGCATGCCGTTGACGAGGCGCTGGTGGAAGCGCACCGCCTGGTCCTGCGTGTCGAGGGCGATGGCGTTCTCCTTCACCCCCGGCGTGCCGAAATCGTTGGTGGTGGAGCCGACCGCGAGCACCAGGGTGTCGTAGCCGATGGACCGCACGGGCGTGACCTCGCGCCCCTCCGCGTCGTGGCTCGCGGCGAGCTGGATCGTGTGCGTCGCCCGGTCGAGGCCGGTCATCTGGCCGATGCGGTAGCGGAAATGGTGGCGGTGGGCGTGGTGGAGGTAATCCACCGCGTGGTGGCCGACATCGAGGCTGCCGGCGGCGACCTCGTGCAGCAGCGGCTTCCAGATATGGGTGCGCGCGCGGTCGACGAGGGTGACGTGGGCCTTGCCGGACTTGCCCAGCGCGTCGCCGAGCTTCGTCGCCAGCTGAAGGCCCGCCGCGCCGCCGCCGACGACCACGATGCGATGCAGGTTTTCCACGGATTCGCCCGGTACCATGCGTTTGTCGTCCTGCGTCTCGTCAAGGAAGGGGGCGGATGTCGAGCCAGCGTGAACGCCGTTTGGCGCCGGGGGCACCGCCCATTCTTAGAACGCTTATATTTGGGGTGAGCCCGTTCGGGTCAAAGAAAATTATGCGTCAGGCAGGCGCGCCGGGCTGGCGCAGGGGGTGCGCCCGCGCGAAGGCCTCCTGCGATAGGCAATCCTCCGCGATGCGCCGGACCGTCGGGTAGGGCGCGGTCTCCACTCCGAAGATGCCGGTGCCGACCCAGAGGCTGACAAGGCAGAGGTCGGCGTGGCTCACCGCGTCGCCTTGCGCGTAGCGTCCGGTCCCAGGCTCCCGGGTCAGGCGAATCTCGAGGGTCTTCAACCCGCTCTCGAACCAGTGGCGCACGAAGCCCATCATCCGGTCCTTCGGGATGTCGTAGGCCTGCATGAGGTAGTTGCGCACCCGGGGCACATAGAGTGGGTGGGTGTCGCAGGCCACCACCTGGGCGAGCGAGCGGGCGCGTGCACGGGCGCGCGGATCGGCCGGCAGCAGCGGCACGGCGGGGTGGATGTCCTCGAGATAGTCGAGGATGGCGAGCGACTGGGTCAGGGGCGGCCCGTCGCCGTCGAAGAAGGCCGGCACCGCGCCCTGCGGGTTGATCGCCAGGAACTCTGGCTTGAATTGGTCGCCCGCATCGAGATCGATGAAGGTCTCTTCGCAGGGGATGCCCTTGAGGTTGAGGGCGATCCGCACCCGGAAGGCGGCGGCCGAGCGCCAGTTGCCGTACATCTTCACGCGCGTCGTCTCTCCGTGGCGATGCGCGACCACACCCGACATCGCTCCGGACCGCAACCCCCTCCGCCGGGGACCGTCATGAAACCGATGCGGTGGCCGTGATCCTGCTTTGTCGCAGGCGAATTTGGCAGCGCGGGATTCCTCGCGCATAGCGGACCGACGCTGAAGACGCGGGCGCGCGGCCCCAGGGATGGACGAGCATGCAGATCGAGACGCCCTACCTCATGTTCCTCGGCGACGTACCCGACACCCTGGCGGCCAAGACCGCCTACGGCATCAAGGATTGGCGTCCCGAATGGTGCGTCGGCCAGATGCGTCTGCCCGGCTGCGCCGCCGATCTCGGCATTCCCGACCTCACCCTCGCGCAAGCCGTGGAGAAGGGCTGCCGCACGATGGTGATCGGTGTCGCCAACGCGGGGGGCGTCCTGCCCGACCACTGGGTCTCGGAGATCGTCGCGGCGCTGGAGGCCGGCCTCGATATCGCCAGCGGGCTGCACGCCCGCCTCGGCGCCGTGCCGGCCATCGCGGCGGCGGCCGAGGCCAACGGGCGCCAGCTCCACGACGTGCGCCACACCTCCGAGACTTTCGCCACGGGCAAGGGCACGAAGCGCCCCGGCAAGCGCCTGCTCAGCGTCGGCACCGACTGCTCGGTGGGCAAGAAGTACACGGTGCTGGCGCTTGAGCGCGGCATGCGGGATCGCGGCCTCGACGCGGATTTCCGCGCTACGGGCCAGACCGGCGTGTTCATCTCGGGACGTGGCGTCGCCATCGACGCCGTGGTGGCGGACTTCATCTCCGGCGCCGTCGAGTGGATCGCCCCGGCGGCCGCGCCCGACCATTGGGACCTTCTGGAAGGGCAGGGCTCCCTGTTCCACCCGTCCTTCGCCGGCGTCAGCCTCGGGCTGCTGCATGGAGCGCAGGCCGACGCGTTCATCGTCTGCCACGAGCCGAGCCGCACCGCCATGCGGGGGGTGCAGCATCCCCTGCCGACGATCCGGGAGGTCATCGACCTCACGGTGCAACTCGGACGCCTCACCAATCCCGACATCCGCCCCGTGGGGATCGCGGTGAACACCCAGAGCCTGGAAGAGGGCGCCGCCCGGACGCTGCTCGCCGATCTGGCCCGCGAGCACGGCCTGCCGGCCACCGACCCCGTGCGCTTCGGCGTCGGGGAGATCGTCGATCGCCTCGTCGCCGAGTTCCCGGCCGGGGCCAGCGCATGAGCCGGGTCTTGACCGCAGCCGTCGAGCGCTTCCCCATCGCGGGGGCGTTCACCATCGCGCGCGGCAGCCGCACGGAGGCCGTCGTGGTCCTTGCCACCATCACGGATACGGAGGGGCGTGTCGGACGCGGCGAGTGCGTGCCGTACGCCCGCTACGGCGAGACCGTGGAGAGCGTGCGTGACCTCATCCTGGCGCAGGCCGATGCCATCGCGGCCGGGGCGTCGCGGACGGATCTGCTGACCGCAATGAAGCCGGGCGCGGCCCGCAACGCCCTCGATTGCGCCCTGTTCGACCTGGAGGCGAAGCAGCTCGGCCGCCCGGCCTGGGAGATCGCCGGTCTCAGTGCCCCCGAGGTCGCCACCACCGCCTACACCCTCAGCCTCGGCGATCCGAAGAGCATGGAGGCCGCCGCCCGCGCGGCCGCCGCCCGTCCGCTCCTCAAGGTGAAGCTCGGGGGGGAGGGCGACCCGGACCGGATCGCCGCCGTGCGCCGCGGGGCGCCCCGATCGCGCCTCGTGGTCGATGCCAACGAGGCATGGCGGCCCGAGACCCTGGAAGCGAACCTCGCCGCTTGCGTCGCGGCGCAAGTCGAACTCATCGAGCAGCCCCTGCCGGCGGGCGAGGACGAGATCCTGGCCACCATCCCGCGGCCGATCCCGATCTGCGCCGACGAGAGCCTGCACGACCGCGCCGGCCTCGACGCCCTGGCGACCCGCTACGACGCCATCAACATCAAGCTCGACAAGGCCGGCGGCCTCACCGAGGCGGTGATGCTGGCGCACGAGGCCCGCGCCCGCGGCTTCTCCCTGATGATCGGCTGCATGGTCGGAACATCGCTCGCCATGGCGCCCGCCATGCTGCTCGCGCACCACGCCGACTTCGTCGATCTCGACGGTCCGCTGCTTTTGGCGCGGGACCGAGACCCCGCCCTGGTGTTCGACGGCAGCCTGATCCACCCGCCGACGCCGGAGTTGTGGGGGTAGGACGTGCTCCGTACTTCTCCGTGAGCCGGTCTCCTCAGGGCGCGCCGACCACCCGGAGCGGGCTCGAACGACGCGTCCGGCTCGTCGTGTCAGGCGCAGCACAGCGGGTCTGGTTGCGGCCGGCGGCCTTGGCCTCGTAGAGCGCGATATCGGCGCGTTTGTAGAGATCGGCCGTCGCGCTGCCGACGCCGGGGGTCGGCACGACGGTCGCGGTGCCGATGCTCACGGTGACCGAACCCGCGCCCAGGGACGCCGCCTCGACCGTCAGCGTCGCCATCTCCGCGTGGACGCGATCGGCGATCCGCAGGGCACCCACCGAGTCCGTTTCGGGCAGGAGCAGGACGAACTCCTCCCCGCCGACACGAAAGACGAGATCCTCGGGACGGTGAACGCTGGCTGCGAGGCAGCGCGCCAACCCGATCAGCACCTCGTCGCCGACCGCATGGCCGTAGCGGTCGTTGTAGCGCTTGAAATGGTCGGCATCGACCACGAGCAGGGACAGCGGTTCGCCGGTGCGCCCGGCACTCCGCCACGCGCGATCGAACATCGTCTCGAAGCGCCGCCGGTTCGACAGGCCCGTGAGGGCATCCGTCTGCGACAGCCGGGCCAGCTCCGCCTGCGCCTCCGAGCGGCGGCGCAACTCGCGTCCGAACAGCAGCGAGAGGCTGGCGGTGAGGCCGCACAGCACGAGGACGATGAGGCCGAGGACGAGGGCGTGCTCGCGCCACTCGGCCTCGACCTCGTCGCGGGACAGGGCGACGTTGAGGAGCATCGGATGATCGCCGATGCCCGTGAAGCTGTAATGCCGTTCGAACCCGTCGCTGAATGTGCGGCTGACGAAGCTGCCGCGTCCTTCGCGGACGAAGCGAACGAAGTTCGGGACCTCGGCGAAGCTTTTGCCGATGGTGTCTCCGTCGAACGGATAACGCATGATGCGTGTGCCGTCGCGCAGATACAGCGCGATGGTGCCGAGGCGCCCGAGACCGATATCCTCGAACAACCCGCTGAAGTACGTCAGCTTCAGCGAGCCCAGAACGACACCGCCGAACGAGCCGTCCGGCTTGTCGATGCGGCGGCTGAGGACGAGGACTTGAGTTCCGAGAAGCTGCGACACGATGGGGCCGCTGATCACGAGGCCGAGATCGGCGCGCGCCCGGTGTGCCTGGAAGTAGGCGCGCGCCGAATTATTGAGCTTGCGCGCCGGCACGGCCCCGGAATCGACGATGCTTTCGCCATGCTCGTCGAGGACGAGCATCACGCCCATGTCTCGCGCCGAGATGGCCCGGTCGAACAGGATGAGCTGCCGCATCTCCGGGGTCGCCTGCGCGACGCCGGGTTCCCGCAGGTTGTCGATGACGCCCTGGAGGGACAGGTCGATGATTTCGATGTTGCGGGCGATGTCGCGTTCGAGAACCTGGAGAAGGTTCTTCGAATTCTGCTCGGCCTTGCTCCAGGCATCGCGGCGCAGGTCGAGTAGCATGATCCCGGACACGAGAAGCATGCCGATCGGCGCGAGAATTCCGAGGGCGATCCCGAGGCGCCCCAGGCGGAGCGTAGGCAAGCGAAGCACGAGCAAGCCGATCGCCGAAAGGATGCGCCGCCGACGAGCCACCACACGCTACCTCCGTGTCCGCATCCACACAACCCGAGGGTAGCACGAGGGAATGAAGCGAAGGTTTCAGTGGTGCGTACGATCGTGTCGAGCGAAGTCCATTTCGCGAAGCGATCGCCGCCAGGTATCCATCGGACCTACCCGCGCACGATGAAGCGTAGGGCATAGACGAGGGCGGTAAACGAGATGAGACTCACCGCGTAGAACACCACGAACCACAGCATGCGCCGGTTTCGCCCCGACGCACCCGAGGATTCGTTACCCTCCGAGCCGCTCCCGCCGGGGTCGGCGCCGCGTCCGGCGTCCCTCAATGTCCGTAACCCCCCGCCTGAATGTCCTCGGCGACTTTGCCGCGAAACACCCAGTAGGCGTAGGCCGTGTAGGCGAGGGTCAAGGGCATGACCACGGCATAGCCGACAAGGGCGAATTGCAGGGCGCTGACGGCGTTGGCGGCCTGCCAGATCGTCATGCGCGGCGGTACGATGTAGGGGAACAGGCTGATGGCGAGGCCGAGGAATCCGAGCAGGAACAGCGCGATGGCGAGGAGGAACGGCGCGAGATGCCGTCCTCCCGCGAGGGCGCGGTGGATGCCCCAGGCCACCAAGGCCGTCACCACCGGCACGGGCGCGACGTAGAGGATGTTGGGCCAGGACACCCAACGCCACTGGATGTCGAGGCCGAGGAACGGCACCCAGGCGCTGACGATGGCCATGCAGGCGACGGTGGCGAGAAGAAACTGCCGGCTCTTGCGGCGCGCCCAGATCTCGAGCTCGCCCGAGGTCTTCATCACGCACCAGGTGGCCCCGAGCAGCCCGTAGCCGCAAACGAGGCCGATCCCCGTCATCACGCTGAACGGGGTCAGCCAGTCGAGGGTCCCGCCGATGAAGCCGCGCCCCTCCGTCTGGAAGCCCTGCACGAAGGCACCGAGTACCAGTCCCTGCGCGAAGGTCGCCACCAGGGAGCCGTAATGGAAAGCGTAGTCCCACAGCGCCTGCGAACGTTCCGCCTTGAACCGGAACTCGAAGGCGACGCCCCGGAAGATCAGCGCGATGAGCATGAGGATCAACGGCAGGTAGAGGGCCGGCAGCAGGATCGCGTAGGCGACGCTGAACACCGCGAACAGGCCGCCGCCGCCGAGCACCAGCCACGTCTCGTTGCCGTCCCAGATCGGCGCCACGGAGAGCATCATCCGGTCGCGCCAATTCCCCTTCCGGGCGGCGGTGAAGAGGATGCCGACGCCGAGGTCGAATCCGTCGATGACCACGTACATGGCCACCGCGAGCGCGAGCAGTCCCGACCAGATCAGCGGCAGCCAGAAGGCCGGCCCTTCGTAGTCCATGCCGAATCCGAACATCCGACCGCGCCCCCGTCGTCATACTCCCGACGACAGGTTTAGCCGCACGATCCCCGCAATGCCAACCGGACCCCGCCGGGGCGCTACCGCGACGCGACGCCCCGCCACGGCGGCTGCCGGTCGGCCTCGGCCAAGGTATCGGCGGAGGCCGGACGGGTCGTGCCGAGGCGCCGGACGAGGCCGTCCACTCCTTCGCGCACGAGCTGTTCGCGCGGTTCCGCCGGCATCGCGTCGAAGGCGGCCGCGAGAGCGTGGGCCGGCGCCTGCGGCGACACCGCCGGGAGGGTCGGCACGGCGTCCGGGCGGTCCCTCAGGAGCGCGAGGTAGGACAGGCCGCCGATCACCACGGCGGCACGGATGAGGAACAGCATGGCTCGGTCCAGGGTCCGTACGGGGCGGCGACGAACAGCGTGAACTCCAGGAACGCACGCGAGTGGTAAAGCAGACATGAGCCGGTCGACACGACTCGTCGCGATGGTGAACGGCGTTTTATTGGGTCTGAGATCGAAAGCGTCGTCGGCTTTGTGGGGCCGATACGATCAGGAGCCGGGCGTCACCGGATTTTTCGGGCGTGCCGCCGCGAGAGCCATCCGTCTCGGACGATGCGGTTACTTTCCGGAAAGCATGTGGAGACGTGCGGCACCCCCCTCGCAAGACTCGCTTAAGTCGGCTCTGCGACGGTTCGGTCAGTCGAGTTCAGGTCGAGCCCGAGTTCAAGTCGAACCAAGGGGCGTCGGACGGGCCGGTAAGGCCTCCATCCGCGCTGTGCGTGTCGGTATTGCGTATCTACGGTGCCCTGGCGTCCCTCATCGATACCCGTTTGGCGGGTCTCGTCCATGAGTCGGTGATCGACGACGCCGCCGTGCGGTTTCGTCATGAGCGCTTCCTCGTCTCGCGCCTGGCCACCGGTTTGGTGATGATGCTGGGTCTGCCGCCCTACCTGCTTCTGCGGGGCGTGCCGAGCGGCATCGAGGCCCTCGCCATCGCCAGCCTGCTGCTCCCGGTCTTCGCCGCCGTCCTCCTGTCGCGCAACGGGATCCTCTGGGTGGCACACGCGATCTCGTCGGCCGGCCTCACTGGCCTCGTGGTCTGCCTCGCGATGATGACGGGCGGCGCCAACTCCGCCGCCGCCATCTGGCTCGTGGCGATTCCCCTCGAGGCCGTGGTCTCGGGCTCGCGCCGGGCAACCCTCGCGGCCGCCATCGTGGCGGCCCTCGGGGCGCTCGCCGTCGCGTTCCTGCCGCCGCTCGGCGTCAGCGGCGTCCTGATGGAATGGTCCCGGACTCTCGCCATGCCGGTCTTCGCCATCACGGCCATCGGCCACATCACCGCCCAGGCCATCGAGCACTTCCGCCACGAAGGCCGGTGGCTCGCCAAGCTGCGCGACAACGAACTGCGCGATCGCATGCTCCTGTCGGCTATCGACGACCTCGTGACCTGGCACGATTGCAACGGACGCGTCATCGAGGCCAGCGCGTCGTCGGCCCGCTTCATCGGCGCCGAGGCAAGCCGCCTGCGCGGTCACGGCCTCCTGGAGCGCGTTCATGTCGGCGACCGGCCGGCCCTGCTTCAGACCCTCAGCGACGTCGCCGCTCACGGCGTGCCCGCCACGGTGCAGTTCCGTCTCCAACTCGACGCCGCCGCCGTGCGGGCCGAGGGGGCCCCCCGCGTGATCTTCGCCGAGATGCGGGCCCACCGCATCGACGCCGCCCGCACCGGCCTGCCCAATGCCCTGGCTTCCGGCTCGAGCGTCGTCGCCGTGACCCGCGACGTCACGGAGCACCGCCGCCACGCCGAGGAATTGGAGCGCGCCCGCGCCGAGGCCGAGCGCGCCGACGAGGTGAAGAGCCGCTTCCTCGCCACCGTGAGCCACGAGCTGCGCACGCCGCTCAACGCCATCATCGGGTTCTCGGAAGTCCTGGCGGGCGAGGGCGCGATGACCATCGGACCGGAGCAGAGCCGGGAATACGCCGTGATCATCGGTGATTCGGGCAAGCACCTCCTCGACGTGGTCAACACGCTCCTCGACATGTCCCGAATCCAAAGCGGCCACTTCGATTACGCGCCGGAGACCTTCGACCTCAACGCCCTCGTGCGGACCTGCTGCGACCTGATGCAGCTCAGGGCCGTGAAGGCCGGCGTGGTCCTCGTCCGCTCCAACGATACCGCACCGATCCACATCACGGCCGACCTGCGCGCCTGCCGGCAGATGATGATCAACCTCCTGTCGAACGCCGTGAAGTTCACGCCGTCCGGCGGGCGGGTGGAGGTCGCCATCCGGCAGGCTGGCCATCACCTCGATCTCATCGTCACCGACACCGGAATCGGCATCGCGGCCGACGATCTGCCCCGGGTCGGCGACCCCTTCTTCCAGGCTCAGAGCGACACCCGCCGCTCGCACGAGGGCACGGGCCTCGGTCTCTCCGTGGTCCAGGGGCTCGTCGGCCTGCACAGCGGCGCCATCGCCATCGAGAGTGTTCCGGGCCAGGGCACGAGCGTCATCGTCACCCTGCCGGTGACCTGCCGGACGCAGGCCAACCTCGCCGGTCCGGCTCCGATCCGCACGGCTTCACGCGTTCCCGGCGCCACAGACACGGCGCGGTCGCCGGCGCCGATCCGTCGGCCCATCGGCCTGTTCGAGGCCTCGTCCGAGCCCGTCCGCGAGAGCTACGTGCCCGACGGAGGTTCGCCCCTGCGGCGTGCCGGATAGGACCGGCCCATCGTCACCCAGAGCGGCCGGACCCGGCCGCTTGCCCCGACCCCCCATCCGCGTCCCGTGCGCGGGTGGGGCGGCCCAGTTTGAGGGAGCCGCCATGCGCGATCAGCGCGAGATCATCGTCCCGCCCCAGCCGCGCGGACCCCGGGCCGATGCCGCCACCCGGCGTCAGCGCGCCGACGCGAGCGCACGGCCGGGCGGATGGCGGTCCGATCTCGGCGCTGTCGTGCGTTGGGCCGGTCGCCTGTGCGTGACGCGACCCGGCGATGTTCTCGGCTTCGTCGTCGTCGTAGGTGCCGCGGGATTCATCTCCTTGAATGCGCTGGGTTATCAGATGGGCCGTCATCCGGCCCCGATCTTCCCCAAGCCCGCGCCGCGCCCGATCGCGTCCGCGCCGCGCTCGATCGCCGAGAAGCCGCCCGCCCGCCGGATCGAGGCGAACCGGGCCGATGCAAGCGAGGCGGCGAGGGCGGCCGTTCCCAAGGCGGCGGTTCCACAGACATCCGCCAAGGCGGACCCCGCCAGCGCCGAGCCGTCGAAGCCGGATGCACCGAAGTCCGAACCTGCGCGGATCGCCCTCATCCAGCCCGCGCCGCGTCCGGTCTCCCGCGACACCATCGGGGAGATCATCCGCGAGGGCGAGACCACGGCGTCCGTCACGCCGAAGGCCGATCCGGCGGTGGCGAAGGCGCAGCGTGCCCTGGTCAAGCTCGGCTACGGACCCCTCAAGGCGGACGGCGTCCTCGGCACCGGCACTCGGGCGGCCATCGAGCGGTTCGAGCGCGACCGCAAGCTTCCGGTGAAGGGCCAGCCCGCCGGCCGCACCCTGCGCGAACTCGCGGCTCGCGCCGCCGCATCGCCGGGCTGATCGCTTTCGCGGGAAATCCCGCTATAGCCGGGCGATGGCTCGTCTGCGTTCGGATTTCTGGGTCTCGGCCCATCTGCGCCGTCTCGGCATCGAGGGCATCGCCGCCGTCCAGCGGCGGCGCGGCGCGGCGGAAGCGGGGGCGATCTTCGTCAAGGTGGACCGCCTCGACGGCCGTGCCGACCTCTACGGGCCGGCGCCCCAATCCCTCGTCGATACGGACGGCGACACGGATCGGCGCTTCGTCGCACTGATGCGCGAGGCCGAGCCCGCCGATGTCGAGCTCCGCATCGGCAAGGAGGTGCAGTTCGATCACGATCTTTGGATCGTCGAGATCGACGATCGCGCCGGCCGGCACCTCCTCGATCTGGCCGAGTAGGCGCGCTCCGCCCGTCGAGGAACGCTCAGGAACTCTGGCGCAGGCGACCGGGGAGGGCGGGGCGAAGGGGGGCGCGCTCGGCGGCGGCCGGCGAGACGCGCGGGCGCGCGGCGTCGGGGGCGTTGTAGGGCTGGTGCGCCCGTGCATCGCCCGCGCGCTCGGGCAGGGCGGTGTCGAGAATGGCGGCGAGCAGGCTGCGTGCGGCGGGGCGCTGAACCTTGCGGAACAGCTTCACCAGGTCGAACACCCGGTCGACGGAGCGGGCCACGGTCTCGTTGAGGGTCAGGAAGACGTAGACGGCCTCCTCCTCGTGAAGGCCCGCGGCACGCAGGGCGAGGGTGAGCAGGTCGTAGCGCAGGTGCGGGTCCGGCGTCGCGGCCAGGAAATCCCGGCGCAGGCCGAGCATCTCGGCGAGCGCTCCGATGAAGCCGGCGATGTCGCCGCGTCCCGAGAAGCCTGTCAGGATCGCGCCGGCCTCGCGCGGCGGTGGCGGGCATGGGCGCAGGGCCGCGGTCGCGGCCACCGCCTCGCCGATGGCGTCGCGCCGGGCTTCGTCGGCGTAGAGGAACAGGGGCGACAGGTCCGCCGGGACGAGGTCCGTGCGCGCCAGGAGCGCCCGGCCGAGGTCGGCCGACCGCCGTCCGCGCCCGACGAGGCGGGCCAGGGTCTCGGCCCCGAGGACGATGTGCGTGTTGCCCGCGAGCGCCAGGTCGACTTCGCCGACCGCACGGGCCGACAGGGCGTTGACGGTGCTCCGGTCGATGTCGGGACGCGCCGCGATGGCGCCGCCCAGATCCGTGCCGTCCGAGATCGCAGCCTCGATCACCGTCGGGGTGAGGGTGGGCGCCTGCGCGATCACGGCGTCGCGGACGGCCCCGCCGCGCGCGGCCAGGATCGCAAGGATGCCGGGCGGCGTTTCCGGGAAGGCCGCGAGCTTGCGCGCGACGATCTCGGCGGTCTCCTCGTCGACGATGGGGATGAGGCCGCCGGCCAAGGCCTCGAACGCTTCGAGGGTCTTCCGGTCGCGGAACGGTGCGGACAGGAACAGATCCGTCTGCACGCGCAGGATCACGGGTTTCAGATCGAGGGTGTCGAGGCGCGACAGTTCGATCAGGCCGGAGAGGTCCGGCGCATCGTCGACAGATGGGTGCATGGCACTTCGATTACGCAGAACTCGCTGTCCCGAGACTTAGCGTGTTTGCGTGAATCAGCCTTTAAACCCCCGGGGGTGGGCGCGTGTCGTCCTGCGCCATCCCCGCAGATCACAGGGTGTCCATCGACCCGTGATCCGCCGCGCTGTCGCGACGTCTCACACGACGCGGCGATCCTTCCCGTCGGCCGCCTTGTCCACGGCCTTGGGCATCGGAAGGACCACGGGTGTCGACGTGCCGGCCGGCATCGGGTTCGAGGCGGCGGGAATGCCGGACGCCGCGGGGGAGGGCGTCGTACCGTTCAATCCAGCAGGCACCGGCGGCTGGGCCGGCACCGGTGGCTTGGCGGACTCCGGCGGTCGGGCCGGTTCCGTGGGCTTCGCGGCGTCCAGGGGCTTTGCGACTTCGATGGGCAAGATCGCCCCCTCCGGCGGCTCGGCCTCGTCCGTCCCGGTCTCCGAGGGACCGGCCAGAACCTCCGTCGGGGTCTTCCACACGAAGGCGTCGAGGCGGCCAGTGACGGGAGAGACGGGGGCCCAGCGCTCCGATGCGATGCCGTCGGCGATCCACAGGGGGTCGCGCGGGGCATGGGCCGCTCGGGAGAGCCACTCGCGCGAGCGGCCCGTGCCGGCGCCGTGTTCGGCCTCCTCCAGGCGCGCCATGGCGAGGCAGGCCCGCACGGAGGGCCGGTCGGCGAGCAGCGGTGCGAGGGCTTCGCGGGCCTGGGTGAACTCGCGCGCCTCGTAGGCCGCCTGGGCCATGGCGAGGCGAGCCTCGGGATGCCACGACGACAGCCGGGCCAGGGTCTCGGCGCGGGCGAGGCGGTCGCGCACGGAATCGCCGGTGCGCAGGGTCAGGTAGGCCTTGGCGAGATCCGGATGCGGACCGGCGCGCCACGCGGCCTCGATGATCTTGGCGGCCTTCCGCAGGTCGCCGCGGCGCGCGAGCAGGCGCCCGGCCAGAGCTGCCGCCGGTACGAGGTCGGGGGCGAGCTTGACCGCCCGCAGTACCCGCTCGGTGGCGGCTTCCGGCTCGCCGGCTTCGCGCTCCTGCGCGGCCGCGGTGAGGAGCACGGCGCGCTGACGGCGGGCGAGACCCTTCTCGATGAGGCCTAGGGAGGCCCGGCGCTCGACGGTTTCCGTCGCGCCGCTCCAATCGCCGTCGGCGCATTGGGCTTCCAGAACGGCCTCGTTGGCCCAGGTGACGCTCGGGGCGAGGCGCGCGGCCTCGGCCGCGTAGGCACGGGCGGACACGTCGTCCTCGCGGCGACGGGCCTCGACGAAGAGGCCGCGTAGGCCGAGCACCCGGGTCTCGGGATCGTCGACCATGCGCTGGAACGCCGATTCGGCGGCCTCGCGGTCGCCCGAAATCTGTGCGGCCTGGGCCTTCAGCAACAGGGCGAGGGGCTCGGCACCGAGCAGTCGTTCGGCATCGTTGGCGTGGCGCCGCGCCGCCATGGGATCGCCGGAGCCCACCGCGACCATGCCGCGCGACAGGGCCGAGTAGCCCTTGGCCCGGCGCCGGTCGCGCGAGCCGCGCACCAGGGCCTCCGGCAGGGTGATGAGACCGCGCACGATGGCCCAGATGAAGCCGACCACGATGGCGGCGATGAGGACGCCGATCAGCGCGATGGCGAGGCTGGTGGCGACTTCGTAGCCGTTCCACACGATGGTGACGGAGCCGGGATGGTCGGCGACCCAGGTCGCGCCGTAGGCGGCGACGGCGAGGAGGGCCAGGAAGGCGAGAGCGCGCCACATGGGATCAGAAACTCCTGGGCGTGGGGCCGGTCGAGCCGGCGGCGCCGTAATCCGGGAACGGGAGCTTCGGATGCTCCCGTCGATTCATTCGTCGGCGGCATCGGGCGGGGATACCGCCGCGACGGGGCCGTGCCTTACCGCGACGGGCCCGCCGCGGGCAGGCCCTTGAAGGCCTCCGCGAGCAGAGCCTGCGCCGCCTCGCCGGCCGCCGCGCGGGACTTCAGCTTGGTCCCGAACTCGCCGGCCTGGGCGCGGACATCCTCCGGCAAGGCCGCGAAGGCCTGGGCGGCTTCCGCGACGGCGCCCCGGTCGAGGGCGTCCTGCACCTTCGGCAGCGGGTCGGCCGCGGGCGCTACGCCCTGCGCCGATGGCGCCGCGCCATCGACCTTGCGCACCTGCACGATGGATTCGGCCATGCTCATCAGCTTCTGGCTGAAATCGCCGGTCTCGGCCACCGAACGCACCTGTGCGGAGCGGCGGGCCGCCGCGATCGTCTCGGACACGGTGCGGAATTCGGCCGCGAGGGTACGGGCCGTCGGGGCCCCGCGATCGGCGAAGACCGCCACGGCGGTGAGCCGGGCCGGATCACCCGGCTCGTAGTTGCGCAGGGCGGAAAGGGC
Source organism: Methylobacterium sp. Leaf87 (assembly GCF_001422775.1). NCBI lineage: Bacteria > Pseudomonadati > Pseudomonadota > Alphaproteobacteria > Hyphomicrobiales > Methylobacteriaceae > Methylobacterium > Methylobacterium sp. Leaf87. The sequence continues at coordinate 79,258 of NZ_LMMI01000001.1, read as the reverse complement.
GTCGGCGTAGGGCGTTCCGGCGTTCAGGGCGGTCACGATCCGGTCGGCCGAGACCACCCGCAAGGCGGCTTGAACGGTGGCAACCTCGGCGCGCTCGGACAGGGCCTTGTCGAGGCCGGCGATCCTGTCGCCCTGTGCCTGAAGCTGGGTCTGAACCTGACGCTCGATGCCCTTGGCGGCTTCCGCGGCTTGGGTCTTGCCGGCTTCCGCCGCCTGCTGGCTCGCCTGGGTGGCGGCCTGGACCTTGGCGTCGAGGGCCTGCTGCGCGTCCGTGAGCTTCTGGCCGAGGGTGCGCGTCGCCTCGGCGTTGGTCTTGATTGCCTCGGCATTGGCCTTGGCCCGGTCGTCGAGGGCGGTCTGAAGCGCCGCGAGCTTCGGGGTCAGGTCGGGCTGCTCCGTGGGCTTCGGCACGGCGGCAATCTGGGCCTCCACCGCCTTCAGGCGCTCGGCGAGGGCCGTCACCTGCGCGGTGTCGTTGTTCGCGGGCGCCACCGCCATGCGGGCCTCGCCGCCCTGCTGGCCTGGCTCCTCCTGGAGGGCCGAGACACGCTGGTCGAGGCTGTCGAGGCGCGCGGCGACGTCGGGCGGCAGGGTCGCGGTCGCCTGCGGCGCGGTGCCGTCGCCGCTGGGAACCGGCGCGGCGCTGGCCTTCTGCAGGGCCTCGCGGGCCGTGGAGACGGCCTCCGGCACCGCCTTGAGGGCGGTCTCGTTGGACGCGACGCGCTGGGACAGGCGCGCGACCTCGTCCTTCGGCGCCAGCGCCGCGATGCGCTGATCGAGGGCGGCGAGGCGTCCGTCGTCGGCCTGAGGCAGCACGCCCGCGCGTTCGACGGCGAACAGCAGACCGGCTCCGATGACGCCGCCGAGAAGGCCGGCGGTGGCGACGGAGCCGAAGCCCGGCCCACGCGCCGCCGGTGTTGCCGGAGGCGTCGGCGCGATCTTCGGCGTGGTTCCGCCGGACCCGGATTTCGGATCGGCCGCCTTGGGAGTCTCGCCAAACTTGCCGGTATCCGAAGGCTTGGTGCCGGCGTCGGGTTTGACACCATCTCCAGGCTTGGCACCATCTCCGGGCTTGGCGTCCGCCGGCTTGGTGGCGACACCCGGCATGATGCCGGCGCCCGTCGCCGACGCTTTCTGGGCCGGTGCCGGATCGGGCAGTCGCTTGGCCTTCAGATCGATGATCGGACCGTCCGTCGCCCCACCGGACGGCTTTGCCACGCCCTGCGCGCCGCTCGGGAAGGTCGCGGTCCTCGGCGAATCCTTGGGGGGTTCCCTGGAAGCGTCCGGCTTCGGCGGCTCGCTCTTGCCCACCTCGCTCTTGCCGATCTCCGGCTTCGCGTCCTTCGACAGGTCGGCGGACCTTGCCGGCTCCGGCGGCTTCACATCCGCGGGCTTGTCGCCACCCAGCACGCCGGACGCAGCGGCTTTCGGGGCGTCGGGGGATTTGACGCCGTCCAGCGGCCTGGCATCCTTGCCGACGGGCTGGGCGTCCTTGGACGCTTCGGGCGGCTTCGGCGCACCCGGCTGGCCGACGCCCGCAACGGCGGGCTTGGTGTCACTCGTAGAGGGGGCGGTCTTCGGGGCATCGGGCTTGCTCGGCGACGCATCCGGCTTGGCACCAAGGGCGTTCGACGTCGGTGCGTTCGACGTCGGTGCGTTCGGCTTTGCCGGCTCGGGCGGGCGCGTGCCGGACGCATTGCCCGGGCGGTTGGCGTCGCTGTTGGGTGGTTTCACGGTTCGTTGCTCCCTTCCCGACGCTGCCGTCGTCACCCGACACCGGTTCGGTGCCCCCGGGTTCGGCGATCGCAGCCCAGCTTATTCAGATTCGTCCTAGCATCACGGCCCGCGCCGGAGCGAGGCCCTTCCGTCAGGTTCCCGCCACCAAACCCGCCAGAAGACTCTCCTCGTCCGGCCGTGCCGCCACGAAATGCGCGTCAAGCCCCGCCGCGGCCAGGGCGGCGGCTACGTCACTCGACAAGCAGTAATGCTTGAGCGCGCCGAAGGCTCCGCTTCGGTCCGCGCGGCGTGCCAGAAGTTGTGCGGTCTCGGCGCTGCGGCGCGAGTAGTGCAGCACCGCATCGAGGGCGGCCGGATGAGCCGCCAGTGCCGCCGCCACGGCCGGCGGAAGCGTCGCCTCCGCCACGGCTGCGTAGGCGATGGCGGCGGTGACCGCATATCCCGCCGCCCTGAGGGAGGCGGCCGGCTCGGACTTGCCTTCGGCGCCGGCGACATGGAGGAGGGCGCTGCCAGCCGGCAGGGTGGCGCGGACGAGGGCGGAGAGGGCGGCGGCGTCGCCCCCGGCTTCCCGAACCGCGCCGAGCCCGGCCCGGCGCGCCAGGGCCGCCGTCCGCGCGCCGACGGCGAACACCGGCAGCGTGGCGAACCGTGCCCGGTCCGCCGCCGTCAGGGCCGCGACGGCATTGGTACTCGTGAGCAGCAGGCCGGCGAAGGCGCCGTCCGGCAGGACCGTGCCCGTGGGGCGGATCGCCAGCACGGGTGCCACAAGGGGCGCATGGCCGAGCGCCCGGAGTCTCTGCCCCGTCCGCGTCGCCCCCGGCTCCGGCCGCGCCACCCAGATCCGCATTCCACGAAACCTCGTCCAGTCGTTGCCCTGCCCCTCGTTGCCCTGATAGCGCCGGGCCGGCTAGGATGCATCCAACGCAGCAGCTCGCCGCCGCAGCCGGTGATGCTTTCGCCTGCCTTCACGCGGCATCCGTAGGTTTCACCCGTGCCGCAGGAACGTACCCGCTCCATGAACGTCCTGATCCCATGAACGTCCTCGGCATCGAAACGACCTGCGACGAGACCGCCGCCGCCGTGGTCTGCCCCGGCGAGGGCGGACGCGGACGCATCCTCTCCAACGAGGTCCTGAGTCAGATCGCCGAACATGCGGCCTATGGCGGCGTGGTACCGGAGATCGCCGCGCGCGCGCATGTCGAGGTCTTGGACCGGCTCATCCTGCGCGCCCTCGACGGCGCCGGCCTGCGTCTGGCTGAAGTCGACGGCATCGCGGTGGCGGCCGGCCCCGGCCTCATCGGCGGCGTGCTCATCGGCCTCGTTACCGCCAAGACCCTGTCGCTGGTGGCGCGAAAGCCCCTCATCGCTGTCAATCACCTCGAGGCCCACGCGCTCACGGCGCGCCTCACGGACGGGATCGGCTTCCCCTATCTCCTTCTCCTGGCGTCGGGCGGCCACACTCAGCTGGTCGCGGTCAAGGGCGTCGGCGATTACGTGCGGCTCGGCACCACCATCGACGACGCCATCGGCGAGGCGTTCGACAAGGTCGCCAAGCTCCTGGGCCTCGGCTACCCCGGCGGGCCGGAAGTCGAGCGCCTGGCCGAGACCGGCGACCCCGAGCGCTTCGCCTTGCCGCGGCCCATGCTGGGCCGGCGCGAAGCCAACTTCTCCCTGTCCGGCCTCAAGACCGCCCTGCGGATCGAGGCCGAGAAGCTCGCTCCGCTGTCCAGCGCCGACGTCGCCGACCTGTGCGCCGGCTTCCAGGCGGCGGTGGTCGACGTGATCGTTGATCGTCTGCGGGTCGCCATGCGCGACTTCGCCGCCGTCGCCGGGCATCCGACGGCGTTGGTCGCCGCCGGCGGCGTCGCGGCCAACGGCGCCATCCGGCGTGCCCTTACCACCCAGGCCGGGGAGGCAGGCCTCGCCTTCGTGGCGCCACCCGTCGCGCTCTGCGGCGACAACGGCGCAATGATCGCCTGGGCGGGCATCGAGCGCCTGCGCCTCGGCCTCGTCGACGATCTCACCGCGCCGGCCCGTGCCCGCTGGCCGTTCGCCGAGCCCGTCGCCGCGGCCTGACAGGAGCGCCGCATGAGCAAACCCATCGCGGTGATCGGCGGCGGCGCTTGGGGCACGGCGCTCGCCAACGCCGCCGCCGTCGCCGGACATTCCGTGACCCTATGGCTGCGCGACGCCGAGGCCGCCGCACGCCTCGAAGCAACCCGCGAGAACGCACGCTACCTGCCCGGCGTGCCCCTCCACGCCTCCATCCGGGCCACGGCCGACGCATGCGCCTTGCGCGACGCCGGCACGGTACTCATGGTGACGCCGGCCCAGACCCTGCGGACGGTGCTGGCCGACCTCGCCCCGTCCTGGGCCCCCGGGACGGCGATCGTCCTCTGCGCCAAGGGGATCGAGCGCGGCAGCGACCGCTTCATGAGCGCCGTCGCCGCCGAGATCCTCGGACCTGACGCCCCCGTGGCGGTCCTGTCGGGCCCGAGCTTCGCGGCGGACGTCGCCCGTGGCCTGCCCACCGCCGTGACCCTGGCGGCAGCCGACGCGGGGCACGCCGCGCGTCTCGCCACCGCCCTGTCGGGGCCGAACCTGCGCGTCTATCACACGGACGACGTGCGCGGCGTCGAGATCGGCGGCGCCGGCAAGAACGTGCTCGCCATCGCCTCCGGCATCGTCGCCGGGCGGGGCTTAGGCGAATCGGCCCGGGCCGCCCTCATCGCGCGGGCGTTCGCCGAGCTCATGCGCTTCGCCCGCGCCTACGGCGGGCGCCCCGAGACCCTCATGGGGCTGTCGGGCCTCGGCGATCTCGTGCTCACCGCCTCGTCGCCGCAATCGCGCAACTTCGCCTTCGGTCAGCGCCTCGGGGCCGGCGCCTCGCCCCAGGACGCCGCCGGCGGCAAGCTCGCGGAGGGTGCCTACACCGCTGCGGCCCTGGTCGCCCTGGCGCGGGCGCGGGCCGTCGAGATGCCCGTGGCCGAGGCCGTCGCCGCCGTCGTGGCGGGCGAGGCCAGCGTCGAGACCGTCATCGCCGCGCTCCTGGCGCGCCCGCTCCGGGGGGAGGCCGAGTGAGGATGGGGCCGATCCATGCCTTCCTCGCCGGCGAGGGATCGGACGGCGAAGGACGCCGTCTCGCCGACGTGGTCGCGTTCGGCGACGCCCGGATCGAGGGCGTGCACGATTTCATCCAGTGGTGCTTTCCGCTGCGCGAGGCGAGTCTCGCCGTGCCGGGCGCTCCCGTGCTGACCCGCGCCGAGGCCGAGGCGATCCGAGCCGACCCGGCGGCGCTCTCGGGTCTTCGGGCGGCGCGTGATCGCATGATGCGCTTCTATGGGGACACCAACGGCTGGCTGCGCGCCCACGATCACAACCACCTGCGCATCACCCGCATCCTTCGGGCTCTTCGCAATCTGTTGGGATCACGGGAGGCGCAAGCGTTTCACGCCTTCGTGACCGCACGCAATGCCGAGGCCGGCGCGCCGATCAACCCGGACAGCCTGCGCTACTGGGCGAACGCGCTCGCGGGGGACTGACGGCCACGCTTCCCGGATGGTATGGCACCCGCCGTTCCCCGGAGATCCGCATGGCCCACTGGCTCTACAAGTCCGAACCCGCCACGTGGTCGTGGGACAGCCAAGTCGCGGCCGGGGCCGCCGGCACCCACTGGAACGGCGTGCGCAACCATGTCGCCAAGAAGAACCTGCAGGCCATGGAAGTCGGCGAGCTGGGGTTCTTCTACCATTCCAACGAGGGCAAGGCGGTGGTCGGCGTGGTGGAGGTGATCCGCCCGTACTACCCCGACGATTCCGACGCCACGGGCCGGTTCGGGATGGTGGATCTGCGCGCGGTGGAAGCGCTCCCCCGGCCGGTCACCCTGGAGGCGATCAAGGCCGAGCCGCGCCTCGCCGCCATGGTGCTCGCCAACAATTCCCGCCTGTCGGTGCAGCCGGTGACGGAGGAAGAGTGGGCGATCGTGCGGGCGATGGGCGGGCTCGGCTGATGCCTGACCTCACCCTTGCCGCTGGGCCTGCGTCACCGCCACGTGGATGAGTTCGGCGAGCGTCCGGACGCCGAGCTTCTGGCGCATCTGCGAGCACGCATTGGTGACGGTCTTGTAGCTCACCGACAGGTCGCTCGCGATGGCGCCGTAGGACTTGCCCTGAGCCAGACGCGCCAGGATCTGCTGCTCTCGCGGCGTCAGCTGGGCCTCGGGCGTGCGGCGCGGGTCCGTGCGCAGCATGGCGACCTCCGTGGCGAGGCGCCGGTCGAGGTAGACCTGTCCGGCACGGACCCGGTCGAACGCCTCGAACAGCTCGCCCGAGGCGTGGTCCTTCAGGACGTAGCCGAGCGCCCCCGCCTCCAGCGCGCGGGCGACGATGACCGGATCGTTGTGCATGCTGAACACCAGGATCCGAACCTGCGGATCGACGCCGCGCATCCGGCGGATCAGCGCCAGGCCGGCGAGCCCGCTGCCCTGGAAGGTCAGGTCGCAGATCACCATGGACGGCTTCAGGCGGTGGAAGGCCCGGTAGGCCGCCACCACCGTGGTGGCCTCGGCGATGCGCTCGATGCCGGCATCCTCCAGCACGCGGCGGCAGCCCTGGAGCACGATGGGGTGATCGTCGACGACCAGGACCGGGGCCCGGAGGGAAGTGGTGTGGATCGCGTTCATGCGGCGGGGATCGCGCTCGAGTCCTCGGACCGTTCGGACTCGAACGGAATCATGATCCGGACAACCGTCCCGGGCCGGCCATTGTCAAGCGCCAATGTGCCGCCCAAGGCCTCGACGCGCTCGCGCATCCCCGACAAACCCAGCCCGACCCGGTGGTCGGGCGTGATTCCGCGGCCATCGTCATGCACTTCGATGGCGAGGTGCGATCCGGAACCGTCCTGAACTTCGCCCGCCTCCACGGTGACGCGCGCGGCCCCGCCATGCCGAACGGCATTGGTCATGCTCTCCTGGATGCAGCGGAAGACCGTGAGATCGGTGACGTCGCCGTAGCCGGCCCCGAGGCGATCGAACGTGCCCGTGAAGGCTGTCCCCGAGTGCCGGCGGGTGAAGTCGCGCAGGAGCAGGACGAGGCAATCGGGCAGGGGCACCTGACCCAGGGCATGCGGGCGCAGGCGGTTGAGGAGGTCGCGGTTGAGGGTCTGGACCTGACCCACGATGGCGCTGATCTCCTCGGCGCGCTGGGTCAGCTTCCCCCGGTCCGGCGCCGCCTCGGCGGCGGCCATGCGGATCACCGAGGCGGCGTTGGCTTCGAGGGCGAACAGGCAGGGGCCGAATTCGTCGTGGAGCTCGAGGGCCGTCGCCCGCCGCTCGTCGTCCTGGGCAGAGAGGAGCTGGCGGTTGAGGCGCCCGTTGGCGGCACGGGTTTCCGACAGGGCCTGGGCCACGCTGTTGAAGCGGGCGGCGATGACCGCGAGTTCGCGCGAAGCCGGCGGCGCGAGGCGTGCGGTGTAATCCTGCCGTTCGAGCTGGGTCAGGCCATCGGCGACCTGCGTCAGGGGCGCCAGCACCCGGCCGAAGGCGACGTAAAGGGCGGCGAGGAGGCCGAGGCTGACGATGAGGCTCGCCAGCGACAGGGAGACGGCGTAGCCCCAGACCTCGTCGATCTCGTCCCGCGGCTGGGTGGTGATGCGAGCGGTGCCGAGGCGCTTGTTCTGGACCACGATGGGCAATTCGTGCTGGCGCGGCTCGGGGGCGATGAGGGCGACGAACCAGTGTGGTGCGTCGTAGGCGTCCCGGCGCTGGCGATGCGACGGTGCCGGGACGACGGCGCCCGCCGCGTCGAGGACGGTGACGCGCACGTGGCGCAGGCCCTGCACACGCAGGCGCAGGGTCTGCAGCAGGGTGTCGGGCGAGGCGGCCTGCGCCAGATCGATGGTGTCGGAGACGAGAAGCTCGACATTGGACAGGGCCGCCTTCATCTCGACCTCGACGGCGGAGCGCGCGTTCAGCACGATGACCCCGCACGAGAGCAGGGCCGCCAGGAGATCGATAGCGATGACGAGGACGATCATCCGCGTGCGGGTCGGCCAGCGTGCCCACAGGGTGGGGCGGGCCGCCCAACCGGGCGGGCTCGATGCGGGGGCCGTCGTCATGGTGGGGGTGCCGGGAAGCGGATGAGGGACGTTCCACTTGTAGCCGAGTCCGGGCGGGATGGAACGTGTAGCCCTGCGCCGTCCCGTCCCGATGAATCCGCGGGGATCCGGGACCGGCTCGCCGCATTCCTCGACGATCCGGCCACCCGGTGGAGTCTCGGCGGATTCGGTGCCGGGGCCGAGTTCGGTCGTGCGCCCGGCGAGGCCGTCGCGACCATGGGGCGTTTCGGCCGGCTGACGTGCCGCGGCGCCCTGATGCTCGCGCCCGCCGACGACCTCGTGCCGGTGGCCTACGAAACCGGGTTCCGTGGCGGCTGGAGCCATGCGGTCGCCCTGTGCCTGCCCGTGGGGACGGCTCTGGTCCCCGGGCCGGAGGTGGTCACGCCGCTCGGGCCCGACCTCGCGGCTGCCCAGCCCACGGATCGCGAGGCGTTCCTGTTCGACCTCGGCCTCGGGCTGCCTCAGGGGTCGGCCTGCCTGCGGACCCGCGATCCACGGATTCTCGACAACCTGTGGGGAGCTTGCGGTGGGGCGGCCTTCGCACCCGGCAGTCCGGTGCCGGGGCTCCTCGTGGAACGCCGGCTCGACGTGGTGATGACGACCCGTCTCGGGCGGATCGAGGTCTTCGGCGCTCCCGTCGGCTCCGGCGCGGCCGCGCCGCGCGCCTACGTCGCCCCGGAGGTCGTACGGGCGCGCCGGACCCATGCGGCGACCGCGCCGATCCCCTCCGGTCTGGTTCCGTGCGCCCATCTCCATCCGCCACACCCGTGCCGCGACGCGAACGGGCGACCGATCGCGTTCGACAGCGCGCACCATGACGCGTTCCAGGCGCTGCTGACGTGCTGGGGCGATCCGGGCCGGGTCGCCCTCAAGGCCCGGCTCCTGGCGGGCGAGGCCTTGCCGAAGGGCTCCGACCGCGCGGACCGCGGCGTTGCCCGGGTGGTGGCGGCGCAGGCCGACTTCATCGAGCGAGCGTCCTAGCCGGGGGCGCGACGCACCTCTGCAAGATGGTGCCTGCGTCGTCCCGGGACGTGACGAAGACGAACCGCGATACCACTCCTTAAAGCCTCCGGCCTAACACAGATCTAATCCGGGTAATCTCGGGCTTCGACTGTCGATACGGTGCCGGACATCTTCATGCCCCATTGTCGGGATCAGTTCACGGACACGGCACCGCGTCATCGACCGGACGCGACCGCCGGGTGTGTTCGGGATGAGTCCACGCTGATGTCGATTGCCATCGATCCGACCGAGCGGCGCATCGCCGCCGAAGGGCGCGCGCCCGCCGAGCCCAAGGCGCCATCGCGCGTCATGCGCGCCGCGCTGATCGCGGTTCTGGGCGGTGTCGGCCTCGTCGGCCTGTCCGCAGGGGCGTATTCGATGCTCTCGGGTCTCGCCGGCCCGCCGCCGTCCAAGGTCCGGATCGGGCGAATCTCGGCCGATTGGCCGGATTTGCGCGACGGCGTTCCTGCCCTGGCGTCGTCCCACCGGCCCTCGGGTCCGGTGCCGGCGGAGGCCGATCCGCTCCCGGTTCGAGCCGTCGTCGCGCCGGTCGAGGCCAAGGCCCAGGAAGCCAAAGCCTTCGAAACCAAAGCTCTCGAAGCCAAAGTCGTCGAAGCCAAAGTCGTCGAAGCGAAGGCGCCCGAGACGAAAGCGGTCGAAGTCAAGCTTCTCCAGACCAAGCCTGCGGACGTGAAGGCTGTCGACACCAAGCCGGTTCAGGTCGCCAACATCGCGTCCCCTTCGAAGCCCGCGCGCCTGCCCCCCATCGAGAATGCCGCGACGGTGCCGTCCGCGCCCGCCGTCGCCCTCGTGGAGAAAGCCCGCACGGCCCCCCTCGTCGCCCCGACTCCCGTCGAGACCACCCGCGCCCGTGCCACGACCGGCGGCACCTTCGCGGCCCTTCCCCCGGCGTCGGCCGAAGCCGGGCCGAAAGCGAAGCCCGCCCCGGTCGTGGCACGGACCAAGCCCGCCGCCAAACCGGTACCGGGTGCCTCCGAAAAGGTCGCAGCCGCGCAACCGGCCCAGGCCGCAGAGCCGGAAGCCGAGGAGACCGAGATGTTCGGCATGAAAGTGCCGTCCCTAGCCCCCGTCGGACGCAAGCTCGTCGAAGGCGTCGAGGCCCTCGGAAACGCGGTCAAGCGCTTCCCCGAACAGTTCTGAGAACGACGTCGGCACAGGGCTGCTGTCATCGGGTACGATGAGTTCAGGCACCGAGCCACTGCAATCAATATCGTCCGCGTCGGCCCGAACCCCCGCGCATCGAAGTTGAAGGCGTTCGCCGTGGAGCTTCGGTCGGTTCGAAGGCCGGCTTCGAGGCCTCCGCGCGGGTCCTGCGGTTCAGGTCCAGCGGGGATCGAACGAGCACGACCCGGTGTCGGGACGTGCTCGCGAGGTGATGGTCGCTCACCGAAGAGGAGCCTGAGGGCCTCGGGCTACTTCGTCCGGGCGCGCGGCTTCTTGCCGATCTCGCGCTCGTGACGGGCGCCGCGCGGGCTCTTGAAGCCCTTGGGGCCGCTGGCCTCCTGATCGCTGCCGGGACCGTCCAAGAGCGCTTCCACCTGGATTTCGGGCGAGCCGTTCTTGGCAAAGGTCTGGGCGAAGCGGGACGCTGCGCCGCCGCGCACCTCGAACTTGGTCTCCCGATCGAAGATCCGGATGGCCCCGATCTCCTGGCGCCCGATGCTACCGCGTCGGGTCAGCATCGGCAGCAGGCGGCGCGGGTCGGCGTTGTCGCGCCGGCCGAGGTTGAGTCGGAACCAGACAGACGGACCTTCCGCGTCGATGCGGGCGGTGTCGGCGGGGTCGTAGACCGGCCGGGCCTTGCGCTCGGGGCCGGCGCCCGGATCGGTGACATCCTCGGGCTCGGGCAGGCGCGCCCGGTAGATTCGGGCCAGCGCCGCGGCGAGCTCCTGCGGCGTGCGACGGGCCAGCAGGGCCTCGCCCATGGCGACATCCTCCTCGGCCGGGGCATCGGTGAACAGTGGGTCCTGCCACATGCGTTCGCCGTCGAGGGCGCGGATCTCCTCGGCGGTGGGCGGGCCGGCCCACTCGGCGTTGACCTTTGCGATCATCAGCATCTGCTCGGCGCGGCGACGCTTGGAGGCCGGGATCAGCAGGACGGAGGTGCCTTTCCGTCCGGCGCGGCCCGTGCGGCCGGAGCGATGCTGGAGCACCTCGGCGTCGTGGGGCAGGTCGGCGTGGATCACCAGGCTGACAGTGGGCAGATCGATGCCGCGGGCGGCGACATCGGTGGCGACGCACACCTTGGCGCGCCCGTCGCGAAGGGCCTGAAGGGCGGCGTTGCGCTCGCCCTGGCCGAGTTCGCCCGACAGGGCCACGGCGGAGAAGCCGCGCTCGGTCAGCACCGCCTGGAGGTGGCGCACGGCGTTGCGGGTGTTGCAGAACACGATGGCGGTCGGAGCATCGGTGAAGCGCAGGGTGTTGACCACCACGTGCTCCAGCTCACGCGGCATCACCCGAACGGCCCGATAGGTGATGTCTTCGTGGCCGCGCTCCTGGCCCTTCACGGCGATGCGCAGGGCGTCGTTCTGGTAGCGCTCGGCCAGCGTCGCAATGGCTTTGGGCAGGGTCGCCGAGAACAGCAGCGTGCGCCGCTCCTTCGGGGTCACCGAAAGGATGAATTCGAGGTCGTCCCGGAAGCCGAGGTCGAGCATCTCGTCGGCCTCGTCGAGGACGGCGACGCGCAGATCCTGGGTGGCGAGGTTGCGGCGCTCCAAGTGGTCGCGCAGGCGGCCGGGCGTACCGACGACGATGTGGGCGCCGTCGTTGAGCTGGGCGCGTTCGCGCCGCGGGTCCATGCCGCCGACGCAGGAGATCACCCGCGCGCCGGTCTCGGCGTAGAGCCACGTCAATTCACGCTCGACCTGGAGGGCGAGTTCGCGGGTGGGGGCGATGACCAGGGCCAGCGGCGCGCCGGCCGGACCGAAGCGCTCGGCACCGTCGAGCAGCGTGTCGGCGAAGGCGAGGCCGTAGGCAACGGTCTTTCCCGAGCCGGTCTGGGCCGAAACGAGGAGATCGCGCCCCTGCGTGGCGGCTTCGATCACCGCATTCTGGACGGGGGTAGGGTCTGCGTAGTCACGCGCGGCCAGAGCTCGGGAGAGCGGGGCCGGCAGGGTCGGAAAGGGCACTGAGGAGCCTTGCGGGCAAACAGGCTGGAACCCGCCGGGGATGGCCGCGCTAAGCGCGGATCGATCCCCCGGATGCGTGATTCCGGCCTCGATCGGTTACGGATACGGTGGCTTGTAGCCGGAACCGCGGCCATGCGCCATGTCTGCGCGCGCATGGGTGGTTTCCCGCACAGTTAAAGCTTGTCTTTCGGGCTTGGCCGTGGCCCCCGTGAGCCAGCCGCCCTGCGGGCGGTGCCGTCCGTCCCGATGGCGGCATGAATTCGGACGTCCACAGGGGGAAAGATGGGGGCGGTGTTGCGTCTGGTCGTGGCGTGGGCGAGCGTCGCCGCGTTCTTCGTGTTCGGGCCCGCCTGGCTCGCCGACCTCGGATCGCCGCTCTGGGCCACGGGCCTGTTCCTGTGGCTGTTCCTCGTGATCCTGTGGGCGGCGTTCGGCGTGGTCCACGAGGCCGAGGAACTCGCCCATCGCCTCGGCGAGCCCTACGGCACCCTCGTTCTCACCCTCTCCATCGTGGTGATCGAGGTGGTCCTGGTGTCCGCCGTGATGCTGTCCTCGAAGGCGGTGCCGACGCTCGGACGCGACACGATGTTCGCCGTGCTGATGATCGTCCTCAACGGCATCGTCGGCCTCGGCCTGCTCATCGGCGGCCTGCGCCATCACCAGCAATCCTACAACCTGCAGGGCACGTCGGCCTTCCTGTCGGTGATCATCCCGCTCACCACCATCGCGCTGATCATCCCGAACTTCACCACCTCGACGAGCGGCGGCACCCTGACGCCCGTGCAGGCGATCTCGTTCTCGCTGTTCACCGTGTCGCTCTACGGGATCTTCCTGCTGATCCAGACCGGACGGCACAGCAGCTTCTTCATCCACGACGGCGGGCGGATCGCGAAATCGAACCCCGGCACCGTTGTGCCCGAAGCCGAGGCGCCCGAGGCGGACCGGCAGACGGCCGCGATCCTGAAGCACGTCGGTCTCCTCTTCGCCAACATCCTGCCCATCGTCCTGCTGTCGAAGAGCCTCGCGGCGATCCTGGACCACGGCATCGCGGCGCTCGGTGCGCCTTCGGCCCTCGGCGGCGTCCTCATCGCAGCCATCGTGTTCACCCCGGAGGGCATCAGCGCCCTGAAGGCGGTGGCGCGCAACGAGCTGCAGCGGGCGATCAACCTCTGCCTCGGCGCCGCGACCTCCACCGTCGGCCTCACGGTGCCGGCGGTCCTGGCCGTAGGCCTGCTGACGGGCCAGACCGTGGTCCTCGGCCTCGCGCCGACGGAGATGACGCTGCTCGTCGTGACCCTGATCCTCAGCACCCTGACGTTCTCGGGGCTGCGCACCACGGTGCTGGAGGGGGCCGTGCACCTCGTGGTGTTCTTCGTCTATCTGGTTCTGATCTTCAGCCCGTGATTCGGCGGACATCATGAGCGACATCCTCGTCATCGGCGCCGGCGTGGTCGGACTCGCCGTCGGCCGGGCGCTCGCCCTGCGGGGCCATGCCGTGGTGGTGGCGGAGGCCGAGGGCGGCATCGGCACGGGCGTGTCCGCGCGCAACTCCGAAGTGATCCATGGCGGGATGTACTATCCCGAGGGCTCGCTCCGGGCACGGCACTGCGTCGACGGCGCCCGGAGGCTCTACGGGTTCTGCGCCAGCCACGGCGTACCGCACCGCGCCTGCGGCAAGCTCATCGTCGCCACCGATGCGGCCGAGGGCGCCGCCATCGCGGCGATCCATGCGCGCGGGATCGCCAACGGCGTCGAGGGTCTGGCGCTCGTCGACGGGGCCGAGGCCCGCGCCCTGGAACCCAATCTCGCCTGCGTCTCCGCCCTCCACGCCCCCAGAACCGGCATCGTCGACAGCCACGCCCTCATGCTCGCCCTGCAGGGCGACATCGAGGATCGCGGTGGCGCCATCGCGTTCCACAGCCCGGTCGCGCGCTTGTCATGGGCGGACGGCGCCTGGGTCGCGACGGTGAACGGGGATGCGCTGCCGTTCGACGCCGTCGTCAATGCCGCCGGTCTCGGAGCACAGGCTATCGCGAAAGCAATCGACGGGTTCCCACCCGACCGCATCCCGAGAAAGATCCTCGCCAAGGGGAGCTATTTCGGCTGCCTCGGCCGCCCGGCTTTCGCGCGGTTGATCTATCCGGCCCCCGTCGAGGGCGGGCTGGGCATTCATCTCACCCTCGATCTTGCCGGGCGCATGCGCTTCGGTCCCGATGTCGAGTGGGTGGAAACCGAGGATTACGCCGTCGATCCCGATCGCGCGCAAGCCTTCGCCCGTGCGATCCGCCGGTATTGGCCCGGTTTGCCCGAAGGGGTGCTGACCCCCGATTATGCCGGCATCCGTCCAAAGATCACCGGCCCGGGCGAGCCCGCGGCGGATTTCATCATCGACGGGCCGGCGCAGCATGGGCTGGACCGCCTCGTCCACCTGTTCGGCATCGAGAGCCCGGGCCTCACCGCGAGCCTGTCCCTCGCCGAAGAGGTCGCCGATCGGTTGTTGGCGTAGGAGATCGACGTCAGCCGCCGAAGCGTTCCGTCCGAATAGTGCCGGGCGCAAGACCGGCATCGACGAGGAGGTCGGCGGCCGTGTTCACGAACGGATTCGCGCCGCAGATGAAGGTGTGGCGCGGGCGCCCGAGGCGTTCGAGCGCCTGTCCGATGAGGGCGGCATCGATGCGCCGGCCGCCCTCGCCCGTCAGGTTCAGGATCCAATCGAAGCCGGGCTCGTCGCGGCGCCTCCGGTCGAGTTCGTCCTGGGCGATCGCCTCTGCCGCTTCGCGGACCGAATAGACCAGAAGGACCGGAACGTCGGGCGCCGCGATGGCCCGATGGCGCAGCATCGCCAGGAGCGGCACCACGCCCGAGCCGCCGCCGATGAGGAGCAGGGGGCCGCCATCCTCCGGTCGCCACACGAAGGCGCCCCCGATGGGACCGCGCAACGCCACGGTGTCGCCGACTTCCGCCACCCCGTCGAAGAACCCCGAGACCTCGCCCTCCGGCAGGCCCTCGACCATGAGTTCGACGATCCCGTCCGGGCTCGGCGCGGAGGCGATGGAGTAGCTGCGCTGAGCCTGGTAGCCGTCGGGTGCGGTCAGCCGGATATCGACGTGCTGCCCCGCGAGAGCCGGGCGGTCGAGCGTCACGGCCAGCCGGAAGTACTTCACCCGCGGGGTCACCTGACCGATGCCCACGATGGTGGCATCCAGCCAGGGCAGAGGCTTCATCTCAGTCACCGGTGAAGCGCTGCTCGCGCCACGGGTCTCCGTACATATGATAGCCCCGCATCTCCCAGAAGCCACCCTCGTCCTTCTGTGTGAAGCGCAGACCCTTGAGCCACTTGGCGCTCTTCCAGAAGTAGAGGTGCGGCACGAGGAGGCGCGCCGGGCCGCCGTGATCCGGCTCGATCGGCGCGCCGTCGTAATGGGTCGCCACCATGGCCCGGCCCCCGGTCAGGTCGGCGAACGGCACGTTGGTGGTGTAATCGTCGTATCCTTCCGCCAGGGCGAACGCCGTCGGCGCCGCGACGCACGCATCCGCCAGGAGATCGTCGATTCCGACGCCCTCCCACGCCGTGTCGAACTTCGACCACTTCGTGACGCAGTGGATGTCGCCGCCCCAACGCGTGCGCGGCAGGGCGTTGAATTCGTCCCAGGTCCAGATCTTCAACGGTCGCGATCCGGCCCGGAGGGTGAAGCGCCACGCGTCGAGATCGATCCGCGGATTCGGCCCGATCTGCAGAACCGGGAAATCCGCCGTGAGATATTGGCCCGGCGGCAGGCGCTCGCGCGTCGCCTCAGGCGGGCGTCGTCCGGTGAAGCCGCGTGTGCTCATGTCACCCTCGTTCGGGCTTTCGAAACCGCGCCTCCTTCCCCGTGCATCGGCGGGGAGGGCGCGTCGCGGCGCCGGATCAGCGGTCGCGCATGACGATCCACAGGGCGTGCACCATGCCCGGAACGATGCCCAGGACCGTCAGCAGGATATTGAGAAGGAACTGCAATCCGATGCCTGCCGTCATCAGGACGGCCAGGGGCGGCAGGAAGATGGCGAGCAGGATGCGAACGAGATTCGACACGATGTCTCCGGGACGTGATGGCGCCCGCGCAAGGGCGCGATAGCAACATTGCCGTTGCGACGATGGTTCCCGGTGGCTGTTTTTAAACATCTGCGTGCGATTCTGACGAACGGCGCGGCACACCCCGATAGGCTATGATCAAGACGCTCATCCACGAAATGGAACACGCCGTCACTATCGGAACACCCGATCAGCGTGCGGCGATGCTTCGCCGAATCACGGCTCTGTTTACCGATCACGCCGTCGCCCTGGGCGAGAGCGGGATCGAACCCTTCGATGCAATCATCCTTCACCTCGCCCGCAACGTCGAGGCCGCGGCCCGTTCGGCCCTCGCCGAGGAGATCGCCGATATCGCCAATGCCCCGCGCCGCGTCGTGCGCGACCTCGCCTTCGATCCGCAGATCACCGTCGCGGGGCCGGTCCTCGCCCGATCCGTGCGGCTCGACGAGGACGACCTGCTTCGGATCGTCAGGGAAGCCGGCCCATTGCATCTCGATGCGGTTTCGCGGCGACGGACCCTGAGCGAGCGGATCACCGACATCCTCGTCACGCGGGCGGCGACCCAAGCCGTGCGCCGGATCGCCGGGAACGAGACCGCGCACCTGTCGTCGACGGGATTTGGGACCTTGGTGGACTTGGCGGGGAAGGATCCGGTTCTGCGGGCGGTGCTCGATCTGCGACGGTCCATCCCCGAACTCCGCCGCATCGAAACCCCGCCGCTCTCGCCGGCTTCCCCCGGGGGCGTCGATCTCGAGGAAAAGGCGATCGTCGCCCTCGTGGTACAGGGACGGGTGGACGATGCCCTGGCCGCCATCGCCCGCATCGCCGGGGTGCCGACCGAGATGGCGTCTCAGGCCCACCGTAATCCGGATCTCGATCCGCTTCTCTTTCTCCTACGGGCGTCCGATCTCGGGTGGGGGACCCTCAAGCACCTGATCCAGGCCCGGTCCGGCCGTCGCCTGTCGCCGGAGGACATGCGGGGGACCTTCGAGGCGTTCCAGGCCCTGTCGGTGGCCACGGCCCGCCGTTCGGTCCGCTTCACCGCGTCCAAGGGCCGGACCAAGGCCGCTTGACGCCGCGGCGCACGGGCTGCCACCCCTGGTCTCAGGAGGCGCCGTGCTGGTCGACCTGTTCCACTACCTGACGACCCCCGCCCCCTGGTCGCATCGCCGGCGGGGCTACCTGCGCGAGAGTGTCCTGCTCCTGTCCCGCTCGCGCCGGTGCCGGACGGCCTGGGAGCCGCATCTCACACGGGCCCGTGCCGTGATCATGCGGGCCTGCGAAGGCCTCCCTCGATATCGCACCGTCGTCGTTCTCGGCTCGGGCCTCCTCGACGACGTACCCCTGGACCACCTCGCCCGCCGCTTCACCCACATCCGCCTCGTCGATGCCGTGCATCCGTGGCCGACCCGATGGACGGTGCGCCACCGTCCCGACGTCACCCTGGTCACGGCCGATCTCACCCGGCCAGGGGCGGTTCCCGATCACGGGGGCGGGCCGGAGATCGATCTCGTGATCTCCGCCAACCTGCTTTCGCAACTGCCGATCCTGCCCGTCGACGGCTCCGGAGGGGCGGATCCGCAGCTCGGTGGGCGGATCGTCCGAGCTCATCTCGACGGCCTGTCCCGCCTCGCGGCGCGGGTCTGCCTCGTCACCGACGTCCTGCAGACCGAAGAGGACCGCGACGGCCGTGTGACCGACCGCCTCGACCTCCTCCACGGCGTTCCGCTTCCGACACCCGACGCGGCCTGGACCTGGGATCTGGCGCCATTCGGCGAGGCCGCGCGGCACCGCCGCCTCGTCCACCGCGTCCACGGCTACGCGGACTGGCATGCCGCACTCGGCGGCCCAGACCGGCCCTGAACGCGAAAAGCCGCCCAACGGGGGCGGCTTTCCAGAGTAATCGCGGCAAACTTATTCGGTGATCGGCGTCACATCGTCAGCACCGGCGGAGCCGGGCTCGGCCCCATCGGTCCCCTCGAAGCGGGCCCGGCGGCGACGGCGTGGCTTCGGAGCCGTCGGCGTTTCGTCGGGGGCGGACGGGGCCCCCTGCGGAGCGGCTTCCTCTGACGTGCGGGACTCGACAGGCCGTTCGGTGGGAACGGGACGCGGCGGCGTCATCAGGAAGGCCGGCAGGCCGGACACGTCTTCGGCCGGCGCACGCTCGGCCTCGTCGCGACGGCGGCTCCGCCGGGGCGGTGCATCCGCCACCCGGCGCGGCTCGGTCGGCTGGAAATCCGGCCGCGCGGACTCCGGACGGACAGGCTCCTGCCGCACGGGTTCGGGGCGGACGAAGTCCGGTCGCACCGGTTCCTGACGGGCGGTCTCCTGCCGGACGAAGTCCTGACGCGGGGCCTCGTCGCGCCCGCCATCCTGCGGGGCCTCGGCGTTTCGATTGGATTCGAACCGCGCGCCGTTGTTGCGACGGCCATATTCCTGGCGCGGCTGCTCGTTGCGGGGCTGATCCTGCCGATCCCGATCCTGGCGCTGCTGGTCCTGGCGCTGCTGGTCCTGGCGCTGCTGGTCCTGGCGCGGCTGGTCCTGCCGACCGTAATCCGGTCGCTGGTTGTCCTGTCGCGAAGAATCCGGCCGATTGTAGTCCTGCCGCTGGCCGTCCTGCCGGGACCCGTCGGGGCGCTGGTTGTCGAAGCGCTGCGGACGGTCGTTGCGGTTGTTGAAGCGGTCGCGCCGGTCGTTGCGGTCGTTCCGGTTCTGGCCACCGTCCTGACGCGGATACTCCTGACGCGGCGAATCCTGCCTCTGGGACTCCTGTCTCTGGGACTCTTGCCGTCCCTCGTAGGCCGGCGGCTGATACGCCGGCTGGGGCTGCTGGCCGGGATCGGTGTAGTCGTCGTTGTAGGAATGGGCGGCGTAGCCGAGCGGTGCGCCCTGGTCGTCGCCACCATCCTCGTCGCCGTCGTCGTCGAAGCCGTTGCGGGCGTAGCCGCCGGCGGCCTGCTGACGGTTCTGCTCCTGTGCGCCCGAGATGATGCGAAAATAATGCTCGCCGTGCTGGAAATAATTCTCCGCCGCCACGGGATCGCCGCTCGCCTGCGCGTCACGCGCGAGCTGAGCGTATTTATCGGCGATGTGCTGGGCGGTGCCGCGAATCTTGACGTCCGGACCGTTCGATTCGTAGGACCGGGTCAGCGGGTTGGGACCCTTGGGGCGGTTGCGACCGCGCACCCGTCTGTTCTGGTTTGGTCTCATCGGTCTCGATTGACCCTCGTTCGTACGGGAGCTGGTGAGGCGGTCCGGGGCCCGGCGGCCTTGAGCCGAAATCCGGCCCGGCCATGGTGACCCCGGGAGGGGGACCGTGTGATCCGGTTTGTCAGGTCCGCGATCGGAATCGGAATGCGCCGTGCTTGCCGTGTGTCCCGGTCCACCGAGGCTCGCGCTCGCGTTCAGGCGCTCTTCGGTTTTCAGGCTCGAAGTGACCAAGTTCCTGCGCGTCGTCTCACAGCGCGCCAACCTGATCGTGGGGAGATCGCTGAGGAGCGTCGCGGACTACGAGCCGGCACCATTCCTGCCACGACCCGTCTCGACGGATCGTTTTTCGATCTGACTGAGAGCCTAGCCGGTCGCCGCGACGGCAACAAGCATTTTTTCGCGCCACCCCCGGTTGTTCACGACGATTCTCGTCCGAGCGGCGCATCCCGTCCCCGACATCGCCATCACTTCGACGCGAACGCGACCACGCGGGCATGTCCAGCCAGGTCGTGGGTGATGCCGGCCGCCACGAAGCCGCGCTCGCGACCGAGGGTCAGCACGGCCTTCGCCTGGTCGTGGCCGACCTCGAACAGCAGGCTTCCGCCCGTCGCCAGCCGCACCGGCCCCCGCGCCACGTCATCCAGGATGCGCCGGTAGGCATCGAGCCCGTCGACGCCGCCATCGAGGGCCGCTGCCGGATCGTGGAGGCGGACTTCATCGGCCAGGGTCGCGATGACGCCGACCGGGATGTAGGGCGGATTCGAGACGATGAGGTCGAACGCGGCCATCAGGCCTGCGCACCAGTCGGCACGCACGAAGGCGGCCCGGTCGCCGACCCCATTGGCCGTGGCGTTGGTGCGGGCCTGGATCAGGGCGCCTTCCGAGCGGTCGAGGCCGATGCCGAAGGCGTTGGCGCGCTCGGACAACAGGGCCACGAGGATGCAGCCCGAGCCGGTTCCGAGGTCGAGGATGCGCAAGGGGCTTGTGCGGTCGGGATGGCGTCCGAGGGCCGCTTCCACCAGGGTCTCGGTGTCGGCACGGGGCACCAGGGTCTCGGGCGCCAGTCCGAACGGGAGGCCCCAGAATTCCCAGGCGCCGACGATCCGGGCCACGGGTTCGCCCGCGAGGCGCCGGGCGAGGGCTTCCGATAGGGCTGCCGCGCCCGCCGGCCCGATGGGTTCGAAGCCACCGAGGATGAGCTCCGTCCCGCTGAGGCGGAGGACGTCGAGGACGAGGAAGCGGGCGTCGCTGTCGGCGATGCCGCCCTCGGCGAGGCATCGGGTCGCGTGCCGCAGGGCTTCCTGACGAGTCGTGCCCGCGATCAGAGACATGGTCGTGACCGGAGACATGGCCGGCTCAGGCCATGCCCTCCGCGGCGAGCAGCTCGGCCTGATGCTCCGTCACCAGCGCGTCGATGAGTTCGTCGAGGGCGACGCCCGCCAGAACCTCCTCCAGCTTGTAGAGAGTGAGGTTGATGCGGTGGTCGGTCACCCGCGCCTGGGGAAAGTTGTAGGTGCGGATGCGCTCCGAGCGGTCGCCGGAGCCGACCTGGGACTTGCGGTCGGCGGCGCGCACCGCGTCCTTGGCCGTGCGCTCGGCATCGTAGAGCTTCGAGCGCAGGAGCTGCATCGCCCGGGCCCGGTTCTTGTGCTGCGAGCGCTCCTCCTGGACGAAGATCACGATCCCGGAGGGCAGGTGGGTGATGCGGATGGCCGATTCCGTCTTGTTGACGTGCTGGCCGCCGGCGCCCTGCGAGCGCATGGTGTCGATCTTCAGGTCGGCATCGTTGATGACGATATCGACCTCCTCGGCCTCGGGCAGCACCGCCACGGTGGCGGCGGACGTGTGGATGCGCCCCTGCGTCTCGGTGTCGGGCACGCGCTGCACCCGGTGGGCGCCGCTCTCGAACTTCAGGCGGGCGAACACGCCCTTGCCCTTCACCTCGGCGATGACCTCGCGGTAGCCGCCGACGGTGCCCTCGCTCTCGGAGATCACCTCGACCTTCCAGCCCTTGGCGTCGGCGTAGCGGCCGTACATCCGGAACAGGTCGCCGGCGAAGAGCGCGGCCTCGTCGCCGCCGGTGCCGGCGCGGATTTCCAGGATGGCGGATTTCTCGTCGGCGGAGTCCTTCGGCAGCAGGATGAGCTGCAGGGCGCGGTGCGCCGCCTCCAACCCGGCTTCCGCCTCGGGCTTCTCGTCGGCCGCCAGCGCCCGCATCTCGGAATCGCTGCCCGGCTCGTCCATCAGCGCCTGGATGTCGGCGAGGTTGGAGGCGGCGGCCCGGTAGGCGTGGATCGCCGCGACGACGCCCTCCAGCTCCGACAATTCGCGGGACAGCTGGACGAAGGTGTCGGAATCCGCCGAGCCCGCGCTGAGGGTCGCGGTGACGATGTCGTGGCGCGTCAGGATGGCGTCGAGACGGTCGGAAGGAATGGGGGTCATCGCCCGTGGGGTACTCTCACCAGTGTTTCGGGTCGGCGCGGTCGGTCCGGAGGGGCCAGGGTCGGAAACTCTGAAGGCCCGCTAGATAGGAACGCCGTGCGCCTTGGCGAAGGCGCTGAGCGCCGGCCGGAGGGTTGCGCCGTCGCCGGCGCGGGCCATCTCGGCGTCGATGACGGCCGCGATGGCGGCGGCGTCGAGGGCGAGCACCATGGCCTTCACCGGGCCGATGGCGGCCGGTGACATGGAGAGGTGCCGGAAGCCGAGGCCGATGAGGGCCATGGCCTCGAGGGGCTTGCCGCCGATCTCGCCGCAGACCGTGGCCGGGCAGCCGGCCGCCGCCGCCCGCTCGGCGATGAGCCGGAAGGCGCGCAGGGCCGGCACGCTCAGGGTGTCGAACCGGCCCGCCACCCGCCGGTTCTCGCGGTCGACGGCGAATAGGAACTGCATGAGGTCGTTGGACCCCACCGACAGGAAGTCGGCGGCCCGCGCGATCTCGTCGATCTGGAACAGGAGCGAGGGCACCTCGACCATCACGCCGAGCTTGCAATCGCTCGGCAGCGGGTGGCCGTGGCGGCGCAGGTGCGCCTTCTCGCGCTCGACGATGGCCTTGGCGCGGGTGAACTCGTCCACCGTCGCCACCATGGGGAACATGATCTTGAGGGGTCGGCCCCCGGCCGCGCGGAGCAGCGCCCGCAACTGCACCCGCAGCAAAGCCGGCCGGTCGAGGCCGATGCGGATCGCCCGCCAGCCGAGCGCCGGGTTCTCCTCCTCGAGGGCCGGCATGTACGGCAGGATCTTGTCGCCGCCGATGTCGAGGGTGCGGATCGTCACCGGCAGGTCGCCGGTGGCGGTGAACACCGCCTCGTACAGGGTCTGCTGCTCGGCCGCCGACGGCATGCGCTGGGCGACCATGAACTGGAGTTCGGTGCGGAACAGGCCGATGCCGTCCGCGCCCGTCTCGGCCAGATGGGTGAGGTCGATGAGCAGACCGGCATTGAGCTGCAGGCCGATGGCGACCCCGTCGCGGGTCACCGCCGGCAGGTCGCGCAGGGCCCGGTACTGCTCCTGACGCTTGGCGCGGACCCGCACCATCTCGCCGTAGGCCGCCTCGATCTCGGGACCGGGCCGGACCTGGATCTCGCCCGTTGCGCCGTCGACGATGATGGCGTCTCCGGCGTCGCAGAGCGCCGTGGCGTTGGCGATCTCGCCCACCGCCGGGATGCCGAGCGCCCGCGCGACGATGGCGATGTGGCTCGTCGGGCCGCCTTCCTCCAGGACGACGCCGCGCAGGGCCGTGCGGTCGTAGTCGAGCAGGGCCGCAGGCCCCATGGAGCGGGCGACGAGGATCGCGTTCTCGGGCAGCACCCGGTCGCCGTTGCCCTCGTGGCCGATGAGGGTGCGCAGGAGCCGGTTGGCGAGGTCGTCGAGGTCGTGCAGGCGGTCGCGCAGATACGGATCGCTCTGGCGCATCATCCGGGCGCGGTTGTCCGACTGGACCCGCTCGACGGCGGCCTCTGCCGTCAGGCCCGACTGCACGGCCTCGCGCATCCGGCGCAGCCAGCCCTTGTCGTGGGCGAACATCCGCACGGTCTCGAGGACCTCGCGCGATTCGCCGGTGCCGATGCTGTCGCCGCGTTCCACGAGGTCGTCGATGGCGGAGCGGACTTCGCCGATGGCCTGTTCGAGGCGCTCGACCTCGCGGTCGAGGTTCTCGGCGATGAGCCGCTTCACGACGATGCGCGGCTCGTGCAGCACCACGTGCCCGAGGCCGATGCCGTCGGCGAGCGCCACGCCGCGCTGGCTCACGGCCCGTCGGGCCGCCGAGCCGGCCCCGGGGGCCAGCGCCTGGAGTTCGCCCGAGGCGATCATCTCCGACAGCACCATGGCGGTGGTCTGGAGCGCCTCGATCTCCTCCTCCGAATAGACCCGGTAGGTCTTGTTCTGCACCACCAGCACGCCGAGCGTGTTGCCCGCGCGCAGGAGCGGCACACCCAGGAAGGCGTGATACGCCTCCTCGCCCGTCTCAGGGCGATAGGAGAAGGACGGGTGCGACTGGGCGTCGGACAGGGAGAGCGGCTCGGCCGTCTGCGCGATGAGGCCGACGAGGCCCTCGTCCGCGCGCATGCGGGTGAGATGGACCGCTTCGCGGTTCAGGCCCTCGGTGGCGAACAACTCGAGGGTGTTGTCGTCGCTCAGCACGTAGACCGAGCACACCTCCGCCACCACGTTGGCGGCGATCAGGGTGACGATCCGGTCGAGACGTGCCTGTGGACTGACCGGCTCCGCCATCGCTTCGCGGAGGCGGCGCAGCAGCAGGCGCGGTCCTCCAGGCGCAGCGGGCATGGTCCCTCGATCCGGCTTCGGTTCGAGGCGTGATCCGATCCGACCGGATCGCGCCTCTCATTCCTTATGTGTCGTGCCCTCAGACGAACCGGTATCCACTTCGTCGGACAGCGCGCTCACGCGGCATCACGCGCAAGAATCGTGCGCGCGATGGGCCAATGTGTTCAGGCCTGGTCGAGGCCGTATAGCGAGTGGAGCGTACGCACGGCAAGCTCCGTATAGGCGGAGTCGATCAACACGGAGAACTTGATCTCGGATGTCGTGATCGCCCGAATGTTGATGCCCTTCTCGGCGAGCGCCCGGAACGCCTTGGCGGCGACGCCGGCATGGCTGCGCATGCCGACACCGATGGCCGAGACCTTCACCACGTCCGTGGCACCCTCGATCTGGGCGAACTCGATGACGCCGCTCTGGGCATCGAGGATCTGGCGCGCACGATCGTAATCGGCGGACGGGACCGTGAAGGTCATGTCCGTGGTGGACTGATCGCCCGACACGGTCTGGATGATCATGTCGACGTTGATGTTGGCGTCCGCCAGGGGCCCGAAGATGGCGGCGGCGATTCCGGGGCTGTCCTTGACCTGGCGCAGCGTGATCTGCGCCTCGTCCTTCGAGAAGGCGATCCCGGTGATGATCTGCTGTTCCATGGTCTCGTCCTCGTCGCAGATGAGGGTTCCGGGGCGTGCGTTGTCGGGCGGGTCGAAGCTTGATCGCACCGTGGTCGGCACCCGGTGGACCATGGCGAGCTCGACGGAGCGGACCTGCAGGACCTTGGCGCCTAGGGAAGCCATCTCCAGCATCTCCTCGAAGGTCACGCGCTCCATGCGCCGGGCCTTCTGAACGACGCGCGGATCGGTGGTGTAGACGCCGTCGACGTCCGTGTAGATGTCGCAGCGCTCGGCACCGATGGCGGCCGCGATGGCCACCGCGCTGGTGTCCGAGCCGCCCCGGCCGAGGGTGGTGACCCGGCCCGTCGCCTCGTGCATGCCCTGGAAGCCGGCGATGACCGCGACCTCGCCGCGCTTGAAGCCAGCATCGAGGCGGGCGCCGTCGATGCCCTCGATGCGGGCCGAGCCGTGGGCGTCGGAGGTGAGGATCGGGATCTGCCAGCCCTGCCACGAGCGGGCTTTGAGACCGGCCTTGCGCAGGGCGATGGCCAGCAGGCCGGCGGTGACGAGTTCGCCCGAGGCCACCACGGCGTCGTACTCGGCCTCGTCGTAGATCGGGTTCGCGTCCTTGACCCAGGCGACGAGCTCGTTGGTCTTGCCCGACATGGCCGAGACCACCACGGCGACCTCGTAGCCGGCCGCGACCTCGCGGGCGACGTGGGCCGCCACGTTGCGGATGCGCTCGACATTGGCGACGGACGTGCCGCCGAACTTCATCACCAAACGGGCCATGCAGCGTCCGCGTCGATTCTCGTGGAAAGGGAGCCGTGGTGCGGCGGGCCGGACAAACGCCCGCGTCGCTCTGCGGCTGTACCGGACAGGGCTTCGGCGGGTACAAGGGCTACCCGAGCGTGTCAACAATCGGGGCCGGTGGGCCGTGACCCATCCCCGGGACTGTTGTTCCCCCAAGCTTTTTTCCGCCCTATCAGACGGACCCGATGACCGGACCCACCTCATCCTCCATCGACCGCGACGAGGTCGCCCGCTTCGAGGCCATCGCGGCGACGTGGTGGGACCCGAGCGGGCCCATGCGGGTGCTGCACCGCTTCAATCCCGTACGGCTGGCCTATATCCGTGACGCCGCCTGCCGGCATTTCGACCGGGATCCGAAAGCGCCGTTCCCCCTCGACGGCCTCGCCATCGTCGATGTCGGGTGCGGCGGCGGCGTGCTGTCCGAACCCCTCGCGCGCCTCGGCGCCCGAGTGACGGGGCTCGATCCGGCGCCGACCAACGTGAAGGTCGCCCAGGCGCACGCGGATGCGGCCGGCGTGAGCGTCGATTACCGGGCCCGCACCATCGAGAGCGTGGTGGCGGAGGGCGAGCGCTTCGACATCGTGCTGGCCATGGAGGTGGTGGAGCACGTGGTCGATGTGCCGGCCTTCGTCGCCACCGCCTGCGCGGCGGTGAAGCCCGGCGGGCTGCTGTTCTCCGCCACCCTCAACCGCACCCTGCGCTCGTACGCCCTCGCCATCGTGGGGGCCGAATACGTCCTCGGCTGGCTGCCGAAGGGCACCCACGACTGGGACAAGTTCGTGAAACCCCACGAACTCATCCGCGCCGTCGAGGACGGCGGCCTCGCGGTGACGGACACCACCGGGGTGGTGTTCAATCCGCTGGACGGCTCTTGGCGGGCGAGCCGCGACACGGCGGTGAACTACATGATCGCCGCGCGCCGCGCCTGAACTCCCGGCGGCCTCGCGTCGTTGACCGCGCGCAACCGGAGGCCGTCATGCTCGAGAAGATCCCCCACGCCGTCGGCGAGGCCCTGTCCGGCCTCAAGGCGGGCATCGCGGCGACCACCTACCACGCCGACTTTCCCGACACGCCCGCGACGGTGCGGCTGACGAGCCCGGCCTTCGCCGAGGGCGGGTCGATCCCCGCCCGTTTCACCGAGGACGGCGAGAAGACGTCTCCGCCCCTGGCCTGGGACAACCTCCCGCCGGGGACCGTCCGGGTCGCCCTCATCGTCGAGGACGCGGGCAGCCCGACGCCGCGCCCCCTCGTCCACCTCATCGCCTGGAACCTGATGCCGGAGGCCGGCCCCCTGACCGAGGGCGCGCTGCCGAGCCCCGGCGGGGCGCACCAGTCCCAGGATCTCGGCAAGAACAGCTTCCTTCAGGACCAGTGGCTGCCGCCCGATCCGCCCACCGGCCACGGGCCGCACGAGTACCTGTTCCAGATCTATGCCCTCGACGTGGCTCTCGCCCTCGACGCCTCACCGGGCCGGGGCGCCGTTATCGACGCCATGCGGGGCCATGTGCTCGCCAAGGGCTGCCTGACGGCGACCTACGCCCGGACCTGAATCGCATTTGGATGTTGCACCGCTCGGTCCGCCCGGTGCATGGGCGCACCGGGACAGGGACGGAGCGTTTCCATGAAGGCCTTGCTGTGCACCCGCCTCGGCGGCCCCGACGATCTCTCCCTGGAGGACATCGCCGAACCGGTGCCGGGGCCCGGCGAGGCCGTGGTGCGCATCACCCTGGCGGCGCTCAACTTCTTCGATACCCTCATCATCGCCGGGCGCTACCAGGTGAAGCCGGAGCTGCCGTTCTCGCCCGGCGGCGAGGCCGCCGGCGTGGTCGAGGCCCTCGGGCCGGATACGAAGGGGGTTTCGGTCGCCGACCGCGTCATCGTCCACCAGAAGTTCGGGACCTGCCGCGAGCGCATCGCGGTCTCGACCCGTCACCTCACGCCGATTCCCGATGCCGTCTCCGATGAGCAGGCCGCCGGCCTGACCATTACCTACGGCACGTCGCTCCACGCCCTGCGGGACCGGGCGAAGCTCCAGCCGGGCGAGACCCTGGCGGTGCTTGGCGCCTCGGGCGGCGTCGGCCTCGCGGCGGTGGAACTCGGCGCCATCATGGGCGCACGTGTCATCGCCTGCGCCTCGTCGCCGGAGAAGTTGAGGGTCGCCGAGGCGCACGGAGCCACGATGAGCGTCGACTACGCCGCCGACAATCTGCGCGAGGCCCTACGGACCTTCACGGAGGACAAGGGCGTCGACGTGATCTACGATCCCATCGGCGGCGACTACGCCGAGCCGGCCCTGCGCTCGCTGGGCTGGAAGGGGCGCTACCTCGTAATCGGGTTCGCCGCCGGCGACATCCCCCGTATCCCGCTGAACCTCGCCCTCCTCAAGGGCATCGACATCCAGGGCGTGCACTGGGGCGTTTTCGTCGATCGCGAACCCGAGGCGCATGCACAGAACCAGCGCCAGCTCCTCGCCTGGGTCGCGGAGGGCCGTCTGACCGCCAAGGTCCATGGGGTCTATCCCCTGGCGGATTACGCCGAGGCCCTCGGGATCCTCAAGCGGCGCGAGGCCGTGGGGAAGGTGCTCCTGCGAATGTGAGCGCCTTCCCGTGGGATCGCCTCAGAGCAGGCCCTGCGCCTTGGCCAGCGCCACGAGGTCGTGCTGGGGGCGGGCGCCGATGTGCTGGATTACCTCCGCCGCGGCCAGGGCGCCGAGACGGGCGCTCGCGGCGTTGTCGAGGCCCCGCACATGGCCCGCGAGGAAGCCGGCGGCGAACAGGTCGCCCGCACCCGTGGTGTCCACCAGTTCGTGGACCGGGGAGGCCTCGACGCTGCGGATCTCGCCACCCTTGACCACCATGGCGCCGTCCGCCGAGCGGGTGACGAGGCCGAGGAGATGCTTGCCGCGGGCGTCGCGCTCGTCGCGCAGGGCCTTGAGGGCGACCTCCGCGTCGTCGGTCTCGTAAAGGCTCTGCAACTCGCCGATGTTGGCGAACAGGATATCGACGCTGCCGTCGCGGATGAGCCCGAGGAATTCTTCGCGATACCGGCCGACGCAGAAGGCGTCCGACAGGGTCAGCGCAACGGCGTTGCCGGCGGCGTGGGCGATCTGAACGGCCTTGC
Source organism: Methylobacterium sp. Leaf87 (assembly GCF_001422775.1). Lineage (NCBI taxonomy): Bacteria > Pseudomonadati > Pseudomonadota > Alphaproteobacteria > Hyphomicrobiales > Methylobacteriaceae > Methylobacterium > Methylobacterium sp. Leaf87. The sequence continues at coordinate 50,648 of NZ_LMMI01000001.1, read as the reverse complement.
GGAACGCGTCCTTGGCGGCCGGCGGATCCCAGAGGTAGCCCTCTAGGTAGGTCACGCGCGCGTTGCGAACGGTGGCCTCGTCCACGTCGGCCGGGGACAGGTTCTGGCAGGCGCCGAGATACGTGTTCATGGTACGCTCGCCGTCCGGCGTCACCAGGATGAAGCAGCGCGCCGTGGCCGGGCCGTCCGTGGCCGCCGGCACGGTGTAGCGCACGCCCGTGGCCTTGAGGTCGTGGGCGTAGAGACCCCCGAGTTCGTCGTCGCGGACCTTGCCGATGAAGCCGGTCTTCGCGCCGAGGAGGGCCGCGCCGACGGCGGTGTTGGCGCCGGAGCCGCCCGATACGATGGTGGCCGGCCCCATGGCGTCGAACAGGGCCTCAGCCCGCTCCTCGTCGATGAGCTGCATCGCGCCCTTCGGCACGCCCTGTTCGGCGAGGAACGATTCGTCCGCGCGGGCGATGAGGTCGACGATGGCGTTGCCGAGGACGAGGAGGTCGAGGGATTCGGGCATCTAACCGTCCAGTCTGGCCGGGGGAAAAGGATGCGCCGGGCTGTGGCACCAGCCCCGCCGGGGGTCAAGCGAGGGCGGCCGTCCCAACGCTCCGGCCATCCCTCACGACTCGGCTAAGGGAGACTCGGTGAAGAGAGCGGCTCCCGTGAGGGTCAGGCCCGGTGGCTCGAGTTCGAGCCGCCCCGTGGAGGCGAGCCGCGTCTCGATCAGGTCTTCGGTTCCGCGCCGATGGTGAATGACCATGCGCCGCACCGGATCGACGATGAGAGAGTGCATCACGCTCGGCACCCGGAAATACCCGACGAGCTTCGGCGTGGTGTCGATCTGTCCGGTACTCGGGGACAGGACCTCGACGACCACGATGGGGGCCGGGGCCTGCGTGGCATCGGGCCCGAGGCGTTCGTCGCAATGCACCAGGGCGTCCGGCTCGAAGCAGGTTGCCGCATCCACCCGCACCGTGATCCCGTCGGGCAGCATACGACAGGCAAGCCCGGCCTCTCGAAGGCCTACCCTGAGCGCAAGCTGGACGGAGAACTTGGTCTCCGCATGCCGCACGCGCTGCGGGGCCATGGCGAAGACCTCTCCGTCAACGAGCTCGTAGCGGCCGGGCTGGTGCTCGGCCCAGGCCAGGAAGGCGTCGACATCCATGCCGGCTTTGGGCTTCGCGCTCATGGGCGACAGCCTCTCATGCGCCCCGAAGACTGCGAAGGCGCCGGTCTTACTGAAGCGCCTTCACCTCGCACTGCGCGTAGTCCGAGGCCGCCTTCACGTAGGCGTTCAGGCCCTTCACGTAGGCCTCCGCCAGGGGACGGTAGACGGCGATCTGGGCGTTGTAGGCCTTGATGGCGTCGTTGTAGCTGTAGGCTTCCCAGCCGGGGCAGCCGCCCTTGGCGTCGACGCAGGCCGGCTTCTCCGGGAAGGCGGGTTTGGTCGGCCGGGCGCTCACGGGCGGCGGTTCGGCGCGGGGGCACTCGGCGCGGGCCGCACCGACGGCGAGGAGGCAGGCCATGCCGGCCGCCCAGATTGTTTTCGTCATCGCGTCCCCCGAACCATCGGCACGGACTCATGCGGGAGGCCGGGCGCGGCCGCAAGCCGGCTTCAGCGCGCGGCCACCGCTTCGGCGGGCCGGCTCCGCACCGGTCGGGCCTCTGGTCCCGCGCCCCTGCCCGCACCCTTGCCCGCGCCTTTGCCGAACCGGTCCCAGATGCGGCGCGCGGCATCGATGACGGGCAGAACCAAACCGAGGCCGAGCACCCACCAGGCCGGGCGGATCATGTCGGGAAAGGCGAGGTTGGCCTGGAGCACGCGCTCGGCCGGGATGCCGCTGGCGAGGCCGTACCACGCCGCCTCCAGTCCGGCGGTGGTGAGCGCCACCGCGACGGCGAGCCCCAGCAGGGTCAGGGGGTTGATGGGCCAGCGCAGGCGCTGCAGGGCGCGCCAGCCCATGAGGAGCAGGAAGGCGCCGGTCCAGAACACCGGGTCGGAGACGTCGATCTTGGCCTGCAGGAAGTAGTGGACGAGGCCGAGCACCGCGAGGGTGTAGACCGTCTTGTGCAGGCGCGGCCACGCCTTGCCGAGTCGCCGGATCATGCTGTCCGTGGAGGTTACGCCGAGGACCACGAACCCCACGAGGGCGACGAACCCGATGGTGAGATAGATCCGACTGACGATCTCCGAGACCACCTTCGTCAGCACGAAGTTCTGATCGACCACGTAGAGCGCGAGGTGGATGAGCGCGTAGGCCAACACCGTCAGCCCGAGCATCCGCCGAACGAGGATCAGCTTCGGCCAGTTCGCCAGGCGCCGCAGGGGCGTGACGGCCAGGGACAGCAGCAGGAAACGCACGGCCCATTCGCCGGTGCCGTGCAGGAGCGCGGTGATGGGCTTGGCACCGAGCGCGTCCGCCGCATAGGCGCCGGCGAGCCAGAGGCCGGGCGCCAGGGCGAACAGGAAGACGCCGAGCTTGAGGCCCGAGAGACGTCCGGCGCGGTCGCGCCAGGGTGCGGAGATGGCGGGCAGGGCGGGCATGGCATGTTCCGAATGCGCGGCTGTCGGGGCGACCGGTGCCGCCGACGGTCCTATCTACGTGGCGAAGCGGGCCGAAGTTACGGCCGGCGACGTGCGGTCGCACACCCCGCCCGCGCCGTGCCGGGGGACGATGCGGCATCGAACGACGTGTTGTATGCCGGGCCGAACCGGTCCCCATCGCAGAAGCCCAGCATGCCCGCATCGAAGCCCGCCGCCGACAGCCTCGACGACCTGACGCCGGAGACGGCGCGCGGTGAGCACGCCTCCCTTTCCGAGCGCATCGCCGAGGCCGACCGCCTGTATCACCAGGAGGACGCGCCGGAGATCTCGGACGCCGAGTACGACGCCCTGCGCCGCCGCCTGGAGGACATCGAGGCGCGGTTCCCGGACCTCGCCGGCACGGGGGCGGCGAGCACCTCCGTCGGCGCCAAGCCGTCGGAGAAATTCGCCAAGGTCCGGCATGCCGTGCCGATGCTGTCCCTCGGCAACGCCTTCGCGGACGCGGAGGTCGAGGAGTTCGTCGCCCGGGTGCGCCGGTTCCTGAATTGGCCCGAGGGCGAGACGCTGGCCTTCACCGCCGAGCCGAAGATCGACGGATTGTCCCTGTCGCTCCGCTACGAGGGCGGCCGCCTCGTCACCGCTGCGACGCGGGGCGACGGCGAGACCGGCGAGGACGTCACCCGCAACGCCCGCGTGGTGGACAGCATCCCCGAGACCCTCTCGGGCGACGACGTGCCGGAGATCTGCGAGGTTCGGGGCGAGGTCTACCTCTCGCACGCGGATTTCGCGTCCATCAACGCGCGCCAGGAGGCCGCCGGCAAGGCCCTGTTCGCCAACCCGCGCAACGCCGCCGCCGGGTCCCTGCGCCAGCTCGATCCCGAGATCACCCGCTCGCGGCCGCTCAAGTTCTTCGCCTACGCCTGGGGCGAGATGTCGGCCTTGCCAGATGAGACCCAGTCCGGAATGATCCAGGCGTTCGGGCGCTGGGGCCTGCCGGTCAACGACCGCACGAAACGCTTCACCGACGCGGTGGCGATGATCGCCCATTACCGCGGCATCGAGGCCGCGCGGGCGGATCTCGGCTACGACATCGACGGCGTCGTCTACAAGGTCGACAGCCTCGCCCTCCAGCGACGCCTCGGCTTCGTCTCGCGCTCGCCGCGCTGGGCCTTGGCCCACAAGTTCGCCGCCCAGAAGGCGCTCACGGTGGTCGAGGGGATCGAGATCAATGTCGGCCGCACCGGCTCCCTCAATCCCCTGGCCAAGCTGCGGCCGGTGACGGTGGGGGGCGTCGTGGTGTCGAACGCCACGCTCCACAACGAGGGCTACGTCCAGGGGGTCGGCGGCGACGGGGAAAAAATCCGCGACGGCCGCGACATCCGCGTCGGCGACACGGTGGTGGTGCAGCGGGCCGGCGACGTGATCCCGAAGGTCATGGACGTGGTGCTCGACAAGCGCCCTGCGGACGCGACGCCCTTCGTCTTCCCCGACCATTGCCCCGCCTGCGGCAGTCGGGCGATCCGGGAGATCAACCCGCGTACGGGCAAGCCTGACGCCGTCCGGCGCTGCACCGGCGGCCTGATCTGCCCCGCGCAAGGGGTGGAGCGCCTGAAGCACTTCGTCTCGCGCAACGGCTTCGACCTCGAAGGCTTCGGCCAGACCTACATCGAGGTGCTGTTCGAAGCGCACGTCATCAAGCAGCCGGCCGACCTGTTCCGCCTCGATTTCGCGGAGCTGAAGGCCGCCATCGTGGCCCGCCGCGAAGCCCTGTCCGCCGAGCGCCGGGCCGAGGGCGCACCGGCCCCGAAGAAGCCGACGAAGAAGAAGGGCGAGGAGGAGGACAAGGCGATCCACAACCTGCTCGCCGCCGTCGAGGACCGCCGCCGCCTGCCCCTCAACCGCTTCCTGTTCGCCCTCGGGATCCCCGACATCGGCGAGTCCACGGCCAAGGCCCTGGCGAAACGCTTTCCCGACATGGCCGCCCTGATGGGTGGGGTCGCGGCGGCGGCCGCCGCCCAGGCGGGGCCGGACTGGATCGAACTCTCGTCGCTCCCGCGCATCGGCCCGACGACGCGCGACCGCCTGCTTGAGGTCGGCTACCCCCGCGAGACCTCCGATGCGGAGGAGGGCGAGGCTGGGGTGGAAGCCGGCGAGGCGCCCGGCCGCATCCGGCTGTCGGCGCCCCAGCGCGCGAGCCTGCTCGCCCATTACGGCGACGCCGATGCGGCGGCCGCCGGGATCGCCCGGGCCGCGTCCCAGCGCCCGGGCGACGCCTACCGGCACTTCGCCGACGACGCCGAGATCGGTCCGGTGGCGACGGATTCCCTCATCGCGTTCTTCGGCGAGCCGCACAACGACGCCGCCGTGCGGGCCCTCCTCGAGGCCGTCACCACGGAACCCATGGCGGCACCCGTGACGGCGACGGCCTTCGCCGGCAAGACCGTGGTGTTCACCGGCTCCCTCGAACGCATGACCCGCAGCGAGGCCAAGGCCACGGCCGAGCGCCTGGGCGCCAAGGTCTCGGGTTCGGTCTCGACCAAGACCGACCTCGTGGTGGCCGGGCCCGGCGCCGGCTCCAAGCTCAAGGACGCCGAGAGGCACGGCGTGGAGGTGGTGAGCGAGGAGGCCTGGCTTGCCCTCGTGGCGAGCGCTTGAGGTGGCTTCCAGCGCGGCTTACATGACGCGCATCGCCTCTGGCGCGCAGGGCACCCGCTTTTTGACACCAATCCTTTGACACCGATTCTTGCCCTCGACTTCGAGACCGCGAACGAGCGTCGCGACAGTGCCTGCGCCGTCGGTCTCGCGTGGATCGCGGACGGGGCGGTGGTGCGCCGGGAATCGCGGCTGATCCGGCCGCCGGACCTGCGGTTCTCCCCCGGCAACATCCGGGTCCACGGCATCGTGCCGGCGGATGTGCGGACGCAGCCGACGTTTCCCGAGGTGATGGCCGAGTTCCTGCCCGACTTGGCGAGCGGCCTCGTGCTCGCCCACAACGCCGGCTTCGACATGGGCGTCCTGCGCGCGTCGCTGGTCGCCTACGGCCTGCGGCCGCCGGCCTTCTCTTACCTCTGCACCGTTCAGATCGCCCGCCGGGTGTTTCCCGCGGAGGAGGGCTGCGGCCTCGGCAAGGTCGCGGCGCGCCTCGGCATCCGGTTCGAGCACCACGATGCGGGCGAGGACGCCTATGCGTGTGCCGAGATCGCCCTGGCGGCCATGCGCCGGACCGGCGCGCCCGACATCTTCGGCTTGTCCCGCGCCATCCGGCTGCCGATCACCACGGTGCCGGAAGGGCCGGACCGCGTCCCGCCGCCGCGTGCCGGCCCGGGACCGTCCTCCGATCGCGCCCGGTCGGGGCCGCGCCTCCCGCCGCCCCTGAGCTTCACCGTCAAGGGCTCGCGCGGCGACCGCTACGCCATCACCCTGGAGGACCGAGCCACGGGCCTGCGCCTGCGCTGCACCTGCATGGCGGGGCGCTACGGCACCGCGTGCCGCCACGTCGCGGCGCTCCTCGTCGGCGACATCACCGACCTGCTGTCCGGCAACCACGACGATGTCGAGCGCCTGCGTTTGCGCATGGAGGCAGCCGCCGAATCCTGATCCTCAGGAGCGTTCGAGGCGGGCCGGCAATTTGCGGACCTTCACCCGTCGGACGAAGCGCGGACCGGCGAGAAGGCGTTCGCGCCGCACCAGATCGCCGGGGCGCGGCGCGCCGACACCGATGACGCCCTCGCCCCGGGCGGCGAGGCGGGCCGGCAGACCCGCATGCGGGCGGCGCAGGCGGCCCAGGGTGACGTCCGGTCGGGCGGTGCCGATGAAGCGGTCGAGGATGCGGATCCAGCCCTCGGCGGGCACGTCCCCGGCCTCCAAACAGAGCACCCATTCGCGCCGGGCCGCCTTGGCCCCGGCCGACCACGCCGAGCCGCCGCGCGGGCGCAGGACGAGCTTGGCGCCGGTGGCCTCCGCCACGGTGTCGATGGCCGTGCTGTGGCTGGGCGCGACGATGACCGCATCGCCGACGAGCCCGGCGGCGACGCCGGCCACGAGGGCGCCGAGGGTGTCGGCGAGCCGATCGACCGCATCGGGATCGGCCGGCCGCGCCACATGGATCAGAGCGGAGATCATGCCCGCGCATACCGCATTTTTCCCCGGACTGAAGCCGGTCACCGGCCCGGTTTCCTGCCCGGACTGCGCAGGGCCCGACCCAGAAGCCGCTTTGCCCGCAATATGTGCAACATCTCGCGATCATGTTCATGATATGTTCGATTCGGCGGCGGGTGATGAAGGTTCGGCATGGAGACGGAGTCGCCGGACGCGGACACAGGGGAGGGCGCGCGGCGCCTCGCCACGACGACGCGGCCGAGCGACGCCCGGCGTGGACGCGGCGCGACGGCCAATCCCACCGGACGATTCGAGACTATCAGCCGCGAGATCTTCGACGACGGGTGGGAGGCCGTCGCCCCGACGCCCTTGCGCACGATGGTGACGGCCGAGCGCGCCCGCAGCCTCATCACCCGCAACACCTCGCCGGACATCTCGTTCGATCGCTCGATCAACCCCTATCGCGGCTGCGAGCACGGCTGCGTCTACTGCTTCGCCCGGCCCAACCACGCCTATGTCGGTCTCTCGCCCGGCCTCGATTTCGAAACGCGGCTGTTCCACAAGCCGGATGCGGTGAAGCTCCTGACCTCCGAATTGTCGGCGCCGGCCTACCGGCCCGCCACCATCGCCCTCGGGACGGCGACGGACCCGTACCAGCCGATCGAGCGCGAGCACCGCCTCACCCGGGGCATCCTCGAGGTGCTGGGCCGATTCCGGCATCCCGTCGGGATCGTCACCAAGTCGAACCTCGTGGTGCGCGACCTCGACCTGCTCACAGATCTCGCCCGCGACGATCTCGTGAAGGTCGCCGTCTCGGTCACCACCCTCGATCCCGATCTCGCTCGCCGGCTGGAGCCGCGCGCGCCGCACCCGAAGAAGCGCCTGGAGGCCATCGAGCGCCTGAGTGCCGCGGGAATTCCCGTCATGGTCATCGCCGCCCCGGTGATTCCCTCGCTCAACGACCACGAGATCGAGGCGATCCTGACGGCGGCCCGCGAACGCGGCGCGCGGGAGGCGAACCACGTGCTGCTGCGCCTGCCGCTGGAACTCGACGCCCTCGTGGACGACTGGTTCGCCGAGCATTATCCGGGGCGGCGCGCCCACGTGATGTCCCTGGTGCGCCAGGCGCGGGGCGGGCGCGCCTACGACGCCACGTATGGCCGGCGCATGGTCGGAGCCGGTGCCTATGCTGACCTCATCGTGCGCCGCATGCGCCTCGCCCGCCGCCGCCTCGGCTACCCGGAAGAACGTCTGAAGCTCAGGACCGATCTGTTTGTCCGGCCGACGGCGCAGCTGTCGCTGTTCTGAAATCGGTCTCGGGTCCGTAGGCTCTGGTGAAGCTGCAGCGGTGATGGGCCGAGCGGCCCAGTGTCGCGAGGCCGGCGAGGTGCACCTTGGTGCCGTAGCCGACATTGCTGTCCCAGCCATAGGCGGGGTGGCGCCGGGCGAGGGCGCGCATGGCCGCATCCCGTACGGTCTTCGCCACGATGGAGGCGGCGGCGATCTGCGGCACGAGGCGGTCCCCGCCGACCACCGGACGGCATCGTTCGACGTCCGGGATCGCGTCGCGGCCGTCGACCAGCACCGGGGCGTCGAGTCCGAGGCGATGGACCGCCCGCGCCATGGCATCGAGGGTGGCGCCCCGCACGTTGATGCGGTCGACGAGCGCCCGCGACCCGGCGGCCAGGGCCACGCGCGCATGGGCACGGATCAGGGGGGTGAGGCGCTCGCGCTCGGCCCGCTTCAGGCGCTTCGAATCGTCCAGCGCCGCCAGGATCTCGCCCGGGAACGCGTGCGGGTCGAACCACACCGCCGCCACGACCACGGGTCCGCACAGGGCGCCGCGTCCGACCTCGTCGCAGCCGATCACCGCCGGATAGTCTTTCGCGAGGGCAGCGTCGAAGGGGAGCATCGGGGTGAACACGGTGTCGGGAATGGGGCGGGACCCTGCCAGTCCGGCCCGCCCGAGTCACCACGCCGGTGCGTCGGTTCCTGTGCCTAAACCGATGGTCCTGCTCGGTGTGCCGTGGCGCGCCTGCGGGCCTGCCGTGCCGTGGGCGGCGGCGATGTTGGCGTAGAATTGCCGTGCGCTCTCGGCCCAGGTGTAGCGCAGGGCCTGCGCCCGGCATCGGTCGCGCGGGATGGTCAGGGCGGCAAGCGCCGCCTTGCGCAGGTCGGGGTCGAGGACGCCCGCATCCGTACCCCCAATGACGTCGAGGGGGCCGGTGACCGGGTAGGCCGCGACGGGCACGCCGCAGGCCAGGGCTTCCAGGAGCACGATGCCGAAGGTGTCGGTGAGACTCGGGAACACGAACACGTCGGCGGCGGCGTAGACCGCCGCCAGGGCCGCGCCCGTGCGGGTGCCGAGGAAGTGCGCGTCGGGGGCGAGCGCGGCGAGGCGCGCCCGGTCCGGTCCGTCGCCCACCACCACCTTCGAGCCGGGCAGGTCGAGGGACAGGAAGGCGGCGATGTTCTTCTCCACCGCGAGGCGCCCGACGAACAGGAAGATCGGCCGGGGCAGGCCCGCGAGGGGATCGGGCGCCCCTGCGTCGGGCCGGAACAGGTCGGTGTCGACGCCCCGGGTCCAGCGCATGAGGTTGGTGAAGCCGCGGGCGGCGAGATCGCGTTCGAGGGAGGGTGTGCTCACCATGGTGCCGCTGGCGGCGCCGTGGAACCGGCGCAGCCAAGCGTAGCTCCACGATTCCGGCACGGGGGCGCGGGCCGCGAGGTATTCGGGAAACCGGGTGTGGTAGCTCGTGGTGAACGGACGGCGATGGCCGAGGCAGTAGCGCCGGGTGGCGTAGCCGACGGTGCCCTCCGTGGCGATATGGACATGGGTCGGCCGCAGACCGTCCCAGCGGCGCGCCACCGCCGCGCGGGTGGCACAGGACAGGCGGATCTCCGGGTAGCCCGGGAGGGGTACGGAGACGAAGTCAGCGTGGGTGAGAAACACCGTGTCGATGCCGAGGCTCGCGCCCGCCGCCGCCATGTGCTCGAGGGAGCGCACGACGCCGTTGACCTGCGGGTGCCAGGCATCCGTTGCGATGAGGAGCCTCACGCGACGGCCCGGGCGCCGTCGGGCCGCGGCCCGGCGAACTCGGCGTCACGGGCCTCCCGGGCCCGCACCAGGCTCGGATAATGCAGCACCTCCATGGTGCCGTCGTAATGCTCGACGATGGCGGTGCAGGATTCCACCCAATCCCCAGTGTTGAGGTAGGTGAGCCCGCCGATGGTGCGGTTGGCGGCGTGGTGGATGTGACCGCAGATCACCCCGTCGGCGCCGATGCGCCGGGCCTCGGCGCTGAGCAACTCCTCGAACTTGCCGATGAAGTTGACGGCGTTCTTCACCCGCAGCTTGGCCCAGGCCGAGAGCGACCAGTAGGCCAGCCCGAGGCGGCGGCGCAGGGTGTTGAGGTGGGTGTTGACGAACAGCGCCGCCGTGTAGGCACCATCGCCGAGATACGCCAGCCACCGGGCGTGGCGCACCACCATGTCGAACTGGTCGCCGTGGATCACGAGGTAGCGCTTGCCGTCGGCCGCCACGTGGAGGCGCTGGTCGGCGACCTCGATGCCCCCAAAGGTCATGCCGATGTAGTCGCGCAGGAATTCATCGTGGTTGCCCGGAACGTAGATGAGGTTCGAGCCCTTGCGGACCTTGCGCAGGAGCTTCTGAACCACGTCGTTGTGACTCTGAGGCCAGTACCAGCCGGACTTGAGCTGCCAGCCGTCGACGATATCGCCGACGAGGTAGATCTCGTCGGCATCGTAGTCGCGCAGGAACTCGAGCAGCAGGGCCGCCTGGCAACCCTTGGTGCCGAGGTGCATGTCCGACAGGAACAGGGTTCGGACGCGGATGGTCGTCTCCGGATCTTCGCCCATGGTGGTCTCCGAGCAACTCTGCATCGGACCGAGCCAAACCGGATTCCCGTATCACTTTGATGACGCCGGCCGGCCCCGGGGGAGGGGCGCCCTGCCGTGCGGCACCGCATCGCAAGCCTTTCTGGACTATAAAATTATTTGACGTTTCGCGAAGTTTTTCGGGTTTTCCTTCCTGCGTGAAGGCAGGCATAGTCGCCGCAAGATGCCCCACCGGACCGCGCGAGACATCGTGTGTCCGGAGCCCCGAGAGGTGAAGAAGGGCAGCGAAATACGGGGCAGGATGGCGCCTGCACGGCCTGGGGAAGCGCGGTTTCGCGAGCGCGCCCCGGCCTGGAGAACGGCTTGAGATCGTCGGACCCGTTTCACGGCTGTCCGCGCGTTTCGATGCGTCCGCGCATCGCGGCGCAGGTCTCGAACGCCCGCAGCCCATCGACAGCACGGTGCCTCGCTCCCGACGGGATCGGGGGTCTCCGTCATGAGGCCGGCTCCTCCGGGGTCGGCTGCCTGAGGGTAAGCATTACCTGAGGGCAAGTATCGCCTGAGGGTAAGTGGGCCCGACCGGGTTTCCGGCGGGTCCGCGAGCGCGTAGGAGCCTGCCCACCCGAGACGGCTGCCTGAACCGGGCCGGCCTCTCGTCATCGATCCACCCGGAAGGGCGGCCCAAACGGGCAGATCTTCCGTCACTGAACCAAGTGTGTCGCACGGATCGCGCGCACTTCTTTGAGAACCGGAGACATCATCATGGCGGCAACGAAACGGCCGGGTCGCAACCACCTCTTCGTTCCTGGCCCGACGAACATCCCCGATCGCGTCCTGCGGTCGATGGTGGTGCAGTCCGAGGACCATCGCTCGGTGGACTTCCCCGCCCTGACCAAGCCCCTGTTCGAGGACACCAAGGCGGTGTTCGGCTCGACCAAGGGCACCATCTTCCTGTTCCCGGCCTCCGGCACCGGCATCTGGGAATCGGCGCTCACCAACACCCTGTCGCGCGGCGACAAGGTGCTGACCGCGCGCTTCGGCCAGTTCAGCCTGCTCTGGGTCGACATGGCCGAGCGCCTCGGCCTCGACGTCATCGTGCAGGACGAGGAGTGGGGCACGGGCGCGGACCCGGAGAAGATCGGCGAGGCCCTGCGCGCCGACAAGAACCACGAGATCAAGGCCGTCATGGTCGTCCATAACGAGACCGCCACGGGCGTGACCTCGGATATCGGCGCCGTGCGCAAGGCCATCGACGCGGCCGGCCACCCGGCCCTGCTGTTCGTCGACGGCGTGTCGTCGGTCGGCTCGCTCCCCTACAAGATGGACGAGTGGGGCGTCGACTGCGCCATCGCCGGCTCCCAGAAGGGCCTGATGCTGCCCGCCGGCCTCGGCGTGATCTGCGTCAGCGAGAAGGCCCTCAAGGCGGCCGAAGCCTCGGCCGGCAAGAACGACCGCCTCGCCCACGTCTACTTCGACTGGGCCGACCACCAGAAGCAGAACCCGGCCGGCTACTTCCCCTACACCCCGTCGCTGCCGCTGCTCTACGGCCTGCGCGAGGCCCTGGCCTGCCTCAACGAGGAAGGCCTCGAGAACGTCTACCACCGTCATCACGTGCTCGGCGAGGCGACCCGCCAGGCCGTCGCGGCCTGGGGCCTGAAGACCTGCGCCAAGGAGCCCAAGTGGAACTCCGACACGGTCACCACCATCGTGGTGCCCGAGGGGATCGACGGCGCGGCGATCATCAAGCACGCCTATGTCCGCTACAACCTCGCGCTTGGCGCCGGCCTGAACAAGCTCGCCGGCAAGGTGTTCCGCATCGGTCACGTCGGCGACCTCAACGAGCTGTCGCTGCTCGGCGCCATCGCGGGTGCCGAGATGGCCATGCTCGACCACGGCGTGAAGGTCACGCCCGGGTCCGGTGTCGCCGCCGCGTCGAGCTACCTGCGCGAGAACCCCCTGGCCAAGGCCTGATCCGACAATCGCCGGGGCGATCCTTCGCCCCGGCGACCCCATCGACCACGCTGCCGCCGGCGGTTCGGCCGGAGCGACCTGAGGGCTTCCATGACGAAGAAGATCGTGTTCCTCGACCGCGAGTCCCTCGACGCCAAGGTTCGGGAATTCAATTTTCCGCACGATTACGTCGAGTACGAGTCGACCTGGACGCCCGAGGAGATCGTCGAGCGCCTGAAGGGGGCCGAGATCGCCCTCATCAACAAGGTGCCGATGCGCGCCGACGTGCTGAAGCAGCTGCCCGACCTGAAGCTCATCGCCGTCGCCGCCACTGGCACCGACGTGGTCGACAAGGCGGTCGCCAAGGAACGCGGCATCACCGTCGTCAACATCCGCAACTACGCCTTCAACACCGTGCCCGAGCACGTGATCGGCCTGATCTTCGCCCTGCGCCGGGCCATCGTGCCCTACGCCAATTCCGTTCGCCGAGGCGACTGGGCCAAATCCACCCAGTTCTGCTACTTCGACTATCCGATCCACGACATCGCCGGGTCGACGCTCGGCATCGTCGGCTACGGGGCGCTGGGCAAGTCCATCGCCAAGCGGGCGGAAGCGCTCGGCATGAAGGTCATCGCCTACGACGTGTTCCCCCAGGAGGGGCTGGTCGATTTCGAGACCATCATCACCCAGTCCGACGTCATCACGCTGCACGCGCCGCTGACGCCCGAGACCCGCAACATGATCGGCCGCGAACAGCTCGCAAAGATGAAGAAGCACGCGCTCCTCATCAACACCGCGCGCGGCGGCCTCGTCGACGAGGAGGCCCTGGCCGAGGCCCTTCAGAACGGCACCATCGGAGGCGCGGGCTTCGACGTGGTGATGACCGAGCCGCCCAAGAACGGCAACATCCTGTGCGAGCTCGACCTTCCGAACCTCATCGTGACCCCGCACGTGGCGTGGGCGAGCAAGGAGGCCATGCAGATCCTGGCCGACCAGCTCGTCGACAACGTCGAGGCCTTCGTCGCCGGCAAGCCGCAGAACGTGGTCTAGGTCGCCGGCCTTGCCGATGGATGGGCGCGGGCTCCCTCTCCTTCCTGGAGAGGGAGCCCAGCGTGCCCTCCGGTGACGAGACGAGAATTCAGAATCAAACGCCAACCGCGCCCGAGCGCGGACAAGCATAGGGATCGACAAAAATGAAAAAACTGCTGTTCCAATTCGACACCGATGCCGTGCCGAGCGTGTTCGACGTGGTCGTCGGCTACGATGGCGGCGCCGATCACATCACCGGCTACGGCAACGTGACGCCCGAGAACGTCGGCGCCCTGGTCGACGGCACGATCTATACCCGCGGCGGCTCCGAGAAGAAGTCCACGGCGATCTTCGTCGGCGGCGGCAGCATGGCGGCCGGCGAGGCGGTGCTGAACGCGGTCAAGAAGCGCTTCTTCGGCCCGTTCCGCGTCTCGGTGATGCTCGATTCCAACGGCTCCAACACCACCGCCGCCGCCGGCGTCGCACTGGTGCAGAAGGCCGCCGGTTCGCTCCAGGGCAAGAAGGCCGTCGTGCTCGCCGGTACCGGCCCCGTCGGCATGCGCTCGGCCGCGCTCCTGGCCCAGGAAGGCGCCACCGTGATCCTGTGCGGTCGCTCCATCGACAAGGCCCAAGCCGCCGCGGACCAGATCAACAAGCGCTTCAAGGTCGAAATCTCGGCCGCCGCGACGCCGGACGCCGCCTCTCGCGCCGCCATCGTCAAGGGCCAGAACCTCGTGTTCTCCGCCGGCGCCATCGGCATCGAGCTCCTGTCGGAAGCCGACTGGAAGGACGAGGCCAGCATCGAGTTCGTGGCCGATTACAACGCCCAGCCGCCCCTCGGCTTCGGCGGGATCGACGCCATGGACAAGGGCAAGGAACGCCACGGCAAGAAGGTGTTCGGCGCGCTCGGCATCGGCGGCCTGAAGCTCAAGCTCCACCGCGCCTGCGTCGGCCAGCTCTTCGACAGCACCGAGCAGGTGCTCGACGCCGAGGAGATCTACGCCCTCGCCAAGAAGATGGCCTGAGCCATGGCTGCCGACGCAACCATCCAGACCTTCCTCGACGGGCTCGCGAGCTCGGCCCCGACCCCGGGCGGCGGCGGTGCCGCCGCCATCCACGGCGCCATGGGGGCCGCACTTCTCAGCATGGTGTGCAACCTCACCATCGGGAAGAAGAAGTACGTCGAGGTGGAGGGCGAGCTGAAGGAGATCCTCGGACAATCCGAGGCGCTCCGGGCCGAGCTCACCCGCATGATCGCCGACGATGTGGCGGCCTTCGACGCGGTGATGGGCGCCTACGCGCTGCCAAAGGCGACGGACGAGGAGAAGGCTGCGCGGGCGGAGAAGATCCAGGCGGCCCTCAAGGTGGCCACGGACGTGCCTCTCGAGTGTTGCCGGGCCTGCCGCAAGGTCATCGACCTCGCCCAGCCCGTCGCCGACAAGGGCAACCTCAACGTCATCTCCGATGCCGGTGTCGCGGTGCTGTCCGCCCATGCGGGCCTGCGCAGCGCGGCGCTCAACGTCTACGTCAACGCCAAGGGCCTGGACGACCGTACCTTCGCCGACGCGCGTCTCCAGGAACTCGAGACCCTGCTGGGCTCGGCCGGTCCGCTCAACGAGTCGATCTACGAGATCGTGAAGGCCAAGGTGAACTGATCTTTCGCGATGCGGGACGCCGATCGTTCCGCATCGCACAAAAGAACGCGGGGGATTACTTCACGCAAAGCTTGACGCTGCGACCCTAACGCCAAGGTGAGTCGTCGCGTTTGTTGAAATCCAGAAGCATTCCAACTGCCTTCAAGGCAGACTCAACGAGAATGTAAAAAAATATAAACGGCAAGACCCTTTTCGCGAAGTGAAATTTACGAGAAGGTCCGCCCCGAGGAAACGTCGAGGAGATCGCACATGGACGTTCACGAGTACCAAGCCAAGGAGTTGCTCGCTGGCTTCGGCGTGGCGGTTCCCAAGGGCGCGGTGGCCTTCAGCCCCGATCAGGCGGTCTACGCCGCCACCGAGCTCGGCGGTTCGTTCTGGGCCGTGAAGGCGCAGATCCACGCCGGTGCCCGCGGCAAGGCCGGTGGCATCAAGCTGTGCCGGACCTACAACGAGGTCCGCGACGCCGCCAAGGACCTCCTCGGCAAGCGCCTCGTCACCCTGCAGACCGGTCCCGAGGGCAAGCCGGTGCAGCGCGTGTACATCGAGACCGCCGACCCGTTCGAGCGTGAACTCTACCTCGGCTACGTCCTCGACCGGAAGGCCGAGCGGGTCCGCGTCATCGCCTCCCAGCGCGGCGGCATGGACATCGAGGAGATCGCCGCCAACGAGCCCGAGGCCCTGATCCAGGTGGTCGTCGAGCCGGCGGTGGGCCTGCAGCAGTTCCAAGCCCGCGAGATCGCGTTCCAGCTTGGCCTCAACATCCGCCAGGTCTCGGCTGCCGTGAAGACGATCATGAACGCCTACCGGGCGTTCCGCGATTGCGACGGCACCATGCTGGAGATCAACCCCCTCGTTGTCACCAAGGACGACCGGGTCCTGGCCCTCGACGCCAAGATGTCCTTCGACGACAACGCCATGTTCCGCCGGCGCAACATCGCCGACATGCACGATCCCTCGCAGGGCGACCCGCGCGAGGCCCAGGCCGCCGAGCACAACCTCTCCTATATCGGCCTCGAGGGCGAGATCGGCTGCATCGTCAACGGCGCCGGTCTGGCCATGGCCACCATGGACATGATCAAGCACGCGGGCGGCGAACCGGCGAATTTCTTGGACGTGGGTGGCGGTGCCAGCCCTGATCGCGTCGCGACGGCGTTCCGCCTCGTCCTCTCGGACCGCAACGTCAAAGCGATCCTCGTCAACATCTTCGCCGGCATCAACCGCTGCGACTGGGTCGCCCAGGGCGTCATCCAGGCGGCGCGGGAGGTGAAGATCGACGTACCGCTCATCGTCCGCCTCGCCGGCACGAACGTCGAGGCCGGTCAGAAGATCCTGGCCGAGAGCGGCCTCGACCTCATCACCGCCAACAGCCTGTCCGACGCCGCCGCCAAGGCCGTCGAGGCGTGCGCTGCCGCCAAGGCCGGCTCGGCCGCGCGCGCCAACTGAGAACGGGGAGGATACGTCATGAGCATTCTGATCGACGAGAAGACCCCGATCATCATTCAGGGCATCACGGGCGACAAGGGTACCTTCCACGCGAAGGAGATGATGGAGTACGGCTCCAACGTCGTCGGCGGCGTCACTCCCGGCAAGGGCGGCAAGACCCATCTCGGCGTGCCGGTGTTCAACACCGTCAAGGAGGCCGTGGAGGCCACGGGTGCCACCACCTCCATCACCTTCGTGGCCCCGCCCTTCGCAGCCGACGCCATCATGGAAGGCGCGGATGCGGGCCTCGCCCTCATCTGCTCCATCACCGACGGCATTCCGGCCCAGGACATGATGCGGGTGAAGCGGTATCTCCGACGCTACCCCAAGGACAAGCGCACCATGGTGGTGGGCCCGAACTGCGCCGGCATCATCTCGCCCGGCAAGTCGATGCTCGGTATCATGCCCGGCCACATCTACCTGAAAGGCAATGTCGGCGTGATCTCGCGCTCGGGCACCCTCGGGTACGAGGCCGCCGCGCAGATGAAGGAAGAGGGTATCGGCATCACCACCTCGGTGGGCATCGGTGGCGACCCCATCAACGGCTCGTCCTTCCTCGATCACCTCGCCCTGTTCGAGCAGGACCCGGAGACCAAGGCCGTTCTGATGATCGGCGAGATCGGCGGCCCGCAGGAGGCCGAAGCCTCCGCCTGGATCAAGGAGAACATGTCGAAGCCCGTCATCGGCTTCGTCGCCGGCCTCACGGCGCCGAAGGGGCGCCGCATGGGCCACGCCGGCGCCATCATCTCGGCCACCGGCGATTCGGCCGCCGAGAAGGCCGAGATCATGCGCTCCTACGGCCTCACCGTGGCCCCGAGCCCCGGCGAGTTCGGCTCCACGGTGGCGCAGGTGATGCGCAAGCTGGCGGCGTGAGCGCATGAACCCTCCCCCCTCTGCGGGGGGGGGCGCGGAGCGGCCGGGAGAGGGGAACGACCTCTTCGAACGGGGCACACCCCTCTTATGGGACTTCGTCCCGGCCCGACCCCCTTCGCGGGCCACCTTCTCCCGCAGGGGGGAGAAGGTGGCCCGCGAAGGGGGTCATGCCCAAGAAAACCGACCCTTGATCGTTCCGGCGGCCGGTCCCATGCTACCGGGTCGGCCGCACCCCCATCGAGCGCCTCCGTCGCGGTCGATCGGCACAAACTCCTTTCGAGGTGGCCTTGTCCATGACGGATACCCTTCACGCCCCGGTCGGCCCCATCGACCACACCTTCGCGCCGCCGGTCATCACCGGCACCTCGTCGAAGGAGGCCCTCGACATCCTGTTCCGCGCCCTCGTCGAAGTGGCGCGCCGGCACGAGCCCGAACTCGAGGACGTGCTGCACGGCCGCGCCAACATCTCCGATTTCTCGCCCGAGCTCCTCGCCCGCGCGCTTCAAGTGCAGGGCATCTGGTTCCAGCTGCTGTCCATCGCCGAGCAGAACGCCGCCATGCGCCGGCGCCGGCAGGTCGAGCGCACCAAGGGCCGCGAGGCGTTGAGCGGCAGCTTCCATGCCGTCCTGGCCGAGGCCGCCCAGAACGGCATCAAGGCGCCGGAGATCCACGGTCTCCTGAAGGACCTGCGCATTCGCCCGACCATCACGGCCCACCCCACCGAGGGCAAGCGCGTCACCGTGCTGGAGAAGTTCCGCCGCATCTATCTCGTGCTGCGCGAGCTCGAATTGCCGCGCTGGACCGAGCGCGAGCGCAACGGCCTGATGAACGAGCTGCGCGACCAGATCGAACTCGTCTGGATGACGGGCGAACTGCATCTCGAGAAGGCCACCGTCGAGCGGGAGGTCGCCTGGGGCCTGCACTTCTTCGACGAGACCCTGTTCGAGATGCTGCCCGAGGTGCTCTACTCCCTGGAGGAGAGCCTGGCGCAGTACTATCCGGACGAGAAGTTCGAGGTGCCGCCGTTCTTCCAGTTCGGCTCGTGGATCGGCGGCGACCGCGACGGAAACCCCTACGTCACCGCGTCGGTCACCCGCGCCACCCTGCAGCGCAACGCCCTGGCGTCGCTCCGGCGCTACCGCGACGGCGTCACGGCGCTGGGCCGCACCCTGTCGCTCACCGAGCGCTCGCTTCCGGTGCCGGCGACGTTCAAGGCCGAACTCGCGCAGCTCCTGGCCGAGAGCGGCGACGGCCGCGCCATCGCCAGCCGCAACCCGGGCGAGGCCTATCGCCAGTTCCTCACCTGCATCCTGCGCAAGCTGGAGGCCACCATCCGGCGCAACGAGGGCCAGCGTTCCACCGGCCCGGATTATCCGAGCGCCGACACCCTCATCAACGACCTGCGCACCCTGGAGCAGGGGCTGGCCGACGCGAAATGCCCGTCGCTGGCTACCGACCTCGTCCGCCCCGTGCGCCGCATGGTCGAGATCTTCCGATTCTCGACGGTCCGACTCGACCTTCGCGAAAACACTACGCGCACGACGAAGACGCTTCATGCCCTGTGGGCCGAGGCCAACGGCCAGAACAAGACGCCGCCGGACCTCGACTCGCCCGAGTGGAAGAAGTGGCTCCTCGACGAGCTCGCGAAGCCCCGCAAGGGTGAGCGCTCGTTCGAGGGGCTGCCCGACGACGCTCGCGAGACCCTGGAGACCTTCGCGCTCGTGGGCGAGATGCGCGAGCAGCTCGACCGTGAGGCCTTCGGCTCCTTCGTCCTGTCGATGACGCGCTCCGTGCCCGACATCCTCGGCGCCTACCTGCTCGCCAAGGAGGCCGGCAACTTCCTCGACGCCGCCGGTACCGAGATCTGCTGCCTACCCATCGTGCCCCTGTTCGAGACCATCGACGACCTGCGCGCCGCCCCGGCCATCATGAAGGAGCTCTTCGGGATCCCCGTCGTGCGCCGCTCGACCCGCTGGCAGGGCGGGGTGCAAGAGGTGATGATCGGCTACTCGGATTCGAACAAGGACGGCGGCTTCGTCGCCTCGAACTGGGAGCTGTACAAGGCGCAGGGCAAGCTCACCGACCTCGGCAAGGCCTCGGGCGTCCCCATCGCATTCTTCCATGGCCGCGGCGGCTCCGTGAGCCGCGGCGGGGCGCCCACCGCGCGGGCCATCGCGGCCCAGCCGCCGGGCTCCATCAACGGGCGGTTCCGCACCACGGAGCAAGGCGAGGTCGTCTCGTTCAAGTACGCCAACCGGGGCACCGCCGCCTACCAGATGGAGCTTCTCGCCTCCTCGGTGTTCGAGCATGCCCTGAAATCCGAGCGGGAAGCCGCGAAGATCCCCCGCAACGAGTTCGACGATTGCCTGGAGGCGTTGTCCGGCGCCTCGCGCGCGGCCTACGTCAACCTGATCCAGCACCCCGATCTCGTCACCTATTTCGGTGCCGCGAGCCCGCTGGACGAGATCGCGCTCCTCAACATCGGCTCGCGCCCGGCCCGGCGCTTCGGGGCGCGCTCGCTCTCCGACCTGCGGGCGATCCCGTGGGTGTTCGCCTGGTCGCAGAATCGGCACGTCATCACCGGATGGTACGGGGTCGGTTCGGGGTTGAAGAGTTTCCTCGACGTGCGCGGGGCGCAGGGCGAAACGCAGCTCAAGCGCCTGTTCGCCGAATCGAAGCCCTTCCGTCTCATCCTCGACGAGGTCGAGAAGACCCTGCTGATGGTCGATCTCGAGATCGCCCGGGATTACGCGAGCCTCGTGCCCGACGCGAACGCCCGCGCGAGCATCTTCCCGCTCATCGAGGCCGAGTACGCGCTGACCCGTGAGATGTGCCTGCGCGTCAGCGGCGATACCGAACTCGCCGCGCGCTTCCCCCTGTTCCGCGACCGCCTCAACGGGCGCCTGCCGACCATCAATCAGGTCAGCCGCGAGCAGGTGGAGCTCCTGCGCCGCTTCCGCGCGGAGGAGGACGAGGACAAGCGCGAGGCGGTGAAATCCGCCCTGCTGCTGTCCATCAACTGCATCGCCGTCGGCTTCGGGGCGACGGGCTGAGAGGTTTCACCAGGATACCGGGGGCCGTTCTTGGCCTTCGGACCGCGCGGGAGCGCACACTTCTCCGTCTGGTGCCACGCGTCGCCGCGTTGCATCATCGGCCAGAACACCACCCCCAGAGGAAGGAAACACCCATGAGCTTTACCCTGATCCAGCAGGCGACGCCCCGCCTTCACCGCTCGGAGCTCGCCGTTCCGGGCTCCAACCCGACCTTCATGGAAAAGTCCGCCAGCTCGAAGGCCGATGTGATCTTCCTCGACCTCGAGGACGCCGTCGCCCCCGACGACAAGGAGCAGGCCCGCAAGAACATCATCCAGGCGCTCAATGAGATCGACTGGGGCACCAAGACCATGATGATCCGCATCAACGGTCTCGACACCCACTACATGTACCGCGACGTGGTCGACATCGTCGAAGCCTGTCCGCGCCTCGACATGATCCTGATCCCCAAGGTCGGCGTCGCCGCCGACGTCTACGCCATCGACGTGCTCACCACCCAGATCGAGCAGGCCAAGAAGCGCGAGAAGAAGATCGGCTTCGAGGTTCTCATCGAGACGGCGCTGGGCATGGCCAACGTCGAGGCCATTGCCCAGTCCTCGCCGCGCCTCGAAGCCATGTCGTTCGGTGTGGCCGATTACGCCGCTTCGACCCGCGCCCGCGCCCAGGTCATCGGCGGTGTGAACCCCGATTTCTCGGTGCTCACCGACAAGGACGAGGCCGGTAACCGCCAGACCCATTGGCAGGACCCGTGGCTGTTCGCCCAGAACCGCATGCTGGTCGCCTGCCGCGCCTACGGCCTGCGCCCCATCGACGGTCCGTTCGGCGACTTCTCCGATCCCGACGGCTACGTCTCGGCGGCCAAGCGCTGCGCTGCCCTTGGCTTCGAGGGCAAGTGGGCGATCCACCCGTCGCAGATCGATCTCGCCAACGACGTGTTCACCCCGTCCGAGGCCGAGGTCACCAAGGCGCGCCGCATCCTGGTCGCCATGGAAGAGGCCGCCAAGGCCGGCCGCGGCGCCGTCTCCCTCGACGGCCGCCTCATCGACATCGCCTCGATCCGCATGGCCGAAGCGCTGATCGAGAAGGCCAACGCGATGAGCGCGAAGTAAGGTTTCCTCGCGATACGACCGACATGCAGAATGGCCGCTCCAGAGAGGAGCGGCCATTCTCATGTCGGACAGGAAACGTCAGGCTCCACGCTCTTCAGCCGTGTCGGCGAAAAGCTCATGAGGACTGTCGAACGCAACGGGCTCCCTCTCCGTTCAGAAGAGGGAGTCCGCGGCCAACATCCGAAAGATGTCCTTTGACGAGATCGCCCGCATCGCGGTCGAGATTCCAAACAACCGGAGATAACCCCATGCACGTGACCATCGAAGACGCCCACAAGGCCATCGAGGCCGCCCGCGCCAAGGCCGTCGAGCTCGGCACCCAGATGTGTATCGCCGTCGTGGATTCCGGCGGTAATCTCAAGGCGTTCTACCGGATGGACGGTGCCTGGGTCGGCTCCATCGATATCGCGCACAAGAAGGCCAAGACCTCGGTGTTCTTCGGCATGATGACCGGCCAGATCGGGGCGCTGTCGCAGCCCGGCGGCCCGCTCTACGGCATCGAGCATTCCAACGACGGGCTGATCACCTTCCCGGGCGGCATCCCGATCGTGGACAAGGACGGCGAGATGTCCGGCGCCATCGGCGTCAGCGGCTCGACGGTGGAGAACGACCACGCCGTGGCCCTCGCGGGTGCCAGCGCCATCGGGGCGACGGAATTGCCGGCGCATCCCTGGCGCACCTGAGCGGGCGCTCTTCCCGACACCGCCCAACGGACAAGGCCCCGCTCGCGAGAGCGGGGCCTTGTCGTTTGCCGCATCGGCGATCCGGAGGGACCGCCGGACAGTCAGGCTCAGAGGCCGCCGAACTTATAGTTGAAGCCGGCCTTGACGATGCTGCCCTCGGTGTTGAAGCGCGAGGTGTAGGAGCCGGTGGCGGCGGTGAGGCCGGTGGTGTTCACGGTGATGTTGCGGCTGCCGAGGTCGTAGCGCAGGTACTCGGCCTTCAGGGTCACGGCGCTGGCGCCGAGGAGACCGCCGAGGAAGTTGAAGCGGTTGAGGAAGCTGTCCGTGGGGATCGCGTACTCGATGCCGCCGCCGTAGACGTAGCCGGTCTCCATGCCGTTGAACTTGCCGGCATAGGCCAGTGCGCCGGCCGGATTGAAGAAGCCGGCGCTGTAGTTGACGTTGCCGTAGGCGAAGCCGCCGGTTCCGTAGACGAGGAACCGGTCGAACGCGTAGCCGAGGCGGCCCGTGACCGTGCCGAGGTAGTCGAGGCGCTGGCGCAGGTTGCTCGGATCGGCGGCGGTGTTCACGCCGGGGATGACCGGACCGAAGTAGCTGTAGCTCTTGCTGATGTCGGTCCAGGTCACCTCGGTGGCGGCGCCGACGACGAAGCCCGAGCCCGGGGTGAACTGATAGTTGTAACCGATGCCGCCACCGACGTTGCCGATGCCGTCCTGCTCGGAGCGGAAGGTGCCTGCACGACGACCTTGGGCGACGTTCAGCTGCGTGTTGGTGATGCCGCCGGTGCCGTTGTTGTTGCCGGTGGTGCGGATCGTCTGGCGGTCGCTGAAGGCGTAGGAGCTGTGGGTGCCGAGGTAGAAGCCGGTCCAGGTGAAGACCGGCACGGCGGTGAACACCGGCGGCGGCGCCGCACGACGCGGCAGATCGGCGGCGGACGCGCTCGACACGGCGAGGATCGCTGCGGTGCCGGCCAGGAGGAGCTTGGCGAACATGGGAATGGGTTCTCGGCGATGGGCTGAAGGCTGCGCGGAGCTTAACCCTGGGCTGCGCCACCCACCTATGACCGCGGCGCAACACCAAGCGCTGGAATGCGACCGGGCCTTCCGTAAGCTCCCCGCACCGATCACGAAATCGGCATCGGCCGAACGCCGTTTCACGCCACGACAACGCCCGGTTAAGCCCATGTCGCTATCACCCGGGAGAACCCCGAGCCGTGACAGGAGCGACGATGACACGGGACAAACTCGCCGCCGAACTGAAGCGTATCGCGACCGAGCAGGTCAGCGACATCGAGCGCGCGGTCAAGGACGGCCACAAGACCATCGCGCTGAACGAGATCGCCGACCTCAACCGTCACCTCAAGGCCCTGGCCGCAGCGGTGAAGGCGAAGCCGGCGTTGCGAGCCTGACAGGCGCCGTCAGGCGCCCGCGTCCGCCCGCAGACGGGCGACCAGGGCCTCGACATCCGCCCTGGCCGCGTCGAGGGCTTGCGGGTCCCTGCCCCGGACTACGATCCGGTTGGTGAAGCCGGTCGAGGTCATCGACGGATAGGATCCGATGGACACGCCCGCATGGGCCTTGGCCAACTCTCCGAGGGCGCCCGCATAGGTGCCTTCGGGCAGTCCCGCCTCGATGGTGTGCGACAGGACGCGGGCGCCCGTCTCCAGGGTCGGTCCGATGGAATCCAGCATCGCCTGCATGATCGCCGGCACGCCCGCCATGACGAAGACGTTGCCGAGGCGGAAGCCCGGTGCCTTCGAGACCGGATTGGCGATGAGGTCGGCGCCGGCCGGGATCCGGGCCATGCGCAGGCGGGCCTCGTTGAGGTCTTCCGGCTTGTGCCGCTCCAGCAGCATCGCGACGGCGCGCTGGTCGACGTCGATGGAGACCCCGAAGGCGGCGGCGACGCTATCGGCGGTGATGTCGTCGTGGGTCGGGCCGATGCCGCCGGTGGTGAAGAGGTAGGTGTGGCCCGCCCGCAGGGCGTTCACGGCCTCGACGATGCGGTCCTGCTCGTCCGGGACGATGCGGACCTCGCGCAGATCAATCCCGACGGCCGTGCAGTAATCGGCGATGGTGCCGATGTTCCTGTCCTTCGTCCGGCCGGACAGGATTTCGTCGCCGATCACGAGGATGGCGGCGGTGATGGGGGTGGATACGGTCATGGCGGTCCGGAGGCGCTGAGGGAGCGGTGCCGGATCGACGTAGGGCAGGGGCGGGCGGACCGCCACTCGCGAGTAAGGGACGCCCGCTCCGGCGTCTCCTTCGTCGGCCGGATCGACCTACTTGTGGAAGTAGCTCGTCAGCGTGGAGATGCGCGAACCGACGATGTGGACGGCCTTGCGCAGGCGATCCTCGGACACGCCGAGGCGGGTGGCCATGCTCGAGCGGGCCTGGGTGTCGTAGATGTCGAGGTGGGTCTTCTGGGCTGGCTGGGCGGAGATCCGATCGGCGATCATGGTCAAACCCTGAGGATGGGAGAACTGGCTCCGTGTCTCGTCGGAGATCGAAGTCTGAACGTGGCCCGAAGGGTTTTGTTTCCGGCGCGTGACGGGATGCAGCGGTTTTTCAACAGGGCCCGCCCGGCCCTCCACAGGGCCGCCCGGCCCTCAGACGAGGACCCCCGACTGGGCCGGTCCGGCGGCGAGGGAGGCGTCCGTGCTCGCCAGGGACTCCTCCGGTTCCGGGGCCGGAAGGGCGGCCGCCCGGGCCTCCAGGGTGGCGACCGTGCGGAAGGCGAGGGCGATGCCGGCGAGGCCGAAGAACACCGAGCCGAGGCCGACCCCCGCGATGACGCCCCGGGGACCGTAGAGATGCGCGCCGAGCAGGGCGGGCGGAACGGTGCCGAGGGTGGCCCGGCCCCAGTTCAGCACCGTCGAGTAGAACGGGAAGCCGAGGTTGTTGAACGAGGCGTTGGCCAGGAACAGCAGCCCGGTGAAGAACCAGACCCCGCCGCTGACGAGGCAGAAGAACCCGAACAGGTCGGCGGCCACCCCCTGTAGTTCGAACAGTCGCGTCAAGGGCTCGCGGGCGAGGAACAGCGCCGCCCAGACCACCAGGACGTAGGCTCCCGTCACGAGGGCGCCGTCGCGCAGGACGCCGCGCATCCGGTCGAACCGGCCAGCCCCCCAGTTCTGTCCGAGGATCGGCCCGATGGAGCCGGAGAGGGCGAACAGGCCGCCGAAGGCCACGGGGGTGAGGCGGTCGATGACCACATTGCCCGCGATGGCGACGGCCCCGAACTTCGCCAGCGCATGGGCGATGAAGGCGCTGGCGACGGACGGGGCGAGGTTGGTCAGCACCGCCGGCAGGGCGATGCGGAACACGATGGGCGCGTCGGCGACGATGTCGGCGACCCGCGGCCGGGCGAGCATGCGGAACCGGCGCACGCCCCACAGGCCGACGAGGGCGAAGGTGGCGCGCGCCACGCAGGTGGTGATGGCGGCGCCGTCCACCCCGAGGCCGGCACCGAAGATGAGGAGCGGATCGAGTCCGGCGGTGACGAGGGCGCCGGCCAGGGTCACCAGCATGGCCTGACGCGCGGCCCCGACGGCGCGCAGGAGCCCGGAGAACATCATCCCGGGCCCCATGAGGAGGTTCGACGGCAGGGTGATCCAGAGGAAGCGGGTCGCCACCGGCAGGGTTTCGGCATCGGCGCCGATGGCCGTGAGGAAGACGGGCAGGAACGGCAGCATCGCCACGACGAGGACGCCCGAGACGAGGATGCCGTGGATGGTGCCGGAGGTGGCCAGGCGCCGGGCACCCGCTTCGTCACCGGCCCCGATGGCCCGCGAGACCAGGGCCCCGGCGGCGATCATCAGGCCGATGTTGATGGCGATGGCAAAGAACTGGACGATGGTGGCGAAGCCCACCGCCGCCGTCAGGGTCGGATCGCCGAGCTTCGACACGTAGAGCAGCGACAGGAGGTCGACGACGAACAGGGCCATCAGGCCGACGGACCCGGTGGCGCTCATCACCACCACGTGGCGCAGGATCGAGCCGCTGACGAAGCGGGCCGCCGCCGGGTTCGTTTCAAGCATCGGAGGGAACGTCCCGGACTTCGAGGGTATGGGCTGCGGCCTCGCGGGCCTTGGTGCCGATGATGTCGCGGGTCTCGGCGTTGAGGGCCCGCGACGGGCGCTGCGGTTCGGTGAGCGGTTCGGGCTTGATCTGCGCCGCACCGCGCATCCAGCTCGCGGCATCCGGCAGGGCGCCCGCCTGCTGCAGGACGAGGCGGGCGACGTCGCGCTTGCGCACGTCCTCCGCGATGGCGGCGGCCGCATCGGGCGCGACGCCGAGGCCCTCCAGGGTGGCGCGGCCGAAGCCGAGGGCGGAATCCACGGTCTCCCGCAGCTGGAAATCGACGTCCCGGTTCATGAGCTCCACGGCGTGCATGCGGTCGTAGGCCCGCACATAGGTCCGCACGCTGGAGAATTCCTCGTGGACGATGTCGACGATCTTCAGGGCGGCCTCCGGCTCGTCGACGCAGACGCACAGGAGTTCGACCCGGCCGATGCCGGCAGCGCGCAGCACATCGAGGCGGGTGCCGTCGCCGTAGAAGATGCGGAAGCCGAAGCGCGAGGCGGAGCGGATCTGCTCCACGTCCTTGTCGATGACCGTGACGCTGATGCCTTCGGCGAGGAGCACCTGGGTCAGGATCTGGCCGAAGCGGCCGAAGCCGACCACGAGGACGCGGGCTTCCGTGTTCTCGATGGTATCGGGCGTCAGGTCGGGTTCGCGGCGGCGGCGCGCGAGGGCGCTGTCCAGGGCCTTGGCCGCCACCGGGCCGACCAGCATGGTCAGCGCCGCGAGCGCGATGGCGAATCGTCCGCTCGGTCCGTCGATGAGGCCGAGCTCGCCGCCCACCGGCAGGAGCACGAAGGCGAATTCACCGGCCGGCGCCAGGATCGCACCCCCGCGCACGGCGTCGAGCCAGTTCGAGCCGAACAGCCGGAACAGGCCGGCGACGAGACCGACCTTGATCAGGATGGCGCCTGCGGTGGCACCGAGCAGCCACGGCCACTCGGCTTTCAGCAGGCCGCCGTCGATGGACATGCCGACGCTCATGAAGAACAGGCCGAGCAGCATGCCGCGGAACGGTTCGATGTCGGCTTCGAGCTGATGGCGGAAGTTCGATTCGGCGAGGAGCACGCCGGCCAGGAACGCCCCCATGGCCATGGACAGGCCGACATGCTCCATCAGCATGGCGGTGCCGAGCACCACCAGGAGGGCGGCGGCGGTCATCACCTCGCGGGCGCCGCTGGCGGCGAGGAGGCCGAAGAACGGGTTGAGGCCGTAACGGCCCACCAGGACCACGGCGAGGATGGCCGCGCCCACGGTGCCGGTCGATTGCAGGGCGGTGAGGAGCCAGCCGTCGCCCCCGCCGCTCCCGGTGGAGGCGAGCAGCGGCATCAGGGCGAGGATCGCCACCACGGAAATGTCCTGGAACAGCAGCACCGCGAAGGCGCGGCCGCCATAGGGCGTGCCGAGGTCGCCGCGCTCCTCCAGGAGCTGCAGGGCGACGGCGGTGGCCGACAGGGCGAGCGCGATGCCGATGACGAAGGCGGCCGATGGCGTCAGGCCGAACAGGAAGCCGATGCCGGCGAGCACCAGGGTGCAGACGAAGAGCTGCGCCGCTCCGAGGCCGAAGATGTCGCGCCGCATGGAGACAAGGCGGGAGATCTGGAGTTCGAGGCCGACGATGAACAGCAGCAGCACCACGCCGAGTTCGGCGACGCTCGCCGCCGTCTCGGGCTCGGCGATGAGGGAGAAGCCGAACGGGCCGATGATCACGCCGGCCACGAGGTAGCCGAGCACGGCGCTCTGGCCGATGAGCCGGAAGATCGGAACGCCGATCACCGCCGCCGACAGGAACGTCAGAACGGGCGGCAGGAAGCTGACGTGGGTCGCGGCGCTCGCCATGGGGGTCCTGGCTGGAGATGGCCGGTCCCGATCGAACCGATCGTGGCGATCACGGACGCTGAGGCAGCGCCGTCTTAGACCACCTCCGCCGGGATCGCCATTCGGCCTCCGACACCGAATGCGGGCCCGGAGCCGTCCCCGTGCGAATCGGCACCCACATCGGCAGCCTCGCTCAGGCCCGCCGCGCGGCCTTGCGTTCCTCGCGGCGGGCGAGCAGCAGGGTGGTGGAATCGCCGTCTTGGCGCAGGGCGGCGGCATCGTGCAGGTCCTGGCGCACCAGCCCGATATCCTTCAGCTCGCGCTCCGACATGGCCCCGAGCTGACGCAGGATCCGGGCGTTGATGGCGGCGCGCGAGACCCCGGCGGCCAGCTTTGCGACGCCGGCGGCAGCGGCGGCCCATGCCCGGTGCAGGACAGGGTCCCGGTCCCCTGCGGACTGCCGGGCCGCGACCGTCGCCCCTCCAGAATTCCGTATCATCGTACCGGTCATGACCGCGCTCCCGTCGTCTGGCGCGACCCTGGCGCCCGGGGGCTGTTCGGGACAGGGACAGTGCCGTACGCTTCGCCAGAATTGTCCGGCAGGAAGTGCCGTACAGATCGAAAGACAGTGCCGATGAAATCCCGCGCGCCGAGCCCGCCGACCCTGGTCGAGACGGTGACCCAGGCCATCGCCGAGCGCATCGCGAGCCGCCAGCTCGCACCCGGAGCCCGCCTGCCCTCCGTGCGGAGCTTTGCCGAATCCATGGGCGTGTCGAAATCGACCGTGGTGGAGGCCTACGACCGGCTCGGTGCCGAGGGCGCCATCGTGGCGCGGCGGGGCTCGGGCTTCTACGTCGCCGGCAAGACCCGCCCGCTCTGCCTCAAGACCGTGGGGCCGGAACTCGACCGGGCCGTCGATCCCCTCTGGATCACCCGTCAGTCGATGCAATCCGGCCCGGACCTGCTGAAGCCCGGCTCGGGATGGCTGCCGACGGCGTGGATGCCGGGCGACGCGATCCGCCGCGGCCTGCGCCACCTCGCCCGAGAGGGCACGCGCAGCCTCGTCTGCTACGACCAGCCCCTCGGCCTCGCCCCGCTTCGCGCCCAGATCGCGCGCCGGATGGAGGAGAAGGGCATCGTCGCCGATGCCGACCAGATCCTCCTGCTCGATTCGGCGACGCAGGCCGTCGACCTCCTGTGCCGCTTCCTCCTGGCGCCGGGCGATACGGTGGTGGTGGATGACCCCTGCTACTTCAACTACCACGCGCTCCTGCGCGCCCACCGGGTCACGGTGGTCGGGGTGCCGTTCACGCCCACGGGGCCGGATCTCACGGCCCTGGAGACGCTCCTGTCGGCGCACCGTCCCCGATTCTACCTGACGAACTCGGCGCTCCATAACCCCACGGGTGCGACCCTCGCCCCGGCCATCGTCCACCGGGTGCTGCGCCTGGCGGAGGCGCACGACACCCTGATCATCGAGGACGACATCTTCGGCGATCTCGAACCCGAGCCGGCGCCGCGGCTCGCCGGTTTCGACGGGCTCCAGCGGGTGATCCAGGTCGGCAGCTTCTCGAAGACCCTGTCGGCCTCCGTGCGCTGCGGCTTTCTCGCCGTGCGGCCGGACTGGATCGAGCCCCTCGTCGATCTCAAGCTCGCCATGAGTCTCGGCAACGGCCACCTCGCCGCCCTGCTCATGCATCGCCTGATCACCGACGGCACCTATCGCCGCCACCTTTCGGAGGTTCGCGAAAAGCTCGCCCGCGATCGTGGCCTCGCGGCGCGGCGCCTGGAAGCGGCAGGCTTGACGCTCTGGACCGAGCCGCGCGGCGGCCTGTTCCTGTGGGCCGCCCTGCCGGAAGGCCTCGATTCGGGCG
Source organism: Methylobacterium sp. Leaf87 (assembly GCF_001422775.1). Lineage (NCBI taxonomy): Bacteria > Pseudomonadati > Pseudomonadota > Alphaproteobacteria > Hyphomicrobiales > Methylobacteriaceae > Methylobacterium > Methylobacterium sp. Leaf87. The sequence continues at coordinate 20,545 of NZ_LMMI01000001.1, read as the reverse complement.
ACGTCGCCCGCCGCGCGCTCGGCCAGGGCGTGGTGCTGGCGCCGGGGGCGGCGTTCAGCACCTCCGGGGCGGGTACGCGCTTCCTGCGCTTCAACGTCGCCCATTGCGCCGAACCGCGAATCTTCTCGGTGCTGGACGCGGCGATGCAGGGTGGGCCTGCATGACACGCTCGACAGGTTTGATACGCCCGCCCGTGCCACAGGGACGGTTTTCGGCTATGAGCGGTTGACAGGGGCGGCCCAGCCTCGCCACATCCCGGCTATCATGAGCGAAGCAATCCCGACCACCCAGACCGCCTCCGCCAGCGCGGAGAAGCCCCCCCTGGAGATTCTGCTCTGCGCCCCGCGCGGGTTCTGCGCCGGCGTGGTACGGGCCATCGACGTGGTCGAGCGCGCGCTCGCCATCTACGGACCGCCGGTCTACGTCCGGCACGAGATCGTCCACAACAAATACGTGGTCGAGAGCCTGAAGCGCAAAGGCGCCGTGTTCGTGCGTGAGCTCGACGAGGTGCCGGACGGCTCCGCCCCGGTGATCTTCTCCGCCCACGGCGTCGCCAAGACCGTCCCGAACAACGCCGATTCGCGCGGGCTCACCACCATCGACGCCACCTGCCCCCTGGTGACCAAGGTTCACCGCGAGGCCGAGATCCACCACAAGCGCGGCCGCCACGTTCTCCTCGTGGGCCATTCGGGCCATCCTGAGGTGGTCGGCACCATGGGCCAGTTGCCCGCCGGCTCCATCACCCTGGTGGAAGACCTCGAGCAGATCGCCGCCCTCGAGCCTGAGAGCCGCGACAACCTCGCCTGGGTGACGCAGACGACCCTGTCGGTGGACGACACGCACCACATCGTCGAGGCCCTGAAGAAGAAGTTTCCGACCATCACCGGGCCGCACAAGGACGACATCTGCTACGCCACCACCAACCGCCAGGAGGCGGTGAAGCAGGTGGCCCCCCTCGTCGATGCCGTGATCGTCGTGGGCTCGTCCAACTCCTCGAACTCGCAGCGCCTGCGCGAGGTCGCCGAGCGCGTCGGCTGCCCGATCACCCGCCTCGTGCTGCGCGCCGAGGAGATCGACTGGGAGGCGTTTAAGGACGTGCGCCGCCTCGGCCTCACCGCCGGCGCCTCGGCCCCGGAAGTGCTGGTGGAAGAGATCATCGACGCCTTCGCCGCCCGCTACACCGTCACGGTGGACACGGTCTCGACGGTGGTGGAGGACATGTCCTTTCCGCTGCCGCGCGAACTGCGCAGCGAAGCCGCCGAGTAGACGCGGCCTTTCCATCGATTCGACCTGCAGGGGCGCCCATCGGCGCCCTTGTTCTTTTTGAACCCCGAACCTTCGAGCGAACCGCCCGTGGCCGTCTACACCGAGGTCTCCGACGAGGCGCTGACCCGCTTCCTCAGCGCCTACGACATCGGCACCCTGCTCTCGTACAAGGGCATCGCTGAGGGCGTCGAGAACACCAACTTCTTCGTACACACCACGGCCGGCGCCTACATCCTCACCCTGTACGAGAAGCGGGTGCGCCTGGACGACCTGCCGTTCTTCCTCAACCTCATGGAGCATCTCGCCGCGCGCGGCCTCGCCTGCCCGCAGCCGATCCGCAACCGCGCCGGCGTGGCGCTCGGCGAACTCTGCGGCCGTCCGGCGGTGATCGTCAGCTTCCTCGAAGGCGTTTCGGTCAAACGGCCGAATCCCGACCATTGCCGCGCGCTGGGCGGGGCGCTGGCGGGCCTGCACGCCGCCGGCAGCGATTTTCCCATGCGGCGCGACAACAGCCTCTCGGTCGAAGCCTGGGGTCCGCTGTTCCGGGGCGCCGAACCCCAGGCCGACGGCGTGGCGCCGGGCCTCGCCGAGCGAGTGCGCGGCGACCTCGCGGTTCTTGAAGCCGGCTGGCCGCGCGGTCTGCCCTCGGGCGTGATCCACGCCGACCTCTTCACCGACAACGTGTTCTTCATCGGCGACGACCTGTCGGGCCTCATCGATTTCTACTTCGCCTGCACCGACGCCTTCGCGTACGACCTCGCCATCTGCCTCAACGCGTGGTGCTTCGAGGCCGACGGCACTTTTGACCGCGACCGGGGCGCGGCCCTCATCGCCGGGTACGAGACCGTCCGGCCCCTGACCCCGCCAGAGGTCGCCGCCCTGCCGATCCTGTGCCGGGGCGCGGCCCTGCGCTTCCTGCTGACCCGCTTGGTCGATTGGCTGAACGTGCCGCCGGGCGCCCTGGTCCAGCCGAAGGACCCCCTGGAATACGACCGCCGCTTGACGTTCCACCGCGCGGCGACACGGGCCGAGGATTACGGGCGCGGCGCCTGATCGGGGCCGTGCTTCAGTTCCAAGTGTGCAGCACCGTCCGCCACCCGTCACCCTGGCGCTCCAGGACGTTGACCCAGTTTCCGCTGAACACCTTGCGGGCGCCGCCGTCCCCGGGGCCGCTCGCCTCCCAGCGTCCGCTGGCGAGGAGGAGGTCGCCCTTCGCTTTCGCCGACTGGACCGTCACCTTGTGATCCGCGAACCCCTTCGACTTCAGATTGGTGAAGTAGGCCTGGATGCTCGGGCCGCCCGAGAGCGGCGCCCCCTTCGTGACGACTTCGGCGTCGGTGCCGTAGAGCGTCGTCAGTGCGTCCATATCCCCGGTGTTGAAGCTCTGGTCCCAGCGGTCGGCCGCCGCCTGGGCCGTGGCCTTCGGATCATCCGCGAAGGCCGGCGCCGACATCGCGAGGCCAGCCATGAGGACAATGGCACAGGTTTCGGAACGGAAGGGCATGGCGTTCTCCCTATCGAAAGCTTGGTTGATTCCCGAAACGACAGTGTCCGCCTAAAATTCGTATCTTGAAAGCTTGATAAGAGCTGCCGAACTTTTGGCCGGTCCGGCCGCCTCGTCGGCGAAAACCATATCCAGGCGACGGCACAGACCTCGAATGCAGGGAGGCATGAAAAAGCCCGGGGGATCACCTCGGGCCCGCATGGTCTCGGTGGGTGACCGAAGCGTCAGATCACCTTGAGCAGCGCGTCGACGCCGGAGATCTCGGTCTTGGCCGGCGAATCCTCGACGTTGAGCACCCGCACGACGCCGTCCTCCACCAGCATGGCGTAGCGCTTCGAGCGCGGCCCGAGGCCGAAGCCCGTGCCGTCCATGTCGAGGCCCAGCGCCTTGGCGAATTCGGCGTTGCCGTCGGCGAGGAATTCAAGGGCCTCGGCACCGCTGGCCTTCTGCCAGGCATCGAGGACGAACACATCGTTGACGGAGGTGATCGCCACGGCATCGATGCCGCGCGCCTTGATCTCGGCCTGCTTCTCGACGAAGCCCGGCAGGTGGTTGCGGTGGCAGCTCGGGGTGAAGGCGCCGGGCACGCCCACGAGGACGACGCGACGCCCCTTGAACACGTCGTCCGTGGTCCGGGCCTCGGGGCCGTCCTTGCCGCTGACGCGGAACGTGACCTGGGGCAGGTGGTCGCCAACCTGGATCGTCATGGGTGATCTCCTGCGGGCGTCGCGCCCGTACGTCCCTGCCGTCTATCGCGCGGGCTCCCGCGTGTCGAGGCAACCGCGACGGCCGTGCACACGCGGCCGAACGCCTTGCTGCGCCTCTCGGATTTGCGCCTTGGACAAGGGCACCGACGGGCGTAGCATGGGGTATGCAGTCATCACGGTCCCAGTCGGGTGATCCCGCCTCCCTCGAAGGCCAGTTCCTGGTCGCCATGCCGGGGCTCACGGATGCGCGCTTCTCGCGCTCGGTGATCTATCTCTGTGCCCACTCGGCGGATGGAGCCATGGGCATCATCCTGAACAAGCCGGTTCAGAACCTCAACATGCCCGACCTGCTGATCCAGCTCGAGATCGCCACCGAACTCGACGCCATCCGCCTGCGCGAGCGGGTCGGCCACATGCCCGTGCTCATGGGCGGCCCGGTGGATGCCAAGCGCGGCTTCGTGCTGCACACGGACGATTTCCACATCGACCAGTCGACCCTGATCATCGACGACGGCATCTGCCTCACCGCCACCGTCGATATCCTGCGGGCCATCGCCAACGGCGCCGGTCCCGCCAGCGCCGTCCTGGCGCTCGGCTATGCCGGATGGCAGGCCGGCCAGCTCGAGAACGAGATCCTGGCCAACGGCTGGCTCACCTGCCCGGCCGACCCGGAGCTGATCTTCAACACCGCCCTCGATGCGAAGTACGAACGCACCCTGCGCGGCATCGGCATCGACCCGGCCATGCTGTCGATGGATGCCGGCCACGCCTGAATCGGGGTCCGAAGGGCGAGCCCCTCGCGGGTCAGGGCAAGAGTTTTGAGAAACCGGCCCTGATTCTTCGTCGGTCTCTGCCCGGCACCCGCCAAAGGGATGATCCCTCTCGAAACCCCTACTCCGGAAAAGCCGGCGCGCCGCCGGCATCCGGGTTCATTCCCTCGACGGACGGTTGCGGCTTGCGGCGCGGCCGTGGGGCGGCGGCCGCCGTCGGGGCGGCGCTGGCGGTGTTGACGCCGAGGCGGGTGGCGAGCGCGAGGGCTCGGCCTTCGGTGAAGCGCAGATTGCAGAAGCCGTGCGCGCCTTCCCGGGCATAGGTCCGGCACAGCTGCTCGCGGTCGGACGAGAACGCCGCCTGCTCGGTGACGATGGGGCGGACGTCCTGTCCGCGCGCCCGCTGGGTCATGAGCTTGTAGTTCTCACGGACCGCGCGGTCGGCCGTGCCGCGCGCGCCGTCGAATTCGGCCGCCCGCGGGATCAGGGTCGCGGCGGCCGGCCCCCACAGGCCCACCGGCGTGGTGGCGCAATCGGCGGCCGCCACGGTGCAGATCGGCGTGGCCCCGAGCGATGTCACCAGCACACCGCCGTCCACCACCTCGAAGCGCAGGGGGCAGGTGGCCCCGGCGGCTTCGAAGCGGGCTAGCCCGTCGGGTCGCCCTTCGGCCGTGAGGGTCGTGGGCGTGCCGCCGTTCCACGGCACCGTGCAGCTCTCGCTCGGCTGGGACACCTTGGTGCCCGGCAGGGTCATGCGGGCGGTCGTGCCGCCCCCGGTCTTTTCCAGCTTCAGGCTGCCGTTGAGGCCGTTGTGCATCAGCTCCTGGCCGACGACGTTGTCCTCCGGCGGCGCCTTGAGAACCACGGGCTGCTTCGGAACCGCCGGCGCGCGCGGCACCTCCGCCGTCGGCGCATCCCCCGGGGCGCCCGGAGGCGGCGCGATGGGCGAGCCCGGCTGGACGCCGCCCGGGACGCCGCGGGGCGGAACCGGCGGCTTGGCGGCGCGCCCGATCCCGAACAGCTCCTCGAAGAAGTTCTGCGCGGCGGCCGGGCTGGGTGGCGCGAGCAGCAGGGGTGCGAGGAGGAGGGCGCGGGTCAACGGGGGCATTGGGACTTTCCGGCTGTGGGAACTCGCCGGCCGCGGGAGCTCGCCGGCCGCAGGAACTGCGAGATCAACTCGCGGACGAACACGGCCACACGTCAGCCTACCATGGGGGCCATGGCTTGAACGTGGCGCCGTTACAACAGAATCGCGGCGGCGGGCCGTGGGAATTCGCGTCCTCGGCCGGGATCGAGCCGCTGCGAGAACGGGATAACGCCCTCGGGCGCGATCCGCTCCGGGGGCGCGCCCGGTTCCCCCGGGTCGTTTCCGGTTCGCCTTGCGGCTCCGCATCCCCCTTCTTATATCCGGCGGGACGCGGGATTAGGACCCGAGCCTGAGCGTTTCGCGACGTTCGGCCCGGGCGCGATCCGGCTCGCCAATCTCAGTTTTTCACCGCCATGGGCCGAGCTGCTTCGGGGCTCGGCGGTCTGCTTGACCAAGCACAACAGAGGGATCCCACCATGGGTAAAGTTATCGGTATCGACCTCGGCACCACCAATTCCTGTGTTGCCGTGATGGAGGGCTCGCAGCCCAAGGTCATCGAGAACGCGGAAGGTGCGCGCACCACGCCGTCCATCGTCGCCTTCCTCGACGACGGCGAGCGCCTCGTCGGCCAGCCGGCCAAGCGCCAGGCGGTCACCAACCCGGAACACACCTTCTTCGCCATCAAGCGCCTCGTCGGGCGCACCTACGACGATCCGATGACGCAGAAGGACAAGGGCCTCGTGCCCTACAACATCGTCCGCGGTGACAACGGCGACGCCTGGGTCGAGGCCGACGGCAAGAAGTATTCGCCCTCGCAGATCTCCGCCTTCACCCTGCAGAAGATGAAGGAGACGGCGGAAGCCCATCTCGGCCAGCCGGTGACGCAGGCCGTCATCACCGTGCCCGCCTACTTCAACGACGCCCAGCGCCAGGCCACCAAGGACGCGGGCAAGATCGCCGGCCTCGAAGTGCTGCGCATCATCAACGAGCCCACCGCCGCGGCGCTGGCCTACGGCCTCGACAAGAAGAAGGCCGGCACCATCGCGGTGTACGATCTCGGCGGTGGCACCTTCGACGTATCGATCCTGGAGATCGGCGACGGCGTGTTCGAGGTGAAGTCCACCAACGGCGACACCTTCCTCGGCGGCGAGGACTTCGACAACCGCGTGGTCGAGTACCTCGCGGCGGAGTTCAAGCGCGAGCAGGGCATCGACCTGACGAAGGACAAGCTCGCGCTCCAGCGCCTCAAGGAAGCCGCCGAGAAGGCCAAGATCGAGCTGTCCTCCGCGACCCAGACCGAGATCAACCTGCCCTACATCACGGCCGACGCCTCCGGGCCGAAGCACCTCGCGCTCAAGCTCAGCCGCGCCAAGTTCGAGTCCCTCGTGGACGATCTCGTCCAGCGCACCATCGAGCCCTGCCGCAAGGCCCTCAAGGATGCGGGCGTCTCGGCCTCCGAGATCGACGAGGTCGTGCTCGTCGGCGGCATGATCCGCATGCCGAAGATCCAGGAAGTGGTGAAGTCGTTCTTCGGCAAGGAGCCCCACAAGGGCGTCAACCCCGACGAGGTCGTGGCCATCGGCGCGGCGGTCCAGGCCGGCGTGCTCCAGGGCGACGTGAAGGACGTTCTCCTCCTCGACGTCACCCCGCTGTCGCTCGGCATCGAGACCCTGGGCGGCGTGTTCACCCGCCTCATCGACCGCAACACCACCATCCCGACGAAGAAGTCCCAGACCTTCTCGACGGCCGAGGACAACCAAAACGCCGTCACCATCCGGGTCTTCCAGGGTGAGCGCGAGATGGCGGCCGACAACAAGATGCTCGGCCAGTTCGACCTCATGGGCATTCCGCCGGCCCCGCGCGGCATGCCGCAGATCGAGGTGACCTTCGACATCGACGCCAACGGCATCGTCAACGTGACGGCCAAGGACAAGGCGACGAACAAGGAGCACCAGATCCGCATCCAGGCCTCGGGCGGCCTCTCGGATGCGGATATCGAGAAGATGGTCAAGGATGCCGAGGCCAATGCCGAAGCGGACAAGAAGCGTCGCGAGCTCGTCGAGGTGAAGAACCAGGGCGAGAGCCTCGTCCACGCCACCGAGAAGTCGGTCAAGGAGTACGGCGACAAGGTCTCGGCCGACGACAAGGGTGCCATCGAGACCGCCATTACGGCGCTGCGCACGGCCCTCGAAGGCGACGACGTCGAGACCATCAAGGCTCGCACAACCGACGTGATGCAGGCGTCGATGAAGCTCGGCGAGGCCATGTACGCGGCCAACCAGGGCGGTGAGGCCGGGGCCGAGGCGCCGGCCGGCGAAGCCAAGAAGGACGACGTCATCGACGCCGACTTCCAGGAAGTCGATGACAAGGACCAGAAGAAGCGGGCATAACGCCCCTTGAGAAACGGGGGGTCGGAGTAATCCGGCCCCTCGCCATGTCTGGTCAGATGACGGTGCGGTCCCCGGTGGATGCCGGCGCGCCGAACGACTTTTGAGGGCGGGTATGTCGAAGCGGGACTATTACGAGATTCTTGGCGTCGCCAAGACCGCGACCGACGGCGAGATGAAAGTCGCCTTCCGCAAGCTCGCCATGACCTACCATCCCGATCGCAATCCCGGGAATGCGGAGGCCGAGGTCAAGTTCAAGGAAGTCAACGAGGCCTACCAGACCCTGACCGACGGCCAGAAGCGCGCAGCCTACGACCGCTTCGGCCATGCCGCGTTCCAGCAGGGCGGCGGCGGGGGCGGTCCCGGATTCGGCAACGAGTTCGGCGACTTCATGTCGGACATCTTCGACAATTTCTTCGGCGACGGACGCGCGGCCCCCGGCGGTGCGCGAGCCGGCGCGGGCGGACGCGGCGGCTCCACCCGCGAGCGCGGCGCTGACCTGCGCTACAACCTCGAGATCTCCCTGGAGGAGGCCTTCGCCGGCAAGGCGGAGACCATCAAGATGGCGACCGCCGTGACCTGCGAGGTATGTTCGGGGTCGGGTGCCAAGGCCGGCTCGAAGCCGCGCCCGTGCCAGACCTGCGGCGGCTACGGCCGCGTACGCGCCGCGCAGGGGTTCTTCGCCATCGAGCGGACCTGCCCGAACTGCCACGGACGCGGCGAGGTCATCGACGATCCGTGCGGCAATTGCTCGGGCGCCGGCCGCGTCACGCGCGAGCGCACCCTGTCGATCAACGTGCCGGCGGGCGTCGACGACGGCCTGCGCATCCGTCTCGCCGGCGAGGGCGAGACCGGCCTGCGCGGCGGCCCGGCAGGCGACCTCTACGTGTTCCTCTCGATCAAGCCGCACGAATTCTTCCAGCGCGACGGCGCCGACCTGTTCTGCCGGGTGCCGATCAACATGGTGACGGCGGCCCTGTCGGGCGAGATCACCGTGCCGGTCATCGACGGCTCGCAGACCCAGGTGCGGATCCCGGCCGGCACCCAGACGGCCAAGCAGTTCCGCATCAAGGGCAAGGGCATGCCGGTGCTGCGCGCCCGCGAGGTCGGCGACCTCTACATCCAGGTGTTCGTCGAGACGCCGCAGAATCTGACCAAGCGCCAGCGCGAGCTACTGCAGGAATTCGGTCAGTCGGCTTCCGACGAGAACCACCCCGAGAGCGCGGGCTTCTTCTCCAAGGTCCGCGAGTTCTTCGACGGACTCGGCGGTACCGCCCGACAGTGAACACGGTGCGGGATCGAACGGCCGCGAGCCCGGTTATGATTGTGGCTGGGCCGCACCGCTCGACCGAACGCACGACCGGACCCGGGGGCAAAGCGCCGATGCGGCTTGACTGTACACGGCCTTCGGCGTCTAGCCTTTCCTTCCCAAACCGTGATCTGAGGGCCTAGGGTCTTGCCGCCGCTCCGCCGTCCCAGCACCAAACTCCAAGCCGCCCTCGGCGCTCTTCAGGGTGCGCCCGGGGCCCCGCGCGTGCGGCGCGATCCGCTGGAGGACGAGGCCCGCTTCCTGCGCTCCTGGTTCGAGCGTCCCCTCGTCACGGGGTCGGTGACCCCGTCGGGCAAGATGCTCGCCCGCACCATGGCGTCCTACGTCGATCCGCGCATGGCCGGGCCGGTCATCGAACTCGGGCCGGGTACGGGTCCGGTGACGGAAGCCCTCGTGCGACGGGGCATCGAGCAGGAGCGCCTGATCCTGGTCGAGTACAACCCGGATTTCTGCCGGCTGCTGCGGACGCGGTTTCCCCGGGCCACCGTGGTGCAGGGCGATGCCTACGACATCACCGCCACCCTCGGGGCCCTCGTCCACGAAAAGGCCGCCGCCACGGTGTCGAGCCTTCCGCTGTTCACCAAGCCCCTGGAACAGCGTCTCAAGCTCCTCAACGCCGCCCACGCCATGATGCATGCGGGAGCGCCCTTCGTGCAGTTCACCTACGCGGTGGTTCCGCCGATTCCCGAGCGCTGCGATGCCGGGACCTATACGGCGAGCCGTTCCAACCGCGTCTGGCTCAACCTGCCGCCGGCGCGCGTCTGGGCCTATCGCCGTCCCTGACGCAGGGCTGAACGGCTCCCGGCCACGGCGTTCAGCCGTCGCGATCTAGGTTCTCCTGACGGGGTCGAGATGTCGTCGACCCCCTGAGACCGGGAGACCGTCATGGCTTTTCGCCCCCACACGCTGCTCGTCCGAAGCCGCCGCCTCGCCGCCGGCCTCGCCCTCGCGATCGGCCTCGGCATCGGCGGTGCCCAAGCGCTGCCGTTCGCCGATGTCGGACCGCAAGCCGAGTTCGTGCCCGTCTACGATCATGACGGCTACGGTCACCGGGGCTACGATCGCGGGCATCATCATCGCGGCCATGACCGCGGCTGGGGTGGTCACCATCGCGGCTGGGATCACGACCGTGGCTACGGCCGGCGCCACTGGGGCCACCATCACCACCATCATCACGACGGCCGCGGCCGGGGTTACGACCGGTACTGATCGGTCAGGCGATCCTGTCGCGGAGCAGGGCATCGGCCGGCTGAGGCTCGGCCGTGATCAGGTAGGCCGCTCGCAGGGCCGCCTCGGCCCGGTCCGCCGAGGCGGCGTCCCTTGCGTGGATCGTGGCGAGCGGCCGGTCGGGACCGACCGCGTCGCCGGCCCTTGCGAGGCCGGTGAACCCCACGGCGGGGTCGATGGCGTCCTGCGGCCGGGTCCGGCCACCGCCGAGGCCGATGACGGCGAGACCGATGTCGCGGGTCGCCGCCCGGCGGATGACGCCGGCCTCCGGCACCGTCACGGTCCGCACGACGGCGGCCCTGGCGAGGTACTGCCCAGGACGCTCGGCGAGGTCGGCCGGGCCACCGAGCGCCGCCACCATGCGGGAAAAGATCGCCAGGGCACGCCCGGAATCGAGGGCTTCCTCCAATCGCGTCCGCGCGGCGGGCAAGCTGTCCGCGAGGTGGCCCAGCATCAGCATCTCGGCGCCGAGTTCGACGGTGATGGCATGGAACGCGGGCTCCCGCGCACGCCCGCCGAGATAATCCAGGGTGTAGGCCACCTCCAGGGCGTTGCCCGCCGCCGAGGCGAGGGGCGAGTCCATGTCGGTGATGAGGGCAACGGTCGGAAGGCCGGCCCCGCCCGCCACGCCGACGATGGCTTCGCCGAGCCCCCGCGCCTGGTCCGGTTCGGCCATGAACGCCCCCGAGCCGACCTTCACGTCCATCACCAGGCCGTCGAGGCCGGCGGCGAGCTTCTTCGACAGGATCGACGCCGTGATGAGATCGAGGGATTCCACCGTGCCGGTGACGTCGCGGATGGCGTAGAGCCGGGCATCGGCCGGCGCGAGGTCGGGTGTCTGGCCGATGATGGCGCAGCCGACGTCCTTCGTGACCCGGCGGAACCGGTCGAGGTCCGGCCGCGCTTCGTAGCCCGGGATGGCCCCGAGCTTGTCGAGGGTGCCGCCCGTGTGCCCGAGGCCGCGCCCCGAGATCATCGGCACGTAGCCGCCGCAGGCCGCCACCAGGGGCGCCAGGGCGAGGCTGACCGCGTCGCCGACGCCGCCGGTGGAATGCTTGTCGAGGACGGGGCCCGGCAGGTCCCAGCGCAGCACCGTGCCCGAATGCGTCATCGCCCGGGTCAGGGCGACGCGCTCGTCCAGGGACAAACCGCGGAAGAACACCGCCATGGCGAAGGCCGCCGCCTGGCCCTCGGTGACGCGCCCATCGGTCAGGCCGGCGATGAAGTCGGCGATGCGGGCCGGATCGAGGGCGAGCCCGTCCCGCTTCGCCCGGATGATTTCCTGCGGCAGCATCATGGCCTGGGGTCCCGGGCGGCGATGAGGGCGGCGTGCAGGCCGCTCGCGCCGATGCGGAAGGTTCTGGGCGTCGCCCAATCCGGCCCCATGATGCGGTCGGCGAGGGCGAGATACAGGGCGGCGTCGGCCACGGTCCGGATGCCGCCCGAGACCTTGAGGCCGTGTTCGCCGCCGGTCTCCCGGAGGGCGACCAGCATGATCTCGGCCGCTTCCGGGGTCGCCGAGACGGCGGATTTGCCCGTGGACGTCTTGATCATGTCTGCACCCGCCGCGAGGGCGAGGCGGCTCGCCCCTTCGATCAGCTCCGGCGTGGCGAGTTCGCCGGTTTCCAGAATCACCTTGAGGCAGGCGGGCCCACAGGCGTCCCGCACGGCCGAGACCATCGCGCGCGCCGGTTCGGGGCGGCCTTCGCGGAGGGCGCGATAGGGCAGGACGAGGTCGATCTCGTCGGCGCCGTCCGCCAGGGCCGCGCGGGTGTCGGCGACGGCCCGCGCCGCATCCTCGCCCCCGGCCGGAAAATTGATCACGGTCGCCACCGCCACGCCCGATCCGGCGAGGAGCCGGGCGGCCTGCGCGACGAACCGGGGCCAGACGCAGATTGCCGCGACGCCGCTGGCGCGGGCGGCCGTGCACAGGGCGTCGATGGCCGCCTCGGTGCAGGTGTCGCCCAGGTCGGTCAGGTCGAGGAGCGGGAGGGCGCGCCGCGCGATCGAAGCGTCGGTCATGCGTGGGGCTCCGGCAGGCGGGCGACGAAGGCTTCGGCGAGGCGGGCGAGGTCGGCGGCCGCCCGCGCCGCCACGGCCTTGGTCTCGTCGTGGTGCGGGTCGCCGTCGCCGATGCCGGCGGCGAGGTTGGTGACCACCGAGACCGCCGCCACGGGCAGGCCGAGGAAGCGGGCGAGGATCGCCTCCGGCACCGTGGACATGCCGACGAGGTCGGCGCCGAGGATCCCGGCCATGCGGACCTCCGCCGGCGTCTCGAAGCTGGGGCCCGAGAACCACGCGTAGACGCCCTCGTGCAGGACCAGGCCGCAGGATACGGCCGCGGCGTGCAGCGTCTTCCGCAGATTCGAATCGTAGGCGCCCACCATGGGGACGAAGCGTGCCTCGCTCGCCTCCCCGATGAGCGGATTGAGGCCGGACAGGTTGATGTGGTCGCTGAGCGCCACGAGCTGGCCCGGACCGGCCTCGGGCCGAAGCGACCCGGCGGCGTTGGTCAGCAGAAGGGCGCGGGCGTCCAGCGCCCGCGCGACACCGAGGGGCACCCGCATGGCGGCGGCGTTCCCGATCTCGTACGCATGGGCGCGGCCCTCGAACACCAGGACGCGGCGCCCACCGAGCCGCCCGGCATGGAGCCGCCCGCCATGGCCGCTGACGCCGGGTGCGGGAAAGCCTGGAATCTCCCCATAGGACAGTGCGTAGGCGTCGGTGAGGCGCTCCACCAGGGCGCCGAGGCCGGTGCCGGTCACGATGGCGCAGGCGAACGGTCCTGCGAACCCTTGCATGCGCAGGCGATCGACCGTCGCAGCGAGCCCGGCCCCGTCAGGCATCGGTCAGGTTCTCCGGCCCGAACGAGTCCGGCAGCAGGGCGCCGAGGGTGAACCGGGCGCGGATGCCGTCGTCGTCGGCCACGTGGATCACAGCGCCGGGCGTGGCGAATTCACGGATGCGCTGGCGGCAGGCGCCGCAGGGGGTGACGAGGCCGGGGCCGGGCCCCAACACCAGCAGTGTGCGGATCGCCCGCCCGCCCTCCGCCACCATGGCGGCGATGGCCCCGGCCTCGGCGCAGGAGCCCACCGGATAGGCCGCGTTCTCGACGTTGCAGCCGGCATGGACCCGGCCGTCCGCGTCCCGCAGGGCGGCTCCGACGGCAAAGCGCGAGTACGGCGCGTAAGCCCGCGCGCGGGCGACGCGGGCGGCGTCGAACAGGCTCTGGAGATCGGGGTCCATGCGCGATGTTTGGCACCGATGCCGGAGCCCTGTCGAGGGATCATCGACAGGGCGCCACCGGCCTTTTAAGACGCGAGGGACGAGGATGGCGGCAGGGACGGACGGCGATGCTGGGTCGGTTTGAACGGAGTGCGTCGGGCGAGGCGACGGTGGAGTACGGCGACGGCACCATGCGGGTGGTGAAGCCCGGCCGCTTCGTGCGCTGCGCCGTCACGGGCGCGCCCATCGAACTCGACGCCCTGCGCTACTGGAGCGCCGTGCATCAGGAAGCCTACGCGACCCCGGAGGCGGTGATGCAGCGCCTGCGCGAGCGCGCCGTCGCGGGCTGATCCTCAGCCGTCGGTCCTGTTCTCAGCCGCCGGTCATGGGCGGGAAGAACGCGATCTCGGATGCGCCCGCCAGGGGCGCGTCGGGCTTGGCGTGAACACGGTCGATGGCGACGCGCACGACGCCGTCCCCCTCGAAGGCGTAGGCGTATTCCTCGCCCCGGCCGCCCAGCCAGCGCAGGAGATCCGCCACCGTGGCGAGGTCGCCCGGCAGGTCCACCACCTCTTCGGCCTTGCCGACGCGTTCGCGCACCCAGGCGAAGTAGACGAGCTTCATGAGACCATCTCTCAGCGCGGGTCGTCGATGACGTGTTTGATGCCCGCCCGCATGTAATCCCACCCCGTATAGAGCGTCAGGGCCGCGGCGATCCACAGCAGGTAGGTCCCGGTCTGCACCGTGCCCGGCAGGATCGTTTCGCCGGCCGGGCCCGCCACGAGGAAACCGATGGCCACGAGCTGCAGGGTGGTCTTCCACTTGGCGACCCGGCTCACCGGCACGCCGACCTTCAGTTCGGCGAGATATTCGCGCAGGCCCGAGACCAGGATCTCCCGGCACAGGATCACGATGGCGGCCCACAGGGTCCAGCCATGGATGGTGCCATCGGCGGTGAGCATGAGGAGGCAGGCGGCCACCAGCAGCTTGTCGGCGATGGGGTCGAGCATGCGGCCGAGCGCCGAGGATTGGTCGTAGGTCCGCGCCACGTAGCCGTCGAGGTAGTCGGTGATGGCGGCGAGGATGTAGACGCCGAGGGCCGCGAACCGGGCCGTGTGCTCGACGGGCCAGTACAGCAGGGCGACGACGATGGGCACGGCCACGAGCCGCCCGTAGGTCAGGCAGTTCGCGAGCGTCCAGGCCGGCGAACGGCGGCGGGTGGGGGTCGGCTCCATCGGCGCGGTGAAACCATGGGGCGGAGTGGGGGTCAACCGCTGTGCCTCGCTCATGCTGGTCCGGCGCCCTCAGGTCTGGGCGTGGAAGAAGTCGTAGACGGCGCGGGCCGTGGCGGCGTTGACGCCGGGCGTCTTCGCCAGATCCTCGAACGCCGCCCGCTGGATCGCCTTCACGGTTCCGAAATGGTGCAGGAGCGCGCGCTTGCGCGTCGGACCGATGCCGGCGATCTCGTCGAGCGGGTTCACCATCATCTCGCGCTTGCGCTTGGCCCGGTGGGTGCCGATGGCGAAGCGGTGGGCCTCGTCGCGCAGGCGCTGGACGAAGTACAGGGTCGGGTCGCGCGGCGGCAGCTTGAACGGCGGGCGCCCCGGCACGAAGAAGGTCTCGCGGCCGGCGTCGCGGTCGCGCCCCTTGGCGATGCCGACCAGCGCCACGTCGGTGACGCCCATCTCCTCCAGGGCCGTGCGTGCGGCGTCCAACTGGCCCTTGCCGCCGTCGATGAGGACGAGATCGGGCCAGGCCGGCATGGTCTCGGTGTCGGCCTCCGGCGCAGCGACGGCCGCCGGCTCCCCATCCGCCGCCTCGGCCTGGGCGGGCGTCCGCGGGTTCTCCTTCACGAGGCGCTTGAAGCGGCGCTGCAGCACCTCGCGCATCATCCCGTAATCGTCGCCCGGGGTCAGCTCCTCGGACTTGATGTTGAAGGTGCGGTAATGGGTCTTGGCGAAGCCCGTCGGCCCGGCGACGATCATGCCGCCCACCGCGTTCGTGCCCATGATGTGCGAGTTGTCGTAGACCTCGATGCGCCGGGGCGCGGCGGCCAAGCCGAACGATTGCCCGAGGGCCACCAGCAGCTTGCCCTGGGAGGCGGTGTCGGCGAGGCGCCGCCCCAGGGCCTCCTTGGCGTTGCGCTGGGCATACTCGACGAGGTTCTTGCGCTCGCCGCGCTGGGGCAGATGGATGTCGACCCGGTAGTCCGTGCGGCTCGACAGGGCGGCGGCGAGCAGCTCCGCATCCTCGATGACGTGGGACACGAGGACGAGACGTGGGGCCGGCTTGTCGTCGTAGAACTGGCCCATGAACGAGGCCAGCACCTCGTCGGCCGTCATGCTGCGGTCGGCCTTGGGGAAGTAGGCGCGGTTGCCCCAGTTCTGGAAGTTGCGGAAGAAGAACACCTCGATGCAGAACTGCCCCGCCTGCTCATCGAGGGCGAACACGTCGGCCTCCTCGACGCCTTGGGTGTTGACTCCTTGCGTCCCCTGGATCGCCGAAAGGGCCGAGATCCGATCGCGAAAACGGGCGGCGCGCTCGAACTCCATCACCTCCGAGGCCGCCTGCATCTCCTCGCGCATACGGTCCTTCACGGCGTTGGACTTGCCGGCGAGGAACGCCTTCGCGTTGTCGGCGAGCGCCTGGTACTCCGGCAGGGCGATCTCGCCCGTGCACGGACCGGCGCAGCGCTTGATCTGGTAGAGCAGGCACGGCCGGGTGCGGTTCTCGTAGTAGCTGTCCGTGCAGGTGCGCAGCAGGAAGGCGCGCTGGAGCGCGTTGACCGTGCGGTTGACGGCCCAGACGTTGGCGAACGGCCCGTAATAGCTGCCCTTGCGCCGGCGGGCGCCGCGATGCTTGACGATCTGCGGGGCTTCGGAATCGGCCGTGACGAGGATGTAGGGGAACGACTTGTCGTCCCGCATCAGGACGTTGAAGCGCGGCTTCAGCTGCTTGATGAGGTTGGCCTCGAGCAGCAGCGCCTCGGTCTCCGTGGCGGTGGTGACGAACTCCATCGCCGCCGTCTGCGAGATCATCCGGGCGATGCGGTTCGAATGCGCCTGTCCGCGGGCATAGGAGCCGACCCGGGCCTTCAGGTTCTTCGCCTTGCCGACGTAGAGGACGTCGCCCTTCGCGTCGAACATCCGGTAGACGCCCGGGCCCGAGGGCAGGGTGGTCCAGAACCGGCGGATGATCTCCGTCCCGGCCTTGACCGCGCCCTCCTCGAAATCGAAGTCGATCTCGGGCGCGTCGTCGTCCGGAGCGAGTTCGGAGGCGTCCTCCGCCTCGTCCATGGCGTCGAGATCCTCCGGCGGAGCGTCCCCGAGGCTCTGGCCGTTCGGGGTCTCGCGTTTGGTTTCGCGGCTCTTTTCGCGGCTCATTAGCCTGATCTAAGCCGCGTGGATTCGTGAGGGAAGGGGCGATCAGTCGAACAGCGCGTCGATGTCGCCTTGGTCGACGTGGCCGGCATCGCCGTCGAGCTTCGGCCCGTTGAGAAGCGAGTTCTCGTCCTCGATGTCGATCTTGCCGCCGTTGACGCCGAGGAGTTCGCTGAAGGTGTCGAGGCCGCCCCAGGCGTCGATCATCCGGTCGAGGTGTTCCTCGATGAATTTCAGCACGCCGACGATCTTGTTGATGCGCTGGCCGGTGAGATCCTGGAAGTTGCACGCCTCGAAGGCGACGACCACGCGCTCGAGGATGGCGTCGATGTTCTCGCGCCCCGCCATGGTGGTGGTCATGGCGCGCAGCATGCTGGCGTTGGTTTCGATCTCCTCAATGGCGCCGAGGATCGTGCTCGTGGCCTGCTCGGTGGAATCGACCACGGCGTCGAGCTCGCCCGCCACCCGGCGCATGCCCTTGCCGGTGTTCTCCGAGCGGTAGAGGGTCGCGATCTCCTGCTTGGTGCGGGTGATCGCATCCTTCATGATGTCGAGCTCGGAGCGCATGGCGAAGGCCTCGCTCAGCTCGCGCCGGCAGGCCTCCACCGTCTCCACGGTGCTCGTCTGGGTGACGCGGCGCAGGTCCTGGATCGCCGACAGGATCTCTTCGAGGCGGGTGTTGTTGAGGGCCACCGCCTCGGACGCGACGGCCGCCTCCGGTGCGGGCGTGGGAGCGCTCGCGGCGAGGCCGAGGCTGTCTTCGATGCGGTAACGTTTCGTGGTCATCGGTGAGATCAAGCCCGCCAGAGTTCAGCGAAGGGACCATCGGCCAAACTGGTTGCCATTTCTTGAATGCCGCAACGGTTGGGCAACCTTTACCACCCGTTCACGCTGAATCGGTTCCGGCGCCGTCGAGGACCGGTCTCGTGAAGGATTCACCACGTTCCTTCACCGGACGCCGACCCGCCCGACGCGATCCTGGCCCGAGACGGGACCCCATCGGGTCGGGTGTGTCGGGGGAAGATCATGCGGATCGAAGGGTGCGTGGCCGGCGTGGCGTTGGCCATGGGAATCACCGTGGGAATCACCGTGGGGGCCAGCCCGGCGGCGGCGCAGGCGGCGCCGGGC
This sequence comes from Methylobacterium sp. Leaf87, assembly GCF_001422775.1. Classification (NCBI taxonomy): domain Bacteria; kingdom Pseudomonadati; phylum Pseudomonadota; class Alphaproteobacteria; order Hyphomicrobiales; family Methylobacteriaceae; genus Methylobacterium; species Methylobacterium sp. Leaf87. The sequence continues at coordinate 2,534 of NZ_LMMI01000001.1, read as the reverse complement.
CGCTACGGCGGCGGCCTCATCGAATTCCTGATGAGCGATGCCCCGCCCCCTGCACCGGCCGGGGGCCGCTACGAGGCGGCGCCCATGCGCCGTCTCTCGTCGGGGGACCGTGTGCCCGAAGCCATGCCGCCGGCCGTCCCCGTGCCGCCGCGGGTCCGCCTCGCCGCCCTGCCGCCGGTCGAAGCGCGCCCGGAGGAGTCCGGACGCACACCGCAGATGTACGGGCGTCCTCCCGAAGCCTATGGGCGTGCGCCCGAGGCCTACGGACGCGCACCCCAGGCCTATGGGCGTGAGCCGGGGCCGGCCTACGGACAGCAGGGTGCCGAAACCATCGGCCGGGCAGCGGACCCGCGCTTCGCCCGTCAGGTCGTTGCGTATGACGGCGGCCAGCGTCCCGGCACCATCGTGGTCGATACGCCGGGGAAATTCCTCTACCTCGTCCAGCCCGGCGGGAAGGCGATCCGCTACGGCATCGGCGTCGGCCGCCCGGGCTTCGCCTGGTCGGGCCTCAAGTCCATCAGCCAGAAGCGGGAATGGCCCGACTGGACCCCGCCGTCGGAGATGATCCGGCGTCGTCCCGACCTGCCGCGCCACATGGCCGGAGGGCCCGGCAACCCGCTCGGCGCGCGGGCGCTCTACCTCGGTTCGTCGCTCTATCGCATTCACGGCACCAACGAGCCGCACACCATCGGCCAATCGGTCTCGTCGGGCTGCATCCGGATGATGAACGAGGACGTCATCGATCTGTACGAGCGCACCCCCGTGGGCACCCGCGTCGAGGTGCTCTGAAGGCAGGCAGACGGGCGCGGGAACGAAGCCCCTCGAAACGTAGAAAGGATCGGCCCCTTACCCGGAGCCGATCCTTTCGGGAATCGAAGCCCGGCCGCCCGGAGGGGGCGGCCGGAGCCGATCTCACACCCAGTCGTCGTCGCCACCGCCGCCGAGGTCGCCGCCGAAATCGTCGCCCGCATCACCACCGAACGACGCCTCCTGGAAGTCGCCGCCGCCGCCCAAGGCCGAGCCGAGGTCGGAATCACCGCCCGCCGCAGCACCGGAGGCCGGCAGACCGGCCGCTGCCGCGCTGCCGAGGGAGGAATGGCCGCCCGCGAAGGCGTTCGACAGGGCGCTTCCGAGGAGCATGCCGCCGGCCGCACCCGCCGCCATCGGCAGCGCGGTCGCCATGAAGCCGCCGCCGCGCGCCGGGGCCGCCTGCTGCTGGCCGCCCCACGGGCCGCCTTGCTGCGGACCGCCATAGCCCGGCTGCTGGCCGTAACCGGGCTGCGGCTGGCCATAGCCCGGCTGCTGCTGGCCGGGGCTGCCCCAGGCCTGACCGGCCGGACGCTGCGGCTCCTGGCGCGAGGACCCGCCGCCGAAGATGCTCGACAGGAACCCGCCGCCGCCCTGGGGCTGCTGCTGGCCTGCCTGCTTGGCCTGTTCGAGCTGCTGGTTGAGGCTCTTGATCGCCTCCTCCTGCACGTAGATGAGCTGCGCCATCGCGTAGGGTGCGTAGGGCTGGGCACGCAGCTTGTCGGCGATGAAGCGCTCGGCTTCGAGATCGCGGGGCTGGCTCGCCGCCTGCTCCAGGCGCTGGAAAATGCCGCCGATGACGTCGCGTTCTTCGCTGTTCATGGAGTTGTCCTCCTGGGGCCAAGCCGGCGGCGTTCTCACCGCGCGAGCGGTTCACAGATGGGGAACGCCGTGGGCTTTTGTCAGGGGCTCAACGCAAACTCCGCCGTTCGGATGCATCGATCCGTCACGGGCGTGCGCCGGAACACGAAAAAGCCCGGCCTTTCGGCCGGGCTTCTCACGATGACGGGAGTCCGGTGGCGCTCCGAGGGAGCGCCGGTCGGGTCCTAGTACGAGCCGAACTNACACGAAAAAGCCCGGCCTTTCGGCCGGGCTTCTCACGATGACGGGAGTCCGGTGGCGCTCCGAGGGAGCGCCGGTCGGGTCCTAGTACGAGCCGAACTTGTAGTTCAGGCCGGCGCGGACGACGGCGAACTCGGTGTCGCGGACCTGACGGCCACCGCTGGCCAGGACGACGCCGGGGCTGTTGGTGAAGATGGTCGCGCCGGCGTTGTTGACGGCGAAGGCGCCGGCGTTGCGGTTGTTCTGCTCGAGGTTGACGTACAGGCCTTCGACCTTGAACGTCACGGCCGAGGACTTGAAGAAGTTGAAGAACGAGTCSGTGGGGAGCGCGTACTCGATGCCACCGCCGGCAGCCCAGCCGGTCTGGAAGCTGTCGCGGCTGCCGCTGTTCAGGCCGAACTCGCGTCCGCCGCCCGAACCGTAGGCGAAGCCGCCGGTGCCGTACACGAGGGTGCGGTCGAAGGCGTAGCCGAGGCGACCGCGGACGGTGCCGAAGTAGTCGAGGCTGGAGACGCCGGCCGGGTTGAAGACCTGCTGGGCGGCGAGGGGGCCGGTGGCGGAGAAGCGGTTCCGCTCACGCCCGAAGTCGACGTACTGGGCGTCGGCCTCGACRCCGACGACGAMGCCGGAGCCCGGGGTGAACTGGTAGTTAGATCGGAAGAGCA